>NZ_DATMGG010000026.1:0-9264 GCF_035555815.1 Sphingomonas sp.
AACGCACGCCCCCGCCCCGCTTGCGCTGGCCGATGTCGAACGGGCGGTCGATCGGGCCACAGCGGCGCTGTCGGCAGCGCAGCGCGGCGACGGCCATTGGGTGTTCGAGCTGGAGGCAGACGCGACCATCCCCGCCGAATATGTGCTGCTGCGCCACTATCTGGGCGAGCCGGTCGACGCGGTGCTGGAGGCGAAGATCGCGCGCTATCTGCGTCGTATCCAGTCTGCGGACCATGACGGCTGGGGGCTGTTCCACGGCGGCGGGTTCGACGTCAGCGCGACGGTGAAGGCCTATTACGCGCTCAAGATGATCGGCGACGCGCCCGATGCGCCGCATATGGCTCGCGCCCGCGCCGCGATCCTGGCGGCGGGCGGCGCGGCGGCGAGCAACGTGTTCACCCGCATCCAGCTCGCGCTGTTCGGCGCCGGCCCGTGGCGCGCGGTGCCGACGATGCCGCCCGAGCTGATCCTGACCCCGCGCTGGTTCCCCATTCATCTGTCGAAGATGTCCTATTGGGCGCGCACGGTGGTGGTCCCGCTGCTGGTGCTCGCCGCGCTCAAGCCGGTCGCGCGCAATGCGAAGGGCATCAAGGTCGACGAACTCTATACCGGGGTGAAGGTCCGCCCGGGCAGCAAGGCGGCGGATACCAAATGGCTGTGGACCGTCGGCTTCAACGCCCTCGATCGCGTGCTGAAGGCCGGCGACGGACTGTGGCCCCGCCGCCTGCGCCGGCGCGCGATCGACGCGTGCGTCGCCTTCGTCACCGAGCGGCTCAACGGCGAGGACGGGCTGGGCGCGATCTATCCGGCGATGGCCAACAGCGTGATGATGTTCGACGCGCTCGGCTATGCCGAGGATCATCCGGCAAGGGCGATCGCGCGAACCTCGGTCGAGAGGCTGCTGGTGGTGCGCGAGGACGAGGCCTATTGCCAGCCGTGCGTCTCCCCGGTGTGGGACACCGCGCTGGCGGCGCACGCGATGATGGAGGCCGGCGGCGACGCGAACGAGGCGCGCGCCACCGCCGCGCTCGATTGGCTGGTGCCGCGCCAGGTGCTCGACGTGAAGGGCGACTGGGCCGAGGAAAAACCCGACGTGCGGCCGGGCGGCTGGGCCTTCCAGTACAACAACGATCACTACCCCGACCTGGACGACACCGCCGTGGTGGTGATGGCGCTCGACCGGGCGCGCGGCCGGGCCGGGCCGGGCCATGACGAACCGATCGCGCGCGGCGTCGAATGGACGGCGGGCCTGCAAAGCCGCGATGGCGGTTGGGGCGCGTTCGACGCCGACAACAGCTATCACTATCTCAACAACCTGCCGTTCGCCGATCATGGCGCGCTGCTCGACCCGCCGACCGCCGACGTCAGCGCGCGGGTGGTGTCGATGCTGGCACAGCTCGGCGAGCCGGCGGACAGTCCGCGCATGGCCGCCGCGCTCGCCTATCTCGAGCGCGAGCAGGAGGCGGACGGAAGCTGGTTCGGCCGCTGGGGGATCAACTATGTCTACGGCACCTGGTCGGCGCTGTGCGCGCTCAACGCCGCCGGCCTGCCGCCCGATCATCCGATGGTAGCGCGGGCGGCGAACTGGCTGACGAGCATCCAGAACCCCGACGGCGGCTGGGGTGAGGATTGCGAGAGCTACGCGCTCGACTATGCCGGCTATACCCCCGCCCCCTCGACCGCGTCACAAACCGCCTGGGCGCTGCTCGGGCTGATGGCGGCCGGCGCGGTCGACAGCGACGCGGTGGCGCGCGGTATCGCCTGGCTGGCGGCCCATCAGGACGCCGACGGGCTGTGGGGGCAGGAGCAGTATACTGGCGGCGGTTTCCCGCGCGTGTTCTATCTGCGCTACCACGGCTATCCGAAATATTTCCCGCTGTGGGCGATGGCGCGCTATCGCAACCTGAAGCGTTCCAACGCCGCGCACGTCGCGTTCGGCATGTGACGCTGATCGTCGCCTGTGGCCTCCGGCGCGAGGCCGCGATCATCGGCGGGGCCGGGCGCGATATCGTCGTCATCGCGGGCGGCGGCGACGCCGCACTGTTGGAGCGCGCGCTGGACGACGCGGCGGCACGATCCCCTGGCGTCATGCTGTCGGCCGGGCTGGCGGGGGCACTGGATTCGGGGCTGCGGCCGGGCGATCTGGTGATCGACGGCGAAGTGGTGGAGACGCTGCGCGGCGTGTTGCCCACCGCTGTCATCGGCGCGGTGGCCGGCAGTGATGCGATCGTCGCCACGGCAGAGGCGAAGCGGGTGCTGGCCGCGCGGACCGGGGCGATCGCGGTCGACATGGAAAGCCACATAACCGCTCGTGTCGCACGGGAACGTGGCCTGCCTTTCGGCGTGGTGCGAGCGATCTCCGACGCCGCCGACGAAGACCTGCCGCCCGCCGCACTGGTCGGGATGCGGCCCGACGGAGGGGTCGCGCTGGGCGCGGTGCTACTGTCGCTGGCGCGGCAGCCGAACCAGTTGCCGGCACTGCTGCGGACGGGGCGTCATGCCGGACTGGCGTTCAGGAACCTTGGCCGCGCGTTCGACGCGATCGCGGCGGCGGGGTTCGACCGGACGCAACTCATAACTTGCCCACCGGCTAGAGTGAGATGACTTTACGTCAGATCGTCATTGCGAGCGGCGACGCGGCGCGGCAATCCATCGCCACTCGCGCCGCGGTGGATTGCTTCTCCCGGCTTTCGCCGGGCTCGCAATGACGATGTGGGTCAACCCCAGGTCATCCGACCCTATGCAATTGACGCCCCTACACCGTTCGTTCTGAGCTTGTCGAAGCACCGCCCTTCCTTCCGAGCGAAGAAGAACGGCCCTTCGTCATGCTCAGGGCGAACGGGGTTTGGTATTCAGTCCCGATCGGAACTCACGCCGCGCGCTGCACCCGCTTGAACCCTTCCGGGTCGGCGGCCTTGATCCGGGCCAGTTCGCGCTCGACGTGGCTGGAATAGACGTCCTCGGCCGGGCGCTGGTGTTCCAGGCTGAGGTCGGGCTGCATCGGGCCATCGGTGCGAACGCCCTTGCGGCCGATCTTCATCAGCTTGAGCGGATGGCGGATCGAATCGGTCGCCGCGGTGCCCTCGAACCCGCAATGGACCATGCAGTCGGCGCATTTCTCATACTTGCCGACGCCATATTGATCCCACTCGGTCCCCTCCATCAGCTCGGCGAAGGTTTCGACATAGCCCTCGCCCAGCAGGTAGCAGGGCTTTTGCCAGCCGAACACGGTGCGCAGCGGCATCGACCACGGCGTGCACTCATAGGTCTGGTTGCCGGCGAGGAAATCGAGGAACAGCGGCGAGTTGGTGAAGGTCCACGCCTTGCCGCCGTCGCCCCGCGCGAACACGTCGCGGAAGAACTGCTTGGTCTTGGTACGGTTGAGGAAATGCTCCTGGTCGGCCGCGCGCTCATAGGCGTAGCCGGGCGAAATGGTGATCTCGACGCCCAGCCGCTCCATCTCGTCGAAATAGGCCGCCAGCCGCGCCGGATCGGCGCCGTCGAACACCGTGCAATTGACCTGGACGCGGAACCCCTTCGCCCTGGCGAGCTGGATCGCCTCGATCGCGACGTCATAGGTGCCGTCCTGATCGACCGCATGGTCGTGCATCTGCTTGTCCCCGTCGAGGTGGATCGACCAGGTGAAGAACGGCGACGGGGCGTAATCGTCGATTTTCTTCTTCAAAAGCAGCGCGTTGGTGCACAGGATCACGAACTTCTTCTTCGCGATATAGCCCTTCACGATCTGCGGCATATCGCGGTGGAGCAGCGGCTCGCCCCCCGCGATCGACACGGCGGGGGCGCCGCATTCGTCGATCGCGTCCATGCACTGGTCATAGGACAGGCGCTGGTTGAGGATCGCGTCGGGATAGTCGATCTTGCCGCAGCCGGGGCACGCCAGATTGCAGCGCAGCAGCGGTTCGAGCATCAGGACGAGCGGATAGCGGCCGCCCTTGATGTGTTGGCGGACGGTGTAGGCGCCGATGCGCACGAGCGGGCTGAGTGGGAGTCCCATAACTGTCGTCCTATCCGGCGGCGCGAGCCGCGTCGTTCATGCGCTTGAGTTCGGGGGGCAGGCTGAACTCGATATTCTCTTCGACCCCGTCGAGCTGCGATACCTCGACCGAGCGCCACCGCGCCAGCGCGGCGATGACGCTCTCTACCAATTCGTCGGGCGCGGAGGCGCCGGCAGTAACCCCGACCACGTCCACGCCCTCCAGCCACGCCGGATCGACCCCGTCGCCGTCGTCGACCAGATAGCTCGACAGCCCCATCTCGTCACCGATCTCGCGCAGCCGGCTCGAATTGGAGCTGTTCGCCGCGCCGACCACGATCAGCATGTCGCTGACCCGCGCCAGATCGCGCACCGCGCTCTGGCGATTCTGGGTCGCATAGCAAATTTCCGATACGTCGGGGCCAACCACGTCGCTGAACGCTTCCTCCAGCGCGGCGATGACGGTGCGGGTATCGTCGACGCTGAGCGTCGTCTGGGTGACATAGGCGATCGGGGTGTCGCGCGGAATCGCCAGCGCCGCGACGTCGGCCACGGTGGAGACCAGATGCATCGGCGCATCGACCTGCCCCATCGTGCCGATCACCTCGGCATGGCCCGCGTGACCGATCAGCACCAGAGTCCGGCCCGATTTGGCATAGCGGCGGCCTTGCACATGGACCTTCGTCACCAGCGGGCAGGTGGCGTCCAGCACCGGCAGGTCGCGCGCCCGCGCCTGTTCCTGCACCGATCGCGCGACACCGTGGGCGCTGAACACGGTCGGCTGGCCGGCGGGCACTTCGGACAGGTCGTCGACGAACACCGCGCCCTTGCGCCGCAGCTTGTCGACGACGTGGCGGTTGTGGACGATTTCGTGGCGGACATAGACCGGCGCCTGGTAGAGATCGAGCGCGCGTTCGACGATGTCGATGGCGCGCACCACCCCGGCACAGAAGCCGCGTGGCCTGGCGAGAATGACCTTGAGCGGTCGCGCGCCGGCTTCGATACGAACTTGCGGACTAGTCACATTCCCCTCAATCTGGGATGAAGGTCACTCGAATACAAGCCGATTGCGGCGACAAGATGGGGCCGGTTGCAATGCAGCATTCAGCCTGGCCGTGCTAGGCGCCGGGCCCCAGGACACCATCGGGACAGGACCATCATGCGATCGATCTTCTCCGGCGCCGCCCTTCTTGCAATCGCCGCTGCCCCCGCGCCGGCGCTGGCCCAAGCGAGCGATCCGGTCGCCGCCATCCAGTCGCTCGACGACGCGCTGATCGCGCTGATGAAAAGCGGCAAGCCGACCGCCGCGCGCGGCGCCGCGATCCAGCCGGCGATCGATCGCGCCTATGATCTGCCGCTGATGACCCGACTGGCGGTCGGCACGCCGTGGACGACGATCGCCCCCGCCGACCAGACCGCGCTGGTCGCGGCATTCCGGCGGATGACCGTCGCGCAATATGCGGAGAATTTCTCGGGCTTCTCCGGCCAGTCGTTCACCATCGACCCCAAGGTCGAGGCACGCGGCGCCGACCGGCTGGTGCGCACCACGCTCAACAACCCCAAGGGGTCGCCGGTCGCGATCGCCTATCGCCTGCGCCAGAGCGGCGGGAGCTGGAAGATCATCGACGTGTTCTATCGCAACGCGATCAGCCAGCTGGCGACGCGCCGATCCGATTTCGCGACCGTGCTCCAGACCGGCGGGGCCAAGGCGCTGATCGCCCACCTCAACGCGCTGGCGGCAAAGGCGGGCGGTTGAATCCGGGGCTGATCCCCGCGCTGACGTTGCTCGCCGCGCAGGCGCAGGCGCAGGCCGCGCGCCCCGTCGATACTCTAGTACAGGAGCAGGCGTGGACCCCGCCGCCGCCGGTACGCCGGACACTGCCCGCATCGGTCGCCGCTCCGCGCCACGCACCGGGCGATCCGCTGGAGCATTTCAACCGGCGCATGTTCACGCTCCACCAGCGCGCCGACAAGGCGGCGTTCCGGCCGGTGGCGATGGGCTACAAGCATGTCGTGCCGAAACCCGCGCGGTCGGGCCTACGCAACGTGTTCAGCAACCTGCGCGAGCCGGTGGTGTTCCTCAGCTATCTGCTCCAGCTCAAGCCGGGCAAGGCGGCGGAGACGCTCGGCCGCTTCGTCATCAACACCGGGCTGGGGCTGGGCGGGCTGATCGACGTGGCCAAGGAACCGCGCGTCAACCTGCCGCATCGCGCCAACGGGCTGGGCAACACGCTGGCGTTCTATGGGGTCAAGCCGGGGCCGTATCTGTTCCTGCCGTTCGTCGGGCCCACCACGCTGCGCGACCTGGTCGGCGGCCAGGGTGATGGCATGGTGCTGCCGCTGGCGGTGGGCAAGCCGTTCGACCGGCTGGAGTACCAGATCCCGCGCGGCGTGGTGGTCGGGCTCGACGCGCGCGCGGAGGCCGACGATGACCTGAAGGCGCTGTTCTCCGGCGCGGTCGATCCCTATGCGACGCTACGCTCGGTCTACCTCCAGAACCGGGCGGGCGAGATCGCGCAGTTGAAGGGCGCGCACGCCGACACCGGGCCGGACGATATGCTGGACGATCCGGCCGGGCCAACCACACCCAATGCCGCGGAACTCGACGACCCGCTGGTCGATCCCGCGGCGACCGCGCCCGAAGCGAACGACTCGCTACCCGATCCGACCACGGCCGTCCCTAAGCCGGACTGACCTTTCGGCGCGGCGGCCCCAGCAGCGCCGGTTCGAAGATCAGCGCGCAGATCAGCGTCCACGCAAGGCTGATCATCAGGATCTTGCCCATGCTGGCGGTGCCCGGATGATGCGACAGCCACAGCGCGCCGAACGCGGTGCCGGTCGCCAGCGCGCTGAACAGCACCGCGCGCGCCAGGCTCGACTGGAGCAGACCGGTCGCGCCGCCGCGCCATGCCATCACGAAATAGATGTGGAACGCCACGCCCACGCCGAACAGCAGCGGAAAGGCGATGATGTTGGCGAAGTTGATCGGCTGGCCGATCACCACGCACGTGCCCAGTGTCAGGAAGATCGACAGCACCACCGGCGCCAGCGTGAAGGCGACCTCTCGCACATCGCGCAGCACCGCGAACAGCAGCAGGCTGACCAGCACCAGCGCGATCACGCCGGCCTGGACGAACGCCCCGGCGATGGTGAACGCCGCCGCCTGCGTCGCGACCGGCAGGCCCGACGCGGTCGGGGCGACGGCGGTGACAGCCTTGCGGAACCGCTCCATCACCTTGTTCTGGTTGGCGTCGCCCGACGGGAAAACGCTGACCCGGTAGCGGCCGTCCGGCGTCACCCAGTCGCGGACCAGATCGGCGGGCAGCCCGGCACGGTCGACCGGCTCGGCCTGGAGCATCGCGCGGACCTGATCGAGCATCACCGTCAGCGGCGCGGACAGCATCGTGTCGACCGCGGCGCGCTGCCCCGGCGTGCCGTCCGCCAGCCGCTGGAGGCTATGCCCCAGCGCGGCGGCGCTGCCGCCCGACCGTTCGAGCCGCGCGGCGAGCGGGCGGAACGCCGCGACCAGATCGCCATCGGTCGGCGGCGGGGCGACGTCGAACGGATTGAGCGTCAGATCGAGCAACAGCGACGCATCGCCGATCGCGGCGAGCTTTTCGGGCTGGTCGGCGGGAACGAAGCTGTCGACGGTGATGACCTGCGCCACCTCGGGTAGGCGCTTCAGCCGGGCTTCAAGCTGCATGGCGGAGGCGTGATCGGGGGCGAGCACGTCGATTGTGTTCGGCGTGCGCGTCGGATCGCGGGTCAGGTCGGCCAGCGTCTGCATCGCCTGTCCATCGCGGGCGCGCAGGTGGAGCGGATTGAAGTCGAACTGCACCCACGGCAGCAGTGCGACGCTGGCGACCATCGACACGCCGAACGCCCACAACACCAGCTTGCGCCGGCGATCGAGGAACGCATCGACCGGCGCCAGCGCGGCGAAGCCGACCTCCCGGCGCGGCGCGCGTGGCCGCAGCAGCAGCACAGCCGCGGGCAGCAAGGTGACGCTGAACGCCAGCGCGATCACCATGCCCAGCCCGGCGATCACCCCCAACTCGGCGATGCCGACATAGGCGGTAGGCAGGAACGCGCCGAAGCCGAGAAACACCGCCCCCGCCGCCAGCAGCAACGGCGCCCCCAGCGCCCCGGCCGCGCCGCGCATCGCGTCGGCCGGCGATCGGCCATCGGCGCGCTCGGCGTTGAACCGCACGCAGATCTGGATGCCGAAATCGACCCCCAGCCCGACGAACAGCGGGATGAACGCGACCGAGATCAGGTTCAATCGCCCGACCGCGAGCAGCCCGACCGCCGTGGTGACCACGAGCCCGATGATGATCGTCCCCATGATCGCCGCGACCAGCCGGACCGACCGCGTCGCGAACCAGAGCGTCACCAGCATCGCCAGCACCATCACCATCGCGACGACGCCGATATTCTCCTCCAGCGTCGCGAATTCCTCGTCCGACAGCGGCACTTCGCCGGTCAGCCGCACCCGGACACCGTGCGCGGCGTCGAGCTGGAGCGCCTGTGCGGCGGCGGCCACCGCCGCGCTCGCCTTGGCGCCCGGCTTGATCGAGCCATAATCCATCACCGGCCGCGCCAGGATCAGCCGCCGGGTCGGAGCGCTCAGCCCTTCGCCATCGCCGGCGAACAATTGCTGCCAGGAGAAAAAGGCGGGCTGGCCGGCCAGCGAGGCGTCGATCGCGGTGCTCAGCGCGCGCATTGGCCGGTCGATCTGCGCCAGCGTCGCCGATCCGCGATCGACCCCGTCGAGCATCGTCGACAGCGCCCCGGCCACCCCGCGCGGGCTGGGATCGGCGGCAAGCGGGCCGAGCAGCGGCTGCGCCTCGATCAGCGTTGCGGTCGCCTGTCGCACATCGGCCGGCGAACGGAACAACAGCCCCTCGCGCGCAAAGAAATCGCCGCCGTCGGGCCGCCGCACCAGCTGAAAATGCGCGCGATCCTCGCCCAGCCGCGCCGCCAGACGCGCCGCCCCCGATTCGGCGAGTTCGGGCGTCTGTCCGTCGACCACGACCAGCATCGCGTCGCGCAATTGCGGGAACGCGTCCTTCATCGCGCTTTCCTGCCGTCGCCAATCGACGTCGGGGGAGATCAGCGCGGCGGTGTCGGTGGTCATGCTGAACCGCTGCGCCGCGACCGCGAACGCCAGCCCGGCCAGCACCAGGCAGAGCAGCACCGTCAGCCATGGCCGGCGGATGCTGAGCGAAACGAGCCGAGGAACCGATGTCGCGATAGCGGTGGAGAGAGTC
>NZ_DATMGG010000027.1:0-3883 GCF_035555815.1 Sphingomonas sp.
ACCTCTATGCCAGCTTCATGGACGAAGCGGCGATCGAGCGGGCGGGCACCACGCCGCTGAAACCCTATCTCGCCCGGATCTCCGCGCTGAAGACGCGGGCACAGCTGGTCAGCCTGTTCCAGACGCCGGGCTATGCCGGGCCGGTATCGGTAGGCGTCACCCCGAACTTCGCCGACCCGACGCACTATGCCGCCTTTGCCACGCAGGACGGGCTGGGGCTGCCCAACCGCGATTACTATCTGCTGCCCGACGACAAATATGTCGCGTTCCGCACCGCCTATCGCGCCTATGTCGCCAGGATGCTGGCGCTGGCCGGCTTCAGCGACACCGACGCGCGCGCCGACCGCATCATCGCACTGGAAACCGCGATGGCCAAGTCGCAGTGGACGCCGGAGCGCGACCGCGACATCAAGCAGATCAACAATCCGATGGATCGTGCGCAACTGACCAAGCTGGCGCCGCAGTTCGACTGGACCCGCGTGTTGGGCGAGGCCGGGCTGGGCAAGATCGACACCATCCTCGCGATCGAACCCTCCGCGATCGCCGACGCCGGCAAGCTGGTGGAGACGACGCCGCTGTCGACTTGGCAGGATTATCTCGCCTTCCACTTCATCAGCGACAACGCCCAATATCTGCCCAAGGCGTTCGACCAGGCCAATTTTGAATTCTTTTCCAAGACCCTGCGCGACGTGCCCGAACAGCGCGCCCGGTGGAAACGGGGCGTGCGCCTGATCAACAACATGCTGGGCGAGGCGGTGGGCCAGATCTATGTCGCGCGCCACTATCCGCCCGAAAGCGATCGCCAGATGGGCGAGCTGATCGGCAATCTGCGCGCCGCCTATGCCGACGAGCTGAAGCAGCTGAAGTGGATGGACGACGCCACGCGTACCGAAGCGTTGGCGAAGCTCGACGCGTTCGATCCGCGCATCGGCCACCCGGCCAAATATATCGATTACAGCAGCTACCGCGTCGACCGCGCCGATCCGCTGGGCAATGCCATGCGCGGGCGCGAATTCGACTGGCGGCTGGAATTGTCGCGGCTGCCGTATCCGGTCGATCGCGGCCTGTGGAACATGACCCCGCAGGAAGTGAACGCCTATTACAGCCCGTCGCAGAACCAGATCACCTTCCCCGCCGCGATCCTGCAGCCGCCCTATTTCGATCCGGCGGCGGATCCGGCGGTCAATTACGGCGGGATCGGCGCGGTGATCGGGCACGAGATGGGCCACGGCTTCGACGATCAGGGCCGCCAGTTCGACGCCACCGGCAAGGTGCGCGACTGGTGGACCCAGGCGTCCGCCGACGCCTATGTCGCGCGCACCAAGCTGCTCGGCACCCAGTTCGACGGCTATGAGCCGGTGCCCGGCACCCACATCAAGGGGGAGCTGACGATGGGCGAGAACGTCGGCGATTTGGGCGGGCTGGAGATGGCGTGGGGCGCGTGGCAGCGGTACAAGGCCGAGCACGGCGATCCCGGCCCGATCGGCGGCGTGACCAGCGACCAGCGGTTCCTGATCGCCTACGCCTATTCCTGGCAGGGCAAGACCCGCGAGGGCGCGCTGCGCGAGCAGATCCTGAGCGATCCGCACAGCCCCAACCTGTTCCGCGTCAACGGCATCGTCCGCAATTTCGACCCATGGTACGCCGCGTTCAACGTCCAGCCGGGCGACAAGCTTTATCTGCCGCCCGAACAGCGCGTGCATATCTGGGTCGATTGATTGCCATGCCGCCGCGTTACCTGTAACGTTGCGGCATGGGATTTGAAAAGCCGAAGTCGGGTGCCGAGCGCGTCGCCAAGCGGCGCGCGGCGCTGCGCGCGCAAGGCCTCCGGCCGCGCACCTTCTGGCTGCCCGACACCCGCACGCCCGAATTTCAGGAACAGGCGCGTCAGATGCGGGCATGGTTGTGGGCGCATCAGGACGACGAGGCCATGGTCTTTGTCGATGCGATGATCGACGACGTGCTGAGCAGCTTGCCTCCGCCGTGGGACGATGAGGATTGAAGCGCGGCGACATTTTCACGGCAGCGACGGGATCAGGATTCGGCAACAAGCCGCGGCCGGTCGTGGTGGTGCAGGCCGATATCTATAGCGACGGACCGACCGTACTTGTCGCCCTCATCACCGACGCGGAGCATGGCCGCGAACCGATCCGCCCATTGGTGGCGCCCGATGCCGGGAACGGATTGCGCAAGGAATCGGCGGTTTCGACCGATGTGCTGGTCGCCGTCCGCCGCCGCGCGTTCGGCGAGCGGATCGGCGCCCTGTCGGAATCGGACAGGGCACGGGTCGATCTTGCTCTGATGCTCATCCTGGGGTTTGCGCAATGACCGACCCCCTCGCCACCCTCCACACCGTGTTCGGCTTCCCCGGCTTTCGCGGAGTCCAGCAGCACGTCGTCGATCGTGTGCTGGCGGGCGACAGCACGCTGGCGGTGATGCCGACCGGGGCGGGCAAGTCGTTGACCTATCAGCTCCCGGCGGTGATGCTGGCGGGGACGTGCGTCGTCGTCTCCCCGCTGATCGCGCTGATGCACGATCAGCTGCGCGCGGCGGAGGCGGTCGGCATCCGCGCCGCCACGCTGACCAGTGTCGACACCAACCGGGCGGAGACGCGCGGGCGCTTCCTCGACGGCGATCTCGACCTGCTCTACGTCGCGCCCGAACGCGCGTCGGGCGCCGATTTCCGCGACCTGCTGGAACGCGGGCGGGTGTGCCTGTTCGCGATCGACGAAGCGCATTGCGTCTCCGAATGGGGGCATGATTTCCGCCCCGACTATCGCCTGCTGCGGCCGCTGCTCGATGCGTTTCCGGCGGTGCCCCGCCTCGCGCTGACCGCCACCGCCGACGCGCATACCCGCGCCGACATCCTCACCCAGCTCGGCATCCCCGACGCCGGGCTGGTGGTCGCCGGGTTCGACCGGCCCAACATCCGCTACGCCATCACCCCGCGCGACAACACCACCCGCCAGATCGCCGACCTGATCGCCGACCAGCCCGGCCCCGGCATCGTCTATGCCCAGACCCGCGCCGGCACCGAGAAGCTGGCCGAGGCGCTCGGCCGCGGCGGGCGTGAGGTGCGCGTGTATCATGCCGGGCTCGACCCCGCGGTGCGCGCCGCCAACCAGGCGGCGTTCGTCGCCAGCGAATCGATGGTGATGGTGGCGACGGTGGCGTTCGGCATGGGCATCGACAAGCCCGACGTCCGCTTCGTCGCCCACGCCGGGCTGCCCAAGTCGATCGAGGCCTATTATCAGGAGACCGGCCGCGCCGGGCGCGACGGCGATCCGGCGGTGGCGCACCTGTTCTGGGGCGCCGACGATTTCGCCCGCGCGCGCCAGCGCATCGGTGAGGTCGAGCCGGCGCGCCAGCCCGGCGAGCGCACGCGGCTGACCGCGCTGGGCGCGCTGGTCGAGACGGCGGGGTGCCGCCGCCGCATCCTGCTGCGCCATTTCGGCGAGGAGCCGGGCGAGACCTGCGGCAATTGCGACAATTGCCTCAACCCGCCGGCCGCGGTCGACGTGACCCAGACCGCGCGCAAATTCCTGTCGGCGGTGTTCCGCACCGGGCAGATGTTTGGCGTCGGCTATATCGAGCAGGTGCTGCTGGGCCAGTCGACCGAGCGCAGCCTGATGAACGGGCACGAACAGCTCTCGGTCTGGGGCATCGTCGACGGCGAAGAGGCGGCGCTGGTCAAGCCCGTCGCCCGCGCGCTGCTGCTGCGCGACGCGCTGCGCGCCAATCCGCACGGCGGGCTGGAATTCGGACCCGGCGCGCGCGCGATCCTGAAGGGCGAGGCGGACCTGGCGCTGGTGCTGCCGCCGCCGCGCGCGCGGCGGCGCAAGGGCGGCGGCGGCGCGGCGGACAATCCGGTCGGCGATCCGCT
>NZ_DATMGG010000028.1:0-16488 GCF_035555815.1 Sphingomonas sp.
GCGCGAACCCAAAAGCCCAGCCCCCAAGCCATGCGATCCGTGTGTCGGGACTTGCGCCACAGCATCGCAACGCGCCATTGTCGCGCACCGCCCCGTGGAGACGATCGATGCTCTCGCTGTTGCTGCTTCTCGCCGCCCCTGCCGATGATGCCGCGTTGATCGCCGCCGCGCACGATCGCACCCGTGCGGAAGTCCCCTGCGGCAGGACCAGCGACAGCAAGGAGATCCTGGTGTGCGGTCGGCGTGAGGCCGATCGTTATCGGGTTGGTTTCCTGGCCACCGATATCCGCGATTCGGTGCCGACCGAACGCTCGCGGCTGCTGGAGGCGAAGCTCAATCCGTGCGGCCGCGTCGGCGCGTTTTTCGCCGAGTGCGGCTTCGTCGGGGTCAGCATGTCGACCAACGGCCAGGCGGTGCGGGTCAGGCCGCGGGAACTGGCGCCCTAACCGCCCAGCAGCGGCATCCACATCGGATCGCCGGCCAGGCTCTGCGATCCGCGCAGCTTTTCCAGCGCCTGTGCGACGGACCGCTCCGGCCCTTCGTGGGTGACGATCGCCAGCAGCACACCACCGTCGGTGGCGACGCCCCGCTGGATCAGGCTCTCGATAGAGACGCCCGCATCGCGCATCGCCGCGGCGATTTCGGCCAGTACGCCGACCTTGTCCGGGACGGTGAAGCGCAGATAGGCGCGCCCGCGCCGCTCGCCCGGATCGGCGGCGGGCAACCGGCCGAGCGATGCGGCTGGCATCGCATAGGGCGGGCCATATTCGCCGCGCGCGATATCGATCAGGTCGGCGACCACCGCGCTGGCGGTCGGGCCGTCACCCGCGCCGGCGCCCTGGAACAGCAGCCGGCCGACGTAATTGCCCTCCGCCACCACCGCGTTGGTCGATCCGACGACATGCGCCAGCGGATGGTCGAGCGGCACCAGATGCGGGTGGACGCGCTGGAACAGGCCGTGCGCGCCAGCCTCGGCGATCCCGACCAGGCGCACGCGAAAGCCCAGCGCCGCCGCCTCGGCGATGTCGGCGCCGATCAGGTGGCGGATGCCGGTCACGCCGACCTGATCGAACGCGGGCTGGGTGCCGAACGCGACGCTGGCGAGGATCGACAGCTTGTGCGCGGCGTCGACGCCGTCGATGTCGAAGCTGGGATCGGCTTCGGCAAAGCCCAGCGCCTGGGCCTCGGCGAGCACCTCGGCGAAGTCGCGGCCCTCGGCCTCCATCTTCGACAGGATGAAATTGCAGGTGCCGTTGAGGATGCCGTAGACGCGGCCGATCTCATTGGCCGCCGCGCCTTCGCGCAGTCCCTTGATGACCGGCACGCCGCCCGCCACCGCCGCCTCGAACTTCAGCGCGACACCCTGCGCCTCGGCCGCCGTCGCCAGTTCCAGTCCGTGGTGCGCGATCATCGCCTTGTTGGCGGTAACCAGGCCGCGCCCGGCGGCCAGCGTCGCGCGGGCGAGCGCCAGCGCGGGGCCGTCCGATCCGCCGACCAGCTCGACCACGACGTCGGCACCGGGGTGCGCGGCCAGCGCGGCGGTGTCATCGATCCAGGCGAAGCGCGAGATGTCGACGCCGCGATCCTTGGCCCGGTCGCGCGCCGAGACTGCGACAACCTCGATCGGCCGCCCCGCGCGCCGCGCGATCAGATCGCGGTTGGCGTCGATCAGCCGGATCACCCCGCCACCGACGGTGCCAAGCCCGGCAAGGGCAACGCGCAATGGTTCGGTCATACCGTCCTCGTCATGACAACAGACGGTCGCGCCTAGCGGAAGGGCGCGCCCCGGAACAAGTCCGCGGCAGGCAAGAATTACTTCTTCACCAGGCCGATCTCGACCAACCGCTCGTGCAGATAGTCGTGCGCGGTGATCGGCGTGGGATAGCGGTTCGGGTTGGCCGCGCTGATTGTCGACGGCAGCGTCTCGATCAGGAAATCGGGCGCCGGGTGGAGGAAGAACGGCATCGAATAGCGCGAGAAGCCGCGCCGTTCGGGCGCCGGATTGACCACGCGGTGGGTCGTCGACGGCAGCACGTGGTTGGTCAGCCGCTGGAGCATGTCGCCGACGTTGACCACCATCGCCCCTTCGGGCGGCTTGACGGGCAGCCACTGGCCGTCCTTGTCGAGCAGCTCCAGCCCCGCCTCCTCCGCGCCGAGCAGCAGGGTGATCAGGTTGATGTCCTCATGCGCGCCCGCGCGCACTTCGGGCGCATCGGCGGGGACGGGCGGATAGTGGAGCAGACGCAACACCGAATTGCCGTCCCGTACCGCCGGATCGAACCAGTCGGGCGCCAGCTTCAGGTGGCGCGCGATCGCCGACAGCAGCCGATCCCCCGCCCGGTCGAGCGCGGTGAACAGGTCGAGGAACGCCTGGCGAAATCCCTCCGGCCGGTCCGGCCAGATGTTGGGCGCCATGTCCGCCTCGAAGCGGTGGCCGGCGGGCAGTTCGCGCCCGACGTGCCAGAATTCCTTGAGGTCGACATGGCGCGCGCCTTTGGCGATCTCGGTCTTGAACGGGGTGTAGCCGCGCGCGCCGCCGCCGCCGGGGACGAAATAGCCGCGCTTTTCGTCTTCGGGCAGGTCGAAGAACGCTCGCGTCATCGCCCACGCCCGCGTGACGACATGGTCGGGGACGCCGTGGTTGGCGACCATCGCGAAGCCGAACCGCTCGAACGATCCGCCCAATTCTGCGGCAAAGGCGTCCGGATCGGCGTCCTGGTCGGTCAGGCTGACCAGCGGCACCTGGGCGAGGGGGGTATCGAGCATCGGGCACGTCCTGATGGAAACGGGGAATCGTGCCACCATAGGCGCTTGGCGCGCGCCGGGCCAGCGGTCGCCCGGGGCGGATCAGTCGGCGATGACGATCTCGCCCAGCGATCCTTCGCCGCCCGACCTGGCGATGAGGGTGAACGGCTTGCCTTCATCGGTGGTCCCGGACAGCGAATCGCCCTGAGCGGTCAACTTGAACCCCTTGGCGGCGAGCTTGCCCTGGAACCATTCGCGCACCGCGGCGGGGGCGATCGGGCTGGTGAAGGTCACCCTCACGCGATCGTCGCCGGCGTTGCCGTCGATGTTGAGGCCGTCGATCTTTGACCCCGGCGGCAGGCGGACGCCGTTGATATCGAAATCGCCGGCGTCGAGCTGGATCTTCGGCAGCTTGATCGCGCCACGGAAACCGGGCGCGTTGATCGCGACGGTGCCGTCCTTGGCCGCGGACGCATTGAACGACGCGCCGCCGGGATCGTTGACGTTGAGCGAGATCTGGGTGCCTTCGCCGTCGCCACAGGCGCCAAGCGCCAGGACGAGTGGGGCGATCAACAGCGCGCGCATGGTTGGCTCCTGTATTATTTGAATAACACACTAGCGCGTACCGGGCCTGTCGTCAACGATTGACCGATGTCCTGCCGCGGTGCAGCAAGTGCGCCCATGGCGACTCTTCCCCCGATCACGAACAACCCCGACGTCCGTTTCCTCGGCCGTCTCCTCGGCGACGTGATCCGCGCCTATGGCGGGGAGGAGTTGTTCAAGCGCACGGAATATATTCGCGCCACCTCGGTCGATCGCGCGCGAGGCGTGGCCGGGGCCGACGCGATCGATCCGGGGCTGGAGCGACTGACGCTCGACGAGACGCTCGATTTCGTGCGGGGCTTCATGCTGTTCTCGATGCTCGCCAACCTGGCCGAGGACCGGCAGGGGGTGGCGGCCGAGGAAGGGGCGGATCTCGCCCATGCGCTGGCGGCGCTGGAGGCGAAGGGGATCGGTCGCGACGCGGTGATGGCGCTGCTCGACACCGCGCTGGTCGCGCCGGTGCTGACGGCGCACCCGACCGAGGTTCGGCGCAAGTCGATGATCGACCACCGCAACCGCATCGCCGAATTGATGGCGATCCGCGATACAGGCGCGACCGAGACCGAGGACGGCGACCGCGTCGACGACGCGATTCTGCGCCAGATCGCGCTGCTGTGGCAGACGCGGGTGCTGCGGCGCGAGCGTCTGTTCGTCACCGACGAGGTGGAGATCGCGCTGTCCTATCTGCGCGACGTGTTCCTGCCGGCGCTGCCCGCGCTCTATGCGCGCTGGGACCGTGCGGTCGGCGAGCGGGTGCCGAGTTTCCTGAAACCGGGCAGCTGGATCGGCGGCGATCGCGACGGCAATCCCTATGTTACCGCCGATTCGATGCGGCAGGCGCTGGGCCGCGCGGCGGAAGCGGCGCTCGGCCATTATCTGGATGCGGTTCACGCGCTCGGCGCCGAACTGTCTATTTCCAGCGATCATGCGGACGTGGATGACGCCGTGCTCGCGCTGGCGGAGGCGAGCGGCGATGCCGCGCCCAGCCGGATCGACGAACCCTATCGCCGGGCGCTGTCGGGCATCTATGCGCGGCTGGCCGCGACCTTTGCGGTGTTGGTCGGCAAGCCGGCGCCGCGCCCGCACCCGCTGGCGGGCGTCCCCTATGCCGATCCGGGCGCGCTGCGCGCCGATCTGGTCGCGCTCGCGCGTGGGCTGGGCGACGGTCCGCTCGCCAGCGAAGGCGCGCTGGGCCGGCTGATCCGCGCGGTCGAGACGTTCGGCTTCCACCTCGCCACGCTCGACATGCGGCAGAACAGCGCGGTGCACGAGCGCGTCGTCGCCGAACTGCTCAAGGCCGCCGGTGTCGAGGCGGATTATGCCGCGCTGGACGAGGGTGCGCGTGTCGCGCTGCTGCGCCGCGAACTGACCAGCCCGCGTCCGCTGGCCAGCCCCTATGCCGACTATTCGGAGGAGACCGCGTCCGAACTGGCGATCGTCCATGCGGCGGCCGAGGCGCACGCCACCTACGGCCGCGCCTGCATCGTCAACTATGTGATCTCGATGGCGACGTCGGTATCCGATCTGCTCGAGGTGCATGTGCTGCTGAAGGAGGCCGGGCTGTACGTGCCGGGCGATCCGCCGCAGGCGCACGTCATGGCGGTGCCGTTGTTCGAGACGATCGCCGATCTGGAACGCGCGCCGGCGATCATGACCGACTGGCTGGCGCTGCCCGAAATCGCCGCGATCGCGCAGGCGCGCGGTATGCAGGAAGTGATGATCGGCTATTCCGATTCGAACAAGGACGGCGGATACCTGACCTCCACCTGGCAATTGTCGAAGGGGTCGGCGGCGCTGACGCCGGTGTTCGAGCGCGCCGGCGTGGCGATGCAGCTGTTCCACGGGCGCGGCGGCGCGGTCGGGCGCGGTGGGGGGTCGTCGTTCCAGGCGATCCAGGCCCAGCCGCCGGGAACGGTTCAGGGCCATATCCGCATCACCGAACAGGGCGAGGTGATCGCCGCCAAATACGGCACGCGCGCCAGCGCGATGACCAACCTGGAGGCGATGGCATCGGCGACGCTGCTCGCCAGCCTGGCCCCCGTCGAACTGCCCGCGCGCGATGCCGAACGCTTCGCGACGGCGATGGACCAGCTCTCCAACACCGCCTTCGCCGCGTATCGCGCGCTGGTCTATGGCACCGATGATTTCCGCAGCTTCTTTCGCCAGATGACCCCGATCGCGGAAATTTCGGGGCTGAAGATCGGATCGCGCCCGGCCAGCCGCAAGAAATCCGACGCGATCGAGGATCTGCGCGCGATCCCCTGGGTGTTCTCATGGTCGCAGGCGCGGGTGATGCTGCCCGGCTGGTATGGCGTCGGCGCGGCGATCACGGCGTTCGACGACAAGGGGCTGCTGCGCGAGATGGCCGGCGCGTGGCCGCTGTTCGCGTCGACGCTGGCGAACATGGAGCAGGTGCTGGCGAAATCGGACATGGGCATCGCCACCCGCTACGCGGCGCTGGTCGAGGACGCGGCCACCCGCGACACGATCTTTGGCCGGATCCGCGATGGCTGGCAGGAGACGCATGACGGACTGCTCCAGATCACCCGGCAGACGCGGCTGCTTGAGAAGAATCCGGCGCTGGAGACATCGATCCGGCTGCGGCTGCCCTATATCGAGCCGCTCAACCTGCTCCAGATCGAACTGCTCAAGCGCCACCGCGCCGGCGAGGACGATCCGCGCGTGGGCGAGGGCATCCTGCTGTCGATCAACGCGATCGCCACGGCGCTGCGCAATTCGGGCTGAGCCCCGCTGTCTCCAGAGCGCCGCCCCTATTTCCCCTTGTCCGCCTTTGGCCGGTCCTTGGCGAACAGATCGCCGAAATAGTCGCCCTTGTACCATCTGGGGGCCTCGGCGGCGTCGGCCATCGCCATGGTGATGCGGTAATTGGCCTCGGCGAAGCGGGCGCCGGCGACCCAGTCGATCGGCTGGTTCATGTCATCGCCGGGGTGGTGGTAGTTGCCGCTCAGGAACTTGCCCCACTGCTCGCCGCCGCCGTTGGCGAAACCGGTCGCCAGGAACACCGCCGGCACGCCCTGCTTCACGAACATATAATGGTCGGAGCGGACGAAGATGCTCTCCTGCGGCATCGGATCTGGCGACAGCGTCACCCCCATCGGCTTGACCGCGGCGGCGACCAGCGGCCCCAGCGTCGAATGGTCGGCGCCGAACGCGGTGACGTCGGTGAAGCGATAGAGCAGCAGCGGCATGTCGAGATCGACGTTGCCGACGATCCTGTCGATCGGCACACCGGGATGGCGCGCGAAATAATCGGCGCCGAGCAGCCCCTTTTCCTCGCCGGTAGAGGCGACGAAGATGATCGACCGCTTGGGCTTGTCCGGCGACTGGGTGATCGCGCGGGCGACCTCCAGCATGGTCGCGATGCCGGCGGCGTTGTCGAGCGCGCCGTTGTTGATGTGATCGGTATCGGCCGGCTCACCATCCTTCTTCGCGGTCACCCCGATGTGGTCGAGGTGCGCCGACAGCACCACATATTCGCTGGCCAGCGTCGGATCGGACCCGGGCAGGATCGCCGCGACATTGGGGCTGGTGATGCGTTCGGCGGTGCTGCTCGCCTCGATCCGCGCGCTGGTCTTGAGCGCGAACGGCTTGGGCCGGCCGCCGGTCTTGTCCGCCTCGGCCAGCACTTGCGCCACCGTGCGCGACGCGTCCGCGAATACCGCCTGCGCCGCCGGCCCGTTCAAATAGCCGCCGCCGCGCACGCCGGGGGTTTCGGTGAATGGCTGGCCGTCCTCGCCGACCCAGCCGTAGCGGGGGGCGCCGCCAGCGCGTTTCGTCACGTCCCACGGCCGCCGCTTCGCATCGTCGAGCGTCGCGATGGTGAGGACGCCGATCGCGCCATGTGCCTGCGCCGCCTGTGACTTGGACGAACCCAGATGCGCGCCGACCTCGCTCGGCATCCCCTTGGGAAAGCCGGAGAGCACGACGACGATCTTTCCCCTGGCATCGACGCCCTTGTAATCGTCGATGCCGGTGGCGGCGTCGCTGATGCCGTAGCCGACGAACACCAACGGCGCGGACAGATCCAGCGCGCGCTCGCGCGGGCTGGGGGCGACCAGCACCTCCGTGCCCTGTTCCCAGCTTTGCGAGCCGCCGGCGCCGGTAATCGTCAGCCGGGCCGGGCTCGCGCCCGGCAGGGTCTTTTGAAAGGTGACGCGCTGATACCAGCCGCCGTTGTCGCCGGCCGGCTTCAGCCCCATCGCGTCGAACTGGCTGGCGACGTAGCGCGCCGCGATCTCATGCCCGCGCGTACCGATGTCGCGCCCTTCGAGCAGGTCGTCGGCGAGGAACTCGACGTGCGCGCGCACCGCTTCCGGGGTGAAGGCGGCGGTCGGCGCGTCCTGGGCGACGGCGATGGTGGCGGTGCAGGCGAGCAGCGCCGCGATCAGTCTCTTCATGGTGGAAGGCCCCTCTCATCAGTCTCTTGATGACGTATCGTAGCCAGCGCGCGCCGCCGGGCAAACCGCGTGTTGCGGATCGCACCGGGGTCAAACGTTGTTTACCCGTACCGTGTCGTTCGTGCCACGGTCGATTGATGAAGGCCCGGTGGTTGTATAGCTTCGGGCGATCCGGCCGGGTCCCCGGCAGACCATATTTTGAGGGTATTCCATGAAATTGTCGCTCATGCTGGGCAGCGTCGCGCTGCTGGCGCTCGCCGTCCCCGCCGTCGCCCAGGACGCGAAGCCGGTGCCCGTCGCCGAACTGGTCCGCGAGGTGAATATCCCGTACCAGAGCTTCACCCTGCCCAACGGCCTGCGCGTCATCGTCCATACCGACCGCAAGGCGCCCATCGTCGCGGTCAGCGTGTGGTACGACATCGGTTCGAAGAACGAGCCGAAGGGCAAGACCGGCTTTGCCCATCTGTTCGAGCATCTGATGTTCAACGGGTCGGAGAATTCGCCCGGCGATTTCTTCGTGCCGCTGCAGGAAGTCGGCGCGACCGATTTCAACGGCACCACCTGGTTCGATCGCACCAATTATTTCGAGACCGTGCCGACCCCGGCGCTCGAACGCGCGCTGTTCCTGGAAAGCGACCGCATGGGCCATCTGCTCGGCGCGGTGACTCAGCAGACGCTCGATAACCAGCGCGCCGTCGTCCAGAACGAAAAGCGCCAGGGCGACAACGCGCCGTTCGGGCTGGTCGAATACGCCCAGCTGGCGGGACTGTTGCCGCCCGATCACCCCTATGGCCACAGCACGATCGGGTCGATGGCCGATCTGGATGCCGCCAGCCTGGACGATGTGAAGGGCTGGTTCCGGGCGCACTATGGCCCGAACAACGCCGTGCTGGTGCTGGCGGGCGACATCGACGTCGCCACCGCCCGTCCGCTGGTCGCGAAGTA
The DNA here is from genome assembly GCF_035555815.1 of Sphingomonas sp. GTDB lineage: Bacteria > Pseudomonadota > Alphaproteobacteria > Sphingomonadales > Sphingomonadaceae > Sphingomonas. Next base: position 8,712 of record NZ_DATMGG010000028.1, read on the forward strand.
TTTCGGCGATATCCCCGCCGGCCCCAAGACCGCCGACGCCGCCACCACCGTACCGACTCTGTCCGCGCCCAAGGCGATGACGATGAAGGATCGCGTCGCCAACACCCGGCTGTATCGCTATTGGGCGGTGCCCGGCCTGAACGACAAGGATTCGGTGCCGCTCAACATCTTCGCCAGCGTGCTGGGCGGCCTCGCCAGCTCGCGGCTCGACAACAGCCTGGTACGCAAGGACCAGCTCGCGGTGTCGGCGTCGGCGGACGTGCAGGATTTCGAGCAGCTGGGCTTCTTTGAGATTCAGGTCAATGTGAAGCCGGGCGTCGACGTCGCCCAGGTCAACCAGCGTCTCGACGCGGTGCTGGCGGATCTGCTCAAGAACGGCCCGACCGCCGACGAAGTGCAGCGAGTCGCGATGCGACAGGTAACCGGCACCATCGCCGGGCTGGAGCAGGTCGGTGATTTCAGCGGCAAGGCGGTCGCGCTGGCGGAGGGGGCGCTCTATTCGAACGATCCCGGCTTCTACAAGAAGGAGCTGGAGGCCTATGCGACCGCGACGCCGGCCAGCGTCAAGGCGGCGGCGCAGAAGTGGCTGAGCCGCCCGGTGTTCGCGCTGACGGTCGAGCCGGGTGCGCGCGAGGCCTATGCCGAGACGACGACGCCGCCCAGGGCCCCGGCGCCGGAGGCGGCGGAGGCCCCGGTAGCGCCCGGGACGCGCGGGTCCATGCCCGCGGTCGGCGAGATCAAGGATCTGGACTTCCCCAAGGTCGAGCGTGCCAAACTCTCAAACGGGGTCGAGCTGGTCTATGCCCAGCGCAGCGCCGTGCCGATCACCCGCGCGGTGCTCAGCTTTGACGCGGGCGTCGCCGCCGACGTGCCGGGCAAGCTCGGCACCCAATCGCTGATGCTGTCATCGCTGGAGGAGGGCGGGACCAGGGCACTGGATCCAATCGCGCTGGCGGAAACGCAGGAGCGGCTGGGCATGAACATCGGGACGATGAGCTCCCCCGACCGTACCTCCGTGACGTTCGAGGCGCCCAGCGCCAATCTCAACCCGGCATTGGGCGTGCTGGCCGATGTGGTGCGTCATCCGGCGTTCGCCGCGCCGGAAGTGGCGCGCATCCGCAACCAATTGCTCGCGCGGATCGCCGCCGATATGGCCAATCCCAATGCGCTGGCCGCCCGCGCCGCGCCGACGCTGGTCTACGGTCCGGCGTCGCCCTATGCCAAATCGGCTGCCGGATCGGGCGATGCCGCCGCGGTCGCCACGCTGACCCCGGCGGATCTGCAGGCGTTCCACGCCGCGTGGCTGCGTCCGGACAAGGTCAAGATCTTCGTCGTCAGCGATCGCCCGTTGGCCGAGGTCAAGGCTGCGCTCGAGGGGCGGTTCGGCGACTGGCGCGGCACCGGCGCGGCCGGGGTCAAGAGCTTTGCCGCCCCGGCGCAGCAATCGGCGCCGAAGATCGTGCTGATCGACCGCCCCGATTCGCCGCAATCGGTGATCGTCGGCGCGCAGCTCACCGGCCTGAGCGGCACGGAGGAGCTGTTGCCCTATATCACCGCCAACGACGTGCTGGGCGGCAACTTCCTGTCGCGCATCAACATGGACCTGCGTGAGAGCAAGGGCTGGACCTATGGCGCCAGCGGCAGCTTCCGCCGGCTCGAACATGCCGTGCCCTACATGGTGTCGACCCCGGTGCAGGCCGACCGCACCGGCGATTCGATCAAGGCGATCCAGGGCGACGTCCAGGAGTTCCTGACGACGAAGGGCATCACCCCGGTCGAGTTCGACCGCACCATCACCGGCTTCGTTCGCGAACTGTCGGGCAATTTCGAGACGTCGGGCGCGGTGCTGACCGCGATGCAATCCAACGACCTCGCCAAGCGGCCCGACGATTACTACGCGACGCTGGCGCAAAAATATCGTGCGCTGACGGCACCCCAGCTTGACGCTGCGGCACGCGGGGTTCTCGACGCCGGCAAGTTCGTCTGGGTGGTGGTCGGCGATGCCGCCAAGGTCCGGCCGCAGCTTGACTCGATCGGCCTGCCGGTCGAGGTGGTTCCGGTCGCGGGCGCTACGCCGCCCGCGCCGGCCAACAAGTGATCGCGAGAGAGGGCAAGCAGCATGGCGAATGTCGATGGCACCTGGGAAACCGTCACCAAGTCGCCGATGGGTGACCAGAAGGCGACGCTGACCGTCGCGAGCGACGGCGACACCTTCACCGGCTCCTATGTGGGCGCGATGGGCAGCACCGAGATCAAGGACGGCAAGGTCGACGGCGACACGCTGCGCTGGAGCATAGATATCTCGATCCCGATGCCGATGACGCTGACGATCGAAGCGACCGTCGACGGCGACGCGATCAACGGCACCGTCACCGCCGGCGCGTTCGGCAGCTTCCCGATGGACGGCGCGCGCGCCTGATCCTCCGCACGCCGGCTCGCTGGTCGGGCCGGACGAAATTTCACGGCGATCGGGGCTGACGCTCCGGTCGCCGTTTCCGTTGGGGCGGGGCGCGACGCTGCGCTATCGGCCTGCGCCATCGGCTCATCGACGATGTGAGGCTGAAAGGTCAGCGCGTCACGCGCGTGACATGCCCCATCTTGCGGCCGGGGCGTGCTTCATGCTTGCCATAGAGGTGAAGGTGAGCGTCGCGCTCGCCAAGGATCGCATCCCAGCCAGCGGCGTCCTCTCCGATCAGGTTCTCCATCACCACCCGCGTGCCGGTCAGCCCGGTGTCGCCGAGCGGCAGACCGCAGATCGCGCGGATGTGGTTCTCGAACTGCGAGGTCACCGCGCCCTCGATCGTCCAGTGACCGGAATTATGGACGCGCGGCGCCATCTCATTGAACACGGGTCCATCGGCGGTGGCGAAGAATTCCAGCGTCAGCACGCCGACATGGTCGAGCGCCTCGGCGACCCGCCCGGCCAGCGCTGCCGCCTCGGTCCATTGCGCCGCGACCGGAGCGGGCGCGGGCACGCTCGACCGCGCGAGGATGCCGTCGCGGTGTTCGTTGTGCGGCGGCGGATAGCTGGCGATCGCGCCATCGGCGCCGCGCACGAGCAGGATCGAGAATTCGTGATCGAAGGTGACGAAGCCCTCCAGCACCGCCGGGGCGCCGGCGATCGCCTCCCACGCCGCATCGGCGTCGGCGGGGCTGGCGATCCGCGCCTGGCCCTTGCCGTCATAGCCCAGCGTCGCGGTCTTGAGGATCGCGGGGCAGCCGATCGCCGCGATCGCCTCATCCAGCGCGGCGCGATTGTCGACCCGCCGCCACGGCGCGGGACGGCCGCCTAGCGCCTCGACGAACGCCTTCTCCTCGGCGCGGTCCTGCGCCACCGCCAGCGATCGGGGGGAGGGGTGGATCGGCGCCATCAGCGCGACGCCCTCGATCGGCGCGACGGCGATATTCTCGAACTCATAGGTGATGACGTCGACCGCGCGCGCGAATTTCGCCAGCTCGCCGGCGTCGTAATAGCCGCCGCGCGTGTAGGTGCCGCTGACGTCATTGGCCGGCCCGGTCTCCGGTGCGTAGACATGGGTGCGATAGCCCAATTGCGCCGCCGCGACCGCCAGCATCCGGCCGAGCTGGCCGGCGCCCAATATGCCGATCGTCGATCCGGGCGGCAGCACGGCGTTATTCGGCCGGGTCGTTGACGACGCTGGCGGTCTGCGCCGCGCGCCAGTCGATCAACCGCTGCGCCAGTTCGTCATCGCTGGTCGCGAGGATCGCGGCGGCGAGCAGCCCGGCGTTGATCGCGCCCGCCCGGCCGATCGCAAGCGTGCCTACGGGGATGCCCCCCGGCATCTGGACGATCGACATCAGGCTATCCATGCCCTTCAGCGCCTTGGACTCGACCGGCACGCCCAGCACCGGCAGATGGGTCATCGCCGCCGCCATGCCCGGCAGGTGGGCGGCGCCGCCGGCGCCCGCGACGATCACCTTCAGCCCGCGCCCGGCGGCGGTGGTGGCATAGTCGTAGAGCCGCTGCGGCGTGCGGTGCGCGGAGACGACGCGCGTTTCATGCGCGACGCCCAGCGCGTCCAGCGTCTCGGCCGCGTGCCGCATCGTCTCCCAGTCGGAGGACGAGCCCATGATGATGCCCACCAGCGTCATGCGATGCGGTTAGCGGCAGTGTCGGGATTTTCCAACCCATCGTTCGACGACGTTTCCGTCCGATGTCCGATCACCCGGCGTAGAGCGCATCCAGCCGCTCACCATAGGCGGCGCGCAGGATGTGGCGGCGGATCTTCAGGCTGGGCGTCAGCTGCTCGTTCTCGATCGAGAACGGCTGGTCGGCGAGGATGAAGCGACGGATGCGCTCAATCTGCGACAGCTCGCGGTTGACCCGTTCGACCGCCTGGCCGATCGCCGCCTTGAAATCATGGTTGCCGGAAAGCCGAGGGAAATCGCACGCCTCGCCGTTCTTCGCGCACCATTCCTGCGTCCATTCGGGGTCGGGCACGATCACCGCGACCATGTAGGGTTTTCGGTCTCCATAGATCATCGCCTGGACGATCTCGTTCTGGAGGGTCAGCATCCCCTCCACCTTTTGCGGTGCGACATTGTCGCCCTTGTCGTTGACGATGATGTCCTTCTTGCGATCGGTGATCTTGATGCGGCCCTTGTCGTCGATCAGGCCGATGTCGCCGGTGTGGAGCCAGCCGTCCTTCAGGACACGGGCCGTTTCCTCTTCATTGCGCCAGTAACCGTGCATCACCAGTTCGCCGCGCACCAGGATCTCGCCGTCGTCGGCGATGCGGACCTCGGTGTTCTTGAGCGGCGGGCCGACGGTGTCGTGCTTGAGTCCCGCCGAGGGGCGGTTGCACGAGATCACGGGCGCCGCCTCGGTCTGGCCATAGCCCTGGAGGAAGGTGAGGCCGATCGATTCGAAGAATTGCCCCACCTCGGGATTGAGGGGCGCGCCGCCGGAGACCATCGCCTTGATCCGCCCGCCGAACCGCTTGGCGATCCTGGGCTTGAACAGGCGGTTGACCACCAGCTTCATCGGCTGGTCGTAGAACGGCACGCCCCCCGCCGCCTTCTTGCCGCCGATGCTGACCGCGCGGTCGAGCAGATAGGACGATAGCCGGCCCTGTTTCTCCACCGACTTGGTGATGCGGGTGCGGAGCACCTCGAACAGACGCGGCACCACGACCATGATCGTCGGGCGGGTCTCCTCGATATTGGACGCCAGCTTGTCGAGCCCTTCGGCGTAATAGATCTGCGCGCCCAGCCCGATCGGGAAATGCTGGCCGCCACTGTGTTCGTATGCGTGGGAGAGCGGCAGGAAGCTGAGGAACACCTCATCCTCCCAGCCGAAATCCTCGGAGATCACCGTGCAGCAGCCGTCGACGTTGTGCAGGATCGCGCCGTGATGCTGCATCACCCCGCGCGGGGCGCCGCCGGTGCCGCTGGTGTAGATGATGCAGGCGAGATCGTCGCGCGTCGCGGTGATGCCCGCTGCAATCGCCTCGACGTCGGCGGGATGGCCGGCGATCAGGTCATTCCAGTCGTGATAGTCCGCCACGCCGGTCTGGCCCGGTCGCTGTTCGTCGATACCGATCACGATCCGTACCGAGGATCGCAGCACCGCCGGCATCAGCACCTTGGCCAGCTTCGGCGTCGAGACGACGACCATGCACGCGCCCGAATTCTCCAGGATATGGGCATGATCGCGTTCGGTGTTGGTGGTGTAGGCGGGGACGGTCACCCCGCCCGCCGCCATCACCGCCAGATCGGTGATGCACCACTCGGGGCGGTTTTCGCTGACCAGCATCACCCGGTCGCCAGGTTTCAGCCCCTGCGCCTTGAGCGCGGTCGTCAGGCTGGCGACCTGTTGCGCGGCCTGTGCCCAGCTGGTCGGCAGCCACCGTCCGCCGGCCTTGTGCCACAGGAACGGTGCGTCACCCTTTTCACGAGCGCGCGTGAAGAACATGGTGACCAGATTGGGAAAATGTTCGAGCGTCCTCACGCGGTCGGTCTCCTTATCCCCGCCATTTTTGGTCGGGGCCGCTCTTGGGGTTCAATCGCAGTTCACTCCTTCAGCGCGACGCCGACGCTGCGTGGATCGGCGGCGCCGACCCAGCCGGAGGCGGTCCTTTCGGCCGCGTTGGCCTTCAGCCCCAGCTTGCCGATCGTCACGGTGTGGCCGAGCGCCTCCAGCGCGGGCTTCAGCGCCACACGGCCGGTGCCTTCCTCCAGGATCAGCCCGGCATCGTTGAAGAAGATCAGCCCTTCACCGATCGAGTCGCGCGCATTCTCGCCCCAGTCCAGGTGGGCGATCAGCGCCTTGGCGACCTGCATGATGATCGTCTTGCCGCCCGCCGCGCCGACGGTGAAGATCGGCTGGCCCTTCGCGTCGTAAACGATGGTCGGCGACATCGAGCTGAGCGGGCGCTTGCCCGGTTCGACCCGGTTGGCGACAGGCGCGCCGTTCTTCTCCGGCGCGGCGGTGAAGTCGGTCAGTTCGTTGTTCAGCACATAGCCGCCCGCGACCAGCTGACTGCCGAACGGCCCTTCCACCGTCGACGTCATCGTCACCACGTCGCCCTGACGGTCGACCGCGATGAAATGGGTGGTACCCGGCGTTTCGTTCTGGATCGCGGCGGTGCGCGGCTGCGCGCCCGGCGGCGTGCCCGCCTCATAGGTGCCGAGGCTTTTGGTCGTCGACAGCCGTTTGGAGCGCGACGCGATATAGCCCCGGTCGAGCAGCCCGGCGACCGGCACCGACACGAAATCGGGGTCGCCCAGATATTTCTCCCGGTCGGCATAGGCGAGCAGCATCGCCTCGCTGATCAGATGCCACGCCACCGGCGAATCCTTGCCCAGCTTCTTCATGTCGAAGCGTTCGAGCATCCCCAGGATCTGGAATACCGTGGTCGCGCCGGACGAGGGCGGGCCCATGCCGCACAGCTTGTAGGTGCGATAGCGGGTGCACACCGCCGGCCGCTCGGCCGCCTGATAGGCGGTGAGATCGGCCAGCGTCATGTCGCTCGGCGCCACCTTCGATTGGGTGACGGTGTCGACCAGCCGTTGCGCGCTTTCGCCGGTGTAGAAAGCATCGGCGCCTTCGTCGGCCAGCGTGCGCAGCGTCGCGGCGAGCGCGGGGTTGCGGACCGTCATCCCCTCGGTCAGCGGCCGGCCGCCGGGCGCGTAGAGCGCGGCAACATCCGGAAAGGCATCGGCGGTCGGGACGATGGTGGTCGAATCGTCGCCGGCCACGGGTTGCCCGGTCGGGGCGGTCGGGGTGGAGGCGGATATGCGCCTGCCGAACCACAGCGGCGCCAGCATGGCCGACGACGCCGCCATCGGCCGCGTCACCTGATAGCCCTGCTCCGCCAGCCGGATCGCCGGCTCGAACAGCGCCTTCCACGGCAATTTGCCCCATTTCTTGTGCGCCAGCGCCATCAGCCGGACGTTGCCGGGCACGCCGACCGACTGGCCGCCGGGGAACAGTTCGACGAACGGGCGCGGCTTGCCATCGGGGCCGAGGAAGCGGTTCGGGCTGGCGGCGGCCGGAGCCTTCTCGCGGCCGTCGATCGTGTCGATCGCGCCGCTCTTGCCATCGTGATGGATCAGAAAGCCGCCGCCGCCGATGCCCGACGATTGCGGTTCGACCACGGTGAGCGCGAGCATCATCGCCATCGCCGCGTCGGTCGCGGTGCCGCCCGCGCGCAGGATTTCACGCCCGGCTTCAGCGGCACGCGGATCGGCGGAGGAGACGATGCCCTGTGCTAGCGCGGGGGCGGGGGCAAGGGCGACGATGGCGGCGGCGAAC
>NZ_DATMGG010000029.1:0-15787 GCF_035555815.1 Sphingomonas sp.
GCCGCCGTCAGGATCGCGGCGCGGTCAAGGATCGCGTCGAGCAATCCGTCGCCGCCCCCGTCCAGCCGCTCGGCCGCCGCACCGTCAAAGGCGACGTCGGCATGGCTGCGGAAATCGGCCAGGTGCCGCCGCGTCCGCGTCACCCCCGCGCCGTCCTCGACCAGATAGACACCATCGCTCGCCGCGACGACGAACAGCCCGGCGGTGTCGCCTTCCGCGACGAACGCCTTGGTGCCGCTGATCTTGCCCGCCGCCACGCTCGTCGCGATCGCCGCCGGATCGTGGCGCCCCCCTTCGTCGATCGCCAGCGCGGCAACCAGTTCGCCCGACGCGATCCGCGGCAGATACGCCTGTTTCTGCGCGTCACTCCCGCCCAGCAGGATCGCCGCCGCCGCACCCGCGCTCGCCGCCAGCGGGGTCGCGGTCAGCGTCTTGCCGAGTTCCTCGATCACCAGCCCCAGGCTCAGCCAGCCGAAATCGCTCCCCCCATAGGCTTCGGGGATGATGATCCCGGTCCATCCCATGCCGGCGACCTCGGCCAGCACCGCCGGATCATACCCCGCCGCGCCATCGGCATCGCGCACCTTGCGCCACGCCGCCACCGGGCTTTCGTTGCGGGTCCATTCGCGCGCCATGTCGCGCAGCATCGTCTGTTCTTCGCTCAGAACGGCCATGACAATCCCTCTCCAAATTCTCCGCCGTCATGCCGGACCTGTTCCGGCACCCGCCGTGCGGCACGCGAGACGGTCGAAGCCATCCTCCAGCGCCGCCCGCCCGGTGGACCCCGGCCCTGGCCGGGGTGACGGACGCTATTGATGATCCAGCATCCCCAGGATGCGCTTGGCGATCACATTGTTCTGGATCTCGGTCGATCCGCCGTAGATCGTCGTCGCCTTGCCGAACAACCACGTCCGCGTCGCGGTCAGCTCCTCCGGGGTAAAGCCTTCGCCAGCCCAGCCCAGCCCCTGCAACCCCTCGATCTCGATGATCAGCTCGGCGCGCTCCTGACCCAGCTTTGTCCCGATCGTCTTGAGGATCGACGACACCTCGGACACGCCGCCAACCGCCTTGGATTCGGCCATGATCCGCATCGCGGTGAGCTGGAATACGCGCCAGTCCATCTCGAACTTGGCGATGCGCGCGCGCAATTCGCGGTCCGCGATCAGGCCGTCCTTGTCGGTCCCCACATGCGTCTTGGCCAGCTCGGCCAGGCTCGATCCCGCCGCCAGCATCCGCGCGCCGCCACCGGACAAATTGGTGCGCTCGTGTTGCAACAGCCGCTTGCCGATCGTCCAGCCCTGCCCCTCCTCGCCAACGCGATCGGATTTGGGCACCTTCACGTCGGTGAAGAACGTCTCGCAGAACGGCGACATGCCGCTGATCATCTGGATCGGCTTCACCTCGACGCCGGGCGCGGTCATGTCGATCAGGACAAAGCTGATGCCGCCCTGCTTCTGGCTCTTGTCGGTGCGCACCAGGCAAAAGCATTTGTCCGCCCATTGCCCGCCCGACGTCCACGTCTTTTGCCCGTTGACGAGGTAATGGTCGCCATTGTCCTCGGCAAAGGTCTGGAGGTTCGCCAGGTCCGAACCGGCGTTCGGCTCCGAATAGCCCTGGCACCAGCGCACCTCACCGCGCGCGATCGCCGGGATATGCTCCTGCTTCTGCGCCTCGCTACCATATTCGAGCAGCGTCGGCCCGAACATCATCACCCCCATGCCGCCGATCGGGTTGGTCGCGCCGGCGCGGGCCATTTCCTCGGCCAGCACGCGCGCCTCCGCCCGGCTCAGCCCGCCGCCGCCATATTGCTTCGGCCAGGTCGGCACGCCCCAGCCCTTCTCGCCCATCGCCGCCTTCCACGCGGCCTCGTCGGGCGACAGCGCCGTCGGTCCCTCGACCGCCGACATGCTGTTGTCGACGCCGCGCAGCGACTTGGGAAAATGCGCGTCGATCCAGCCGCGCGCCTCCTGGCGAAAGGCGTCCAGCGCGTCGGTCTGGCTGTCAGGTTCGGCTAACGTCGCCATCGGGATCCTCCGGTCCTTATTCTTATCTTTCGAAACTGCGGTACGGGACAGGGCGCGTCAAGTCCGGCTTTATCGGCGTGCGTCGGGCAGTTTTCGCTGTCCTACATGACCCGATCTGTGGAAACGGGTGGCCGGGGAGCGGTGTGATGGTCACGCGAAGACGCGAAGGAGAAAAGGTTTCGGGTTCACGCGGAGACGCGGAGGGGTTGCGCCTGCCGCACCCTCAGCCGCGCCAGCGGCCTTCCGGAACCCGCGCGCAACAGGGTTGAAGATCCCGCTGACGCGAGACGCAGCGACGGGCGCAACCCTCCGCGTCTCCGCCTCCGCGCGAACACATTCTTCCTTCTTCTTCGCAGCTTCGCGTCTTCGCGTGACTCCCGCTTCGCCCGGCATCCACGCCACCCGACACCCCGATCAGGTGTGACCTTCGTGTGACCTTCGGCCGCCCGTGCCCCGTTGCGTAACGATCCGCCCAGACCCATCTGCGGCCCGACACAGCCGCACCACGGCCGAAAAAACAGGAGCGCGTCGATGATCGATCTCTACTACTGGCCCACCCCCAATGGTCACAAGATCACCCTGTTCCTCGAGGAAGCGGGCGTCCCCTATGACATCCACCCGGTCAACATCGGCGCGGGCGACCAGTTCAATCCCGAGTTCCTGAAGTTCTCGCCCAACAACCGGATGCCGGCGATCATCGACACCGCCCCCGCCGACGGCGGCGATCCCGTCAGCGTGTTCGAAAGCGGCGCGATCCTGATCTACCTCGCGCTGAAGGAGGGCAAATTCTACGGCGACACCACGCGGGAGCGTACCGACATCCTGCAATGGCTGATGTGGCAGATGGGCGGGCTTGGCCCGATGGCCGGGCAGAACGGCCATTTCAACGTCTACGCGCCGGAAAAGGTGCCCTATGCCATCGATCGCTATACCAAGGAGACCAACCGGCTCTACGGCGTGCTCGACCGGCGGCTGGAGGGGCGCGACTTCGTCGCCGGCAGCGGCTATTCGATCGCCGACATGGCGATCTATCCGTGGATCGTCCCGCATCAGGCGCACAAGCAGGACTTGAACGACTTCCCCTACGTCCAGCGCTGGTTCGAGGGCATCAAGGCGCGCCCGGCGACGATCCGCGCCTATGCGAAGGGCGGCGAGGTCCAGAGCTATGCCAAGCCGATGAGCGACGAGGAGCGCAAGGTGCTGTTCGGCCAGACCGCGGGCAATGGCAAGCCCGCCTGACCGCCGCTATCGGTGAGTCGCAGCGGGCAGCAACCATGATCGGGCGGCGGCGATGACCTATCTTGTCTACATCGCCGCCGCGCTCGCCGAAATCGGCGGGTGCTTCGCCTTCTGGGCCTGGCTCCGGCTCGGGCGATCGATGTGGTGGATCGCTCCCGGCATCGCCTCTCTGGTGCTGTTCGCGTGGCTTCTGACGCTGATCGATACCGACAATGCCGGGCGCGCCTATGCGGCCTATGGCGGCATCTACATACTGTGCGCGCTGGCGTGGCTGTGGCTCGCGGAAGGCGTGATGCCGGATCGCTGGGACGTGATCGGCGTCGGCATCTGCCTGGTCGGCTCGGCCGTGATCCTGTGGGCGCCGCGCGGGCCGTAGTCCCGCCGCAATCCCGTCACCCCCGGACTCCTTCGGGGGTCCACCGCGCGGCAGACGACGGTCGAGCGGTTCAGGACACAACGGACAGGGCTTGCCCCCTCGCTACATCTCCTTCCCCGGCCGCCGCGACAGCCCGACGTCCAGATGCGCGCCGGCGTCCAGTTCGATCACCTCGCCGGTGATCACCCGGCTGGCGGGATCGAGCAGCATCACGATCGGCCCGGCGACATCCTCCGCCATCGTCGCCATCGCCATCGGCACGCTGGCCGCGATCCGCTGGTTGAGCGCGGCGAACCCCGCCTCGCCCAGCCGGTTCTCGTACCAGCCCGTGCCCACATAGCTGGGCGCCACGGCATTCATGCGGATTCCCGGCGCCAGTACCCGCGCCAGGCTCCTCGTCATGGTGATCAGCGCGCCCTTCGACGCGGCATAGGCCACCGACGATCCGATGCCGTGCACCCCCGCGACCGAGGCGACGTTGACCACCGCGCCGTGCGGCCCCGCCTTCAGCGCCGGGGTGCAGGCACGCACCATCTGGAACGCGCCGATCAGGTTGAGCCGGTACAGGTCGATGAAGTCGTCGGCGGTCAGCGCGTCCAGATCCTCATGCGCGGCGAACTTGGTCTTGCCGGCGTTGTTGACCAGGAAGTCGATCCGTCCGAACGCCTCGGTCGCCGCACCGGCCAGCGCGCGGCATTGCGCGTCGTCGGCGACGTCGGCCTGCACCGCGATCGCGCCGTTGCCGACCTCCGCCGCCAGCGCCTCCGCCGCATCGCGGCTGGAGGCATAGTTGATGACGCACGTGATGCCGCGCGCCGCCAATGCGCGCACCACCGCCGCGCCGATGCCGGTGCCACCGCCGGTGACGATCGCCACGCCGTCCATCAGACCGCCTTCGCGCTCGGCCGCGCCGACACGCGGCGATGCCAGTCGTTGAGCCGGACCAGATCCTCGGGCACCGTCAGGCCGACAAAGGTGGCGAAGTCGATCGTCGTCAGCAGCGTGATGTCGGCCACGCTGAACTGTTCGCCCGCCAGGTACGGCGTCTCACCCAGCGCGGCGTCGCACAGCGCGAGCGCGCGATCGACCAGCGGCCGGTTGCTCTCGCCGAAGTCCGTGAACTGGTGCGGCATGACGCGCGCCATGAACGGGTGGGTGTGCGCCCAGATCGCCCCGACCGGCACCATCAACCGCAATTCGATTCGGCGGACCCACATATCGATCCGCGCAGATTCCAGCGCCGTCGCCCCGAACAGCGGCGGATCGGTGTACAGCGCCTCCAGATAGCGGCAGATCGACAGGCTCTCGGTCAGCACCTCTCCATCGTCGAGCACCAGCGCCGGGGTCTGGCCGAGCGGGTTGACCGCCAGATAGGCGTCACCGCGATGCTCGCCCTTGGCGATCGAGATGGTCTGCGTCGGCAGGGCGACGCCCTTTTCCGCGGCGAAGATGCGGACGCGGCGCGGATTGGGTGCGGGGTCGGGGGTGTCGTAGAACAGCATCACTCTCACCTGTTGTCTTTTCGAACATCGCGTATGGCATTCCGCGTGGCTTGCGCCTAGCTGCGTCGGCGAAGAAACAGGAGACGCCATGTCGACCGCCGCGGAGATCCTCGCGCAGCCCTTTGGAACGCTTTCCGATCTGATCGCCGCCCATGCGCGGGAGCGCGGCGACCGGACCGCGCTCGCGCAGGACGATCGCACGCTCAGCTACGCCGCGCTCGATACGGCGATGAACAACGTTGCCGCCGCGATCCAGCGGGAGGGCGTCGCGCCACGCACCGCGATCGCCATCGCCGCCGCGCCGTCGATCGAATATGCCTGCGCGTTCCTGGGCGCACTGCGCGCCGGCTGCGTTCCGGCCCCCCTCGCGCCCTCGTCCACCGGCGATCAGATGGCGGCGATGATCGCCGATTGCGGTGCGCCGATCCTGTTCCTCGACGCCGCCGCCGCCGCGACGCTGGGCGACCGTCCGGTCGCGGCGAAGCGAGTCGCGCTCGACGACAGCGATGCCGGCATCCCGCATCGCGATTTCGCGCGCCCCGGCATCCCGCAGCCGGTCGCCATCGCCCCCGACGATCCGTTCAACATCATCTATTCCTCGGGCACCACCGGCACGCCGAAGGGGATCGTCCAGCCGCACGCGATGCGGTGGGCGCATGTCATCGTCAACGCGGAAGCCGGCTTTGGCGACGGGGTGACGATGATCTCCACCCCGCTCTATTCCAACACCACCCTGGTCAGTTTCCTGCCGACGCTGGCGTGGGGCGGCACCGCGGTGCTGCTCGGCAAGTTCGACGCGCAGCGGTTTCTCCAGATGGCGGAAAAGCACCGCGCCACCCACGCGATGCTGGTGCCGGTCCAATATGCGCGGATCATGGCGATGCCCGATTTCAACCGCTACGACCTGTCCGCCTTCCGGCTCAAGACCTGTACCTCCGCGCCCTTCTCCGCCGCGCTGAAGGCCGACATCCTCGCGCGCTGGCCGGGGCTGCTGGTCGAATATTACGGCATGACGGAAGGAGGCGGCACCTGCGTGCTGATCGCCAACGCTTTCCCCGACAAGCTCCACACCGTCGGCCGTCCGGCCGAGGGGCACGACATCCGCCTGATCGACGACGACGGCAATGAGGTGCCGCCGGGTGAAATGGGCGAGGTGGTCGGACGATCGGGCGCGATGATGAGCGGCTATCACGGCCGTGCCGACGCCAGCAGCGCCGCCGAATGGTTCGACGCCGAAGGCAACCGCTTCATCCGCCACGGCGACGTCGGGCGGTTCGATGCCGACGGCTTCCTGACGCTGCTCGACCGCAAGAAGGACGTCATCATCTCCGGCGGGTTCAACATCTACCCCTCGGATATCGAGGCGGTGATGGCCGGGCACCCCGACGTTGCCGACGGCACCGTCGTCGGGGTCGATTCTGAGGAATGGGGAGAAACGCCGATCGCGTTCTACGTGCCCCGATCGGGCGGCTCCTCCGATCCCGATGCCGTACTGGCATGGGTCAACGAACGGGTCGGCAAGACCCAGCGGCTGCGCGGGATCGAGCGCGTCGACGAACTGCCGCGCAGCGCGATCGGCAAGGTGCTGAAGCGTGAACTGCGCGATCGCTATCAGGCGGCGAGGACCACCGCATGAGCGCGCTCGCTGATATCCTGGCCGGCTCCCGCCCGGTCGAGGGGGGATTCCAGGTCGATATCCCCGCCGACTGGCTCCAGGGCCGCACCGCCTATGGCGGGCTGTCGTCGGCGCTGGCGCTGCACGCCGCCAAGCTGAGCGAAGTCGACCTGCCGCCGCTGCGGTCGGCGCTTGTCGCGTTCGTCGGGCCGCTCGCCGGGGCGGTGACGGTGACCGCACAGCGGCTGCGGCGCGGACGCAACGCGGTGTTCGTCGAATCGACGATCACCTCCGAAGCGGGGCTGGGCTATCGCGCGACCTTTGTTTTCATGGCCGACCTGACCTCCGCGATCGCCTATGACGTCACCACGCCCGGCGATCATCGCCCCCCGCCGGCCGATGCCGAGCTCTACACCGGGCCGACCGGTTTCTTCACCGGCAATTTCAACTTCTTCGACATGAAGGCGCACGTCGGCCCGGCCGAATGGCTGCGCTGGGGGCGCCTGCGCGAACGCGATGGGCTCGACCCCGAAACCCACCTGATCGCGGTCGCCGACGCGCTGCCGCCCGCCGCTTTCGCGCTGCTGCGCGACAACAAGGCGGCGATGAGTTCGCTGACCTGGATCGTCAACCTGCTGGTGCCGCGCCCCGAGACGGCCGACGGCTGGTGGCTGCTCCATAGCCGCACCGATCGCGCCTTCGCCGGCTATTCGAGCCAGCGCATGACGGTGTACAACGCCGACGGCGTGCCGGTGATCGAGGCGATGCAGGGTGTGGCGATGTTCGGCTGACATCGCGACAAGTTGCGACAATATGCGGGTGCGCTGACACACCGGCGCGACACGCGGCCGGCATATTCCTGATCGTCGTCGCTCCCCCCTTGGCGACGTGAAAGGACAGCCTGTTCGATGAAGACCTATCTGATAGCCGTCGCGCTGGGCGCCACCGCGATCGGCGGCGTGGCGATCGCGTCGCAATCGACCGCGCCGGCGGCAACGGCCGGGCATCCGATGCGCGGCGACGCCAATGGCGACGGGCGACTGACCCGCGCCGAGTTCCTTGCCGGCGCCGAGGCCCGCTTCGCCCGGATCGACACCAACCACGACGGCGTCCTCAGCCGTGACGAGCGCCGCGCCGGTTTCCGCGCGATGCGGCCGATGCCCGGCCGCGCCATGCCGATGGGAATGCAGCGCGGCGGCATCGGCGGTCGGATGCTGGCCGGGCTCGACGCCGACGGCGACGGCCGGATCAGCCGCGCGGAAAGCGACGCCTCCGCGGCCAGGCAGTTCCAGGCGCTCGACACCAACAACGACGGCCGCATCGACGCCGCCGAGCGCAAGGCGGCAGATGGCGGCCCCGGCCCCGGACCCGGCATGGCCCGGATGCTCGACCGGCTCGACCGGGATGGCGACGGCATCATCACCCGCGCCGAGTATGACGCGCAATCCAAGGCGCGCTTCGACCGGATGGACACTAACCACGACGGCTTCATCGACGCCGCCGAGCGCGACGCGATGATGCAGGGCATGCGTCGCGGTCCCGACGGGCCGGGCGGTCCGCCGCCGGGCAACTGAACGCCCTCGCCGCCGGTCATGCCGGTGCCTGGCCGACGGTGCGCGACCCAGCGCCGGGATGGGGTGCCTCCTCCCCCGCCCCGGCGCTGGCAATCGGGATTTGATCCCGGTCCTTGTTCCAATTGAGCACAGACTCTAGCACGATGGACATGTCCGCAGACCTCCCTCACCTCCTGCTCGTCGACGACGAGCGTTCGATCCGCGAGCCGCTCGCGCAATATCTGACCAAGCAGGGGTTTCGTGTCACCCAGGCGGGCGACGCGGAAGGCGCGCGGGCGCGGATGACCGCTTATGCGATCGATCTGGTCGTGCTCGATATCATGATGCCGGGCGAGGACGGGCTGTCCCTGTGCCGCCACATCCGCGCGACCAGCGACACCCCGGTGATCCTGCTGACCGCGCGCAGCGAGGAAACCGATCGCATCGTCGGGCTGGAGATGGGCGCCGACGATTATGTGGTGAAGCCGTTTTCGCCGCGCGAGCTGACCGCGCGCATCCGCGTGGTGCTGCGCCGGGTACAGGGCGGCGCCGCGCGCCAGCACGGGCCGGAAACCGGCTCCTACGCCTTCGCCGGCTGGGTGCTCAAGACCGGCGAGCGCGCGCTGGTCGATCGGGAGGGCGTGTCGGTGCCGCTGTCGACCGGCGAATACAACCTGCTGCTCGCGCTGGTGACGCGCCCCCGGCAGGTGCTGACCCGCGACCAGCTGCTCGACCTGACCCAGGGGCGCGAGGCGGCGGCGTTCGACCGGGCGATCGACAATCAGGTCAGCCGGCTGCGCAAGAAGATCGAGACCGACGCCAAGGCGCCGGCGCTGATCAAGACCGTGTGGGGCGGCGGCTACACCCTCGCCGCCGAAGTCACCCGATTGTGAGGCCGTTGTGAGGTTCGGCCCGCGCAGCCTGCCCGGCCAGCTCGCGCTGCTGGTCGCGATCGCGCTGTTCGTGGCGCAGGCGATCAACTTCGCGTTCCTGCTGCGCGAGCGACGGCAACTGCGGCTGGCGGGGACCACCGGCCCGGCGGTGACGCGACTGGTCGACGCGTTCGAGCGGCTCGACAGCGGGCGACCGCTGTCGACCGATCGCCAGCGCGGGCGGGTCCGCCTCGCCCCGGTCAATCCCTTGGCCGCCGATCTGCCTGCCGTGCCCGATGTCGAGGCGGCGATCCGCAGCGGTCTGCGAGAGGCCGGGGTGAACGCTGGCCGGATCGCCACCGGCATTCGCCCGTTCAATGACAGCGACGCACGATTCGATCGTCGGCGCGACAATCCCAAGGCGCGCGGCGACACCCGCGATCGCCATGATTTCGCGGTGCTCACCATCGCGGTCGAATCACCGAAACACGGGTGGCTGACACTGTCGGGGCCGTGGCCCCGGACCGAGCGCGGGCTGGTGGGGCAACTCATCGCGCAGACGCTGATCCTCTATGTCATCATGCTGCTGGCGGTGTTGTGGATCGGTCGCCGCATCGCCCGGCCGCTGCGCACATTGGCGGAGGCAACCCGCGATTTCCGGCCCGGTGACGGCGCGCCGCCGCTGCGCGAGGAGGGGCCGACCGACGTGCGCGCGGTGATCGCCGCCTACAACGCGCTGCGGACACGCGTTGTCGCGATGCTCGACGAAAAGGACCGGATGCTGGGTGCGATAGGCCACGATCTGCGCACGCCGCTGGCGGCGCTGCGCGTCCGCATCGAATCGGTGGAGGACGACGCCGATCGCGCGAAGATGGCGGACACCATCGACGAGATGGCGCGCACGCTGGAGGACATCCTGTCGCTGGCGCGCCTAGGCCGCCCCAGCGAGCCACCGACCGAGGTCGATCTGGCCGCGCTGGTCGATGCGGTAGTCGAGGATTTCCGCGACCTGGGGCATGACATCGCGGCGGACGATTTCGACCGCCTGCCGATGCGGCTACGCCCCGCGCTGATGCGCCGCGCGGTCCGCAACCTGATCGAGAACGCGATCAAATATGCCAGCCAGGTCGAGGTCACGGTGCAGCGGACCGATCGGGGCGCGCGGATCGAGGTGCTCGATCGCGGGCCGGGCATCGCGCCGGACAAGCTGGCGGCGGTGTTCGAGGCGTTCATCCGCGTCGAGGATTCGCGCAACCGGGAGACCGGCGGGATCGGCCTGGGCCTCGCCCTCACCCGCGCGATCGTCGAGGAGGCGGGCGGCACGATCGTGCTCGCCAATCGCGACGGCGGCGGCCTGGCCGCCACCATCGACCTGCCGCGCGGCTGATCGCATGGCTGAACGCGCGGCTGATCGCGCGGCGGTGCAACCCGGTCGCCGCCCATCCGTTCAGCGCCGACCTGAATGGGACGCCCCGCCTTTCCGATGCTACAGCCCCCGCCGATGATCACCGTAGCCAGCTACAACATGCACAAGGCCGTCGGCACCGATCGCCGCCGCGTTCCCGAGCGCACGCTGGCGGTGCTGCGCGAGATCGACGCCGATGTGATCGCGTTGCAGGAGGCCGACCGCCGCTTCGGCCGGCGCGAGGGGGTGATCCCGCTCCACCTGCTCGAGGAACATTCGCCGTGGAAGGCGATCCCGTTCGGCGCGCGCGCACACAGCATGGGCTGGCACGGCAACGCGCTGCTGGTGCGCAAGGACGTGGTGATCGCCGATTGTGAAGCGATCCACCTGCCCGCGCTGGAACCGCGCGGCGCGGTGATGGCCGACGTCCGGATTAACGGCGTGATGCTGCGGGTGGTGGGGATGCACCTCGATCTGTCGGGGCTGTGGCGCCGCCGGCAGGCGCACGCGATCCTCGCCCACCTCGCCGCCTCCTCCGCCCAGCATCCGACCGTACTGATGGGCGATCTCAACGAATGGAGCCGGCAGTCGGGGTGCCTGCGCGATTTCGGCCACAGCTTCGCCGCCGCCCCGACCGGCCCCAGCTTCCACGCGCGGCGGCCGGTGGCGCGGCTCGACCGGATCATGGTCTCGCCCGGACTCAGGGTGGTCGAATGCGGGGTGCACAACAGCGCGGCGGCGCGTAGCGCGTCCGATCATCTGCCCGTGTGGGCGCGGCTCGACGCCGGCTGACACGCACGGGTCGCGAAAATCGCCACGTGCCCTATGCTGGGATTGGCAAGGGAAAGAGGTGTAACCGCTCGTCATGCGCGAGAAGGAACTGAGACTGGCGCTGGTGTGCTACGGCGGCATCAGCCTGGCGGTGTACATGCACGGCATCACCGGGGAAATCTGGCGGCTCGCCCGCGCCAGCCGCGCCTACCATGAGGGCGACGAATCGTTGACCGGCAGCCCTGCCGTCTACCGCGCGCTGCTGGAGGAGATCGCCGACACCGCGCAGGTCCGGCTGCGCGTGCTGGTCGACATCGTCGCCGGGGCCAGCGCGGGCGGGATCAATGGCATTTTCCTGGCGCAGGCGATCGCGACCGGCCAGTCGCTCGATCCGCTGACCGACCTGTGGCTGGACGGCGCCGATATCGAGGCGCTGCTCGATACCGACGCGGCGCCGCACCGATTCTCGAAGCTGTGGGCGACGCCGATCGCCTGGTTGGCCGCCGACCGCGACGCGATCGCCGATACCGTCGAGCCGACCACGCGCGAAGAGGTGCGCCGCAAGCTTCAGCATTTCATCCGCTCGCGCTGGTTCGAACCACCGTTCGGCGGCAAGCGGCTGAGCCACATGCTGCTCGACGCCTTCGACGCGATGGCGAAGGGACCGCGCGGGCCACGCCTGCTGCCCGACGGCCAGCCGCTCGACCTGTTCGTCACCGTCACCGATTTTCGCGGACACCCCGAACGGCTCCGGCTCAACTCCCCGCCCGAAGTGGTGGAGACCGAGCATCGGCTGATCTTCCCCTTTTCCGACCACGGACAGGGAAGTTGCGGCGACCCCGTCGAGCTGGCGTTCGCCGCACGCGCGACGTCGAGCTTCCCCGGCGCGTTCCCGCCGCTGCGCCTCGCCGAGATGGACGAGGTGGTGAAGGAACGCGGCACGAAGTGGCGGGGCCGCGCCGCCTTCGTCGATAGGGTGCTGCCGCGCCACGCCGCCGCCAACGCCGCCGAAAGCGCGGTGCTGATCGACGGATCGGTGCTGGCCAACGCCCCGTTCCGCCCGGCGATCGACGTGCTGCGCGATCGCCCGGCCAAGCGCCAGATCGACCGCCGCTTCGTCTATGTCGATCCGATCCCCGGCTTTCACTTCAGCATGGGGACGACCAGCAGCGACCAGCCCGGGTTTTTCCAGACGATCCTGGGCGCGCTGTCCGAATTGCCGCGTCAGCAGCCGATCCGCGACAATCTGGAGGAGATCGACGCGCGCACCGACCGGATCGAACGGATGCGCGAGATTCTGGAGGGGCTGCGCAGCGAGGTCGAGACCGCGGTGATGGGCATCTTCGGCTACACGCTGTTCCTCGACTATCCGACCACCGCGCGGCTGGCGACGTGGCGGCGGCGCGCGCAGGTGGCCGCTGCGAAGAACGCCGGCCTGTCCTATTCCGCCTATGCCCGGCTGAAGCTGGTCGACGTCACCACGCTTACCGCCCGGCTGCTCGAGCTGGCGGGGGGCGAAACCAGCCCCGAGCGGCTGCGGTCCCTGCGCGAGCGGATCGGCGCGGCGATCGCGGCGCGCGGCGTGACGCCGGGAACCGCCAGCGACCTGTCGACCAGTTCGCCGATCGTCGCGTTCCTGCGCGCGCATGACCTCGGCTTTCGCATCCGTCGACTCCGCCTGCTCGCGCGGCGGCTGACCGAGATGGATGCGGCGGGCGACGACGAGCGGCTCCACCCGTTCCGCGACGCGCTCTATGCCAGCCTGTCCGACTATCTGGCCCTCGAACACAGCGAGCGTCATCGCGCGCTGCGCCGCGACGTGCGCGGGTTGAAGGACGATGCCGGGCCGCTGCTCAACGCGCTGGCGGCCGCGATGGACCTGCCGGGGATCGACGCCGAGACCGATCGGCGGCTGTCGGACGGCTTTTCGGCATTGCCGCGCGAGCTGCGTCGCCCGCTGCTGCTCGCCTATCTCGGCTTCCCTTTCTTCGACATCGCCACTTTGCCGCTGTTGCAGGGCGAAGGGCTGGACGAATTCGATCCGGTGCGGGTCGACCGTATCTCGCCCGACGACGCGCAGTCGATCCGCATCGGCGGCGCGGCGGCGACGTTGAAGGGAATCCAGTTCCACAATTTCGGTGCCTTCTTCAGCCGTGCCTATCGGGAGAACGATTATCTGTGGGGCCGCCTGCACGGCGCCGACCGGCTGATCGACATCGTCGTGTCGACGCTGCCCGACGGAATTGGGCTGAAACCGGGCCGCGTCACCGCGATCAAGCGCGCGGCTTTCCTCGCCATCCTCGACGCCGAACAGCCGCGATTGACCGCGATCGCCGCCCTGTTCGATCAATTGCGCGCGGAAATCGGCTGATCGGGGTGGCCATTCGCGCCCGACCCACATAAGCTTGCCCCCATGCAGTTCCTCAAGACGTTGCTGATCGTGCTGATCGCCGGGCTGGCGGTCGCGTTCGCGATCAACAATTGGACGACGGTTCCGGTCGCGCTGTGGGGCGGGCTGATCGCCGACGTGAACCTGCCGCTGCTGATGGCGGTGTGCTTCCTGATCGGGCTGGTCCCGATGTGGCTGACCTGGCTGACCACACGCTGGCGGCTGCGCAACCGGCTGGCGACGACCGAGCGCACCGTGGCCGATCTGCGTCAGGTGACGGCCACCCCGGCTCCGCCTCCTACCCCCGCCGCCGACCTGTCGAACACGGGCACCGACCCGGCATGAGCCCGATCTACGTTGCCCTCGACACGCCCGATCTCGACCGCGCCCGCGCGATCGCCCAGCGCGTCCGCAACCATGTCGGCGGGATCAAGCTTGGCCTGGAATTCTTCATGGCCAACGGCCGTGCCGGGGTGCACGAAATGGCGGAGATCGGCCTGCCGATCTTCCTCGACCTGAAATTCCACGACATTCCCAATACCGTAGCGAAGGCGGTGCAGGCGCTGCGCCCGCTCGAGCCGGCGATCATCACCATCCACGCCGCCGGCGGCCGCGCGATGATGGAGGATGCCAAGGCGGCGGCGCCGCAGGGCACCAAGGTGGTGGCGGTGACGATGCTGACCAGCCTCGACGGCGGCGACCTCACCTCGATCGGGCTGAAACCCGATCCGCATGAGCAGGTGCTGCGCCTGACCGAGCTGGCAAGATCGGCCGGGGTCGACGGCATCGTCTGTTCGGGTGAGGAAGTCGCCGCCGCGCACAAGGCGTGGCATGACGGGTTCTTCGTCGTCCCCGGCGTCCGCCCGCCCGACGGCGCGAGCGGTGATCAGAAGCGCGTGGTCTCGCCGCGCCAGGCGCTCGATGCCGGCGCGTCGATCCTGGTGGTGGGGCGTCCGATCACGCAGGCGGACGATCCCGACCAGGCCGCGCGCGCGATCGGGGCGACGCTGTAGCCGACGTCGCACCGGCCAGATTGCAACCGGCCAGCCGCCCGCTATCTCGGCGGTATGACCGCCCCTCCCCCATCGATTCGGCTCGCCACCGCCGATGACCTGCCCCGGCTGCATCCGGTGATCGAGCGCGCCTATCGTGGCGAATCGGCGCGTGTCGGGTGGACGCACGAGGCTGACCTGCTCGACGGCGACCGCACCAGCCTGGACGTGCTGGAGGATATCCTCGCCCAGCCGAACCAGCGGCTGCTGGTCGCCGAGCGCGACGGCGATCTGATCGGCTGCGTCGCGGTGACCGGGTTGGCGAATCGCCTCGCCTATCTCGGGCAGCTCTGCGTTGAACCACGGCTTCAGGCCGCCGGCATCGGCCGTGTGCTGATCGACGCGGCGGAGGATTGCGCGCGCCGTACATTCGGTGCCGACCGCATCGAGATGACCGTGATCGAGCGTCGCACGGAGTTGATCGCCTATTATCTGCGGCGCGGCTATGCCGTCACCGGCGAACGGCGCGACTTCCCGATCCCGATCGACCCGCCGCTGTTCATGACCGTGCTGGAAAAGGCGCTGGGCTGATGCGGACCACCGCCAAGATCTGCGGCCTGTCGACCCCCGCGACGCTCGACTCCGCCATCGCCAGTGGGGCGAGCCATGTCGGCTTCGTCCATTTCGCGCCCAGCCCGCGCCATGTCGACCTCGCCCGCCTTGCCGGTCTCGCGGCGCGCGTCCCGGCCCGCGTCGCGCGCGTCGGCGTGCTGGTCGATCCCGACGATGCGCAGGTGGAGAGTATCGCTCCATTTGTAGACGTCCTCCAGCTTCACAAAGTCGCGCCCGACCGCGCCGCCGCCATCCGGGCCCGCTCGGGTCGGGAGATTTGGGCGGCCGTACCGGTCAAGACTCGCGGCGATCTCGACGCCGCCGTCCCCTATCACGGCGCCGCCGACCTGATCGTCTACGACGCGAAGACCCCGGACAGCGCCGCGCTGCCCGGCGGCATGGGGTTGCGGTTCGACTGGGCGTTGCTCGATCGTTTC
>NZ_DATMGG010000030.1:0-18665 GCF_035555815.1 Sphingomonas sp.
CCTGATGCGGCTGATACATGTCGCCGGTGACGATGATGTCCTCGCGGCGATCCTGCTGTGCCTGGGTGTCGTCATTGGCCGCGATGGCGCCGGCGCGCGGATCCTTGTCCGCGGCCATCGCGGGCGTCGAGGCGATGAAACCGACGCAGGACAGCGCGAGGAAGGCCGGCAAGGCGACGGTGGGCGTATGAGTCACGGAAAATCCCCCTTTAGTGTGCGGGGGAGCTGCTATTGCGAGTCGTTCGCGCCGTCAAGGCTATTGAGAATGATTATCATCTATGTCGCAGAATTGTGTCACAATTCCAGTGTGATGCGACTGTGCAAGCAACCAACTACGAAGCGAGCTACCGAGATTGGGTGGCGATTCGGCGCGAATCCGCAGCGCGTCGATCTCGGCGATCAGCGCGGAAAGCGGCAGCGACCGCGCCGTCGCCGCCGCCTCAAGAGCGCGCCAGAACAGCGGTTCCAGGCTGATCGATGTTTCGTGTCCGGCGATCGTCACCGATCGCTTGACCGGCCCGACAAAGCCGCCCGGAGGGGGGGAGATCGCGTTCGTCATGTGCGGCCGGTTGGGGAACGGGCGGCGCTGTCGAAGGGGGGCGCGGCGCCAACGGGCACCCCGTCGGGCATCACGCTTCTTCGAACAGACCGGCGAGCTGCTCGATCATCGTGCCGGCGAGTTGCTCGACATCCATGATCGTCACCGCCTTTTGATAATAGCGGGTCACGTCATGGCCGATGCCGATCGCTACCAGCTCGATCGGCGACCGCGTTTCGATCCAGCCGATCACCTGGCGCAGGTGGCGCTCCAGATAGCTGCCCGAATTGACCGACAGCGTCGAATCGTCGACCGGCGCGCCATCGGAGATGACCATCAGGATCTTGCGATCCTCCGGCCGTGCGATCAGCCGGCCGTGCGCCCACAGCAGCGCCTCGCCGTCGATATTCTCCTTGAGCAGCCCTTCGCGCATCATCAGCCCGAGCGACCGTTTGGCGCGCCGCCACGGCTCGTCGGCCTGCTTGTAGACGATGTGGCGGACGTCGTTGAGCCGGCCGGGCTGCGCCGGGCGCCCCGCCGCCAGCCACGCCTCGCGCGCCTGTCCACCCTTCCACGCGCGGGTGGTGAAGCCGAGAATCTCGGTCTTGACCCCGACCCGTTCGAGCGTGCGGGCGAGGATGTCGGCGCTGATCGCGGCGATGCTGATCGGACGGCCGCGCATCGATCCCGAATTGTCGATCAGGATCGTCACCACCGTGTCCTTGAACTCGGTATCGCGCTCGATCTTGTACGACAGGGATTGCATCGGATTGACGACGACGCGCGCCAGCCGCGCCGCGTCGAGCAGCCCTTCGTCCTGGTCGAAATCCCAGGACCGCGATTGCTGCGCCATCAATCGCCGCTGGAGCCGGTTGGCGAGTTTGGTCACCACGCCCTGCAAATGGACGAGTTGCTGGTCGAGATAGGCGCGCAGGCGGTCCAGCTCTTCCTCGTCGCACAGGTCGGTGGCGGCGACGACCTCGTCGAAGCGGGTGGTGTACGGCTTGTATTCGAATTGCGGCGGCAGGTCGCTGAACGGCCGGTTGGGCCGCACCGGCATCATCCCGTCATCGCCATCGTCGCCGGGCTCGCCTTCGCTGTCGTCGAAACTGTCTTCGCCGTCCTCGCTGCCGTCGCCGTCCTCGGTCTCCGACTGGCGCTGCTCGCCGCGCGCCTCGACCTGCCCCTCGCCCGAAGCGCCGTCGTCGTCGCCCTCTTCGCCGTCGTCCTGCTGTTCCTCGTCGGTGCCCTCGTCGTCGTTGCCGCCCTCGTCGCTGTCCTCGGGCCGCATATCGCCCTCGGTCAGCTCCAGATCCTCCAGCAGCCGCGATACCAGTTGCGCAAAGGCGCGCTGATCGTCGAGCGCCAGCCCCAGCGCATCCAGTTCGGCGCCGGCCTTTTCCTCGATCCAGCCCGATACCAGCGCCAGCCCGCCGCGCGCTGCCTCGGGCGGGGCGCGGCCGGTCAGCCGCTCGCGCACCATCAACTGGATCGCGCTCGACAGCGGCACCTCTTCGGGCGTGCGCGCGCGGGCGATCGGATCGGATTTCATCCGCATCACCAGCGCATGGTCGAGGTTGTCGGCGATGCCGGCATAGCCCTTCGATCCCAGCGCCTCGACCCGTGCGGTCTCGACCGCGTCGAACACCGCGCGCGCCACCGGCTCCTGCGGCGCGCCGCGCGCGTGGAGCGTGGTGTCGTGGTGCTTCAGCCGCAGCGCGAACGAATCGGCAAAACCGCGCGCCTCCGCCACCTGCTCCGCCGGAAGCGTCCGCGCGGGCATCGGCACCTTCAGGTGGCGGCCGGCCTGGCTGGGCGCGTCGGCGGTGAAGGCCAGCTCGACGTCATCGACCTCGCTCAACGCGCGCGCCGCGCCGCCGAGCACCGACTTGAAGCGATCGAGGGGGGTGTCGGTGGCCACTACCAGAGCGTCCGGCAGCCAAAGGTCGAAATCTCGCGGTCGCGCGTGATCACGGTCAGATTCCCGACCAATGCCTGTGCCGCGAGCATCCGGTCAAACGGATCCTGATGCCTTTCGTTGAACAGGCCCGCCATGCGCGCGTGTTCGAACGTTACCGGCAGATGTTCGAATCCATCCCCGGTCGTGGCCTCACCGAATTGATCGAGCGGTTCAGTCATTTTTGGCAATTTGCCGGTTCGGACCTTCAAAGCAATCTCGATGGCGCTGATGGCGCTGACATAAATGGTCCTGTCCCGCGATTCGAGCACCAATCGGGCGGGCGGCGACAGCATCGGGTCTGCCAGCCACCACCAGATCAGGCTGTGTGTATCGAGAAGATATCCCTCATCCGCCATTATAGGGGGCTCGAATATTTGCCTTTCCAAGCGTCGAGTTCGTCATCCGACAGCGGCTCGAACCAGATTTCGGAAGGGACATCCTTTATGAGATGACGGAACCGCCCGGGTTGGCGCGGCGGCAGGCTCACGGGGGCGACCGGCACCAGCTTGGCATAGGGCACCCCGGCCTTGGCGAGGATGATCTCCTCCCCCGCATGGGCGCGATCCATCAGCCGCGACAGATGCGTCTTGGCATCGTGGACGTTGAACGTCTTTTGCGGATCGGCTTCGGCCATCGCGCGCCTCCTATGGACTAACTAACTTAGTCCACCCCTCGACTCAAGCCTTCCCGACCACGCTTTCGGGCAGGTCCTTGCCGAACACGCGCTGGTAATATTCCGCCACCAGCGGCCGTTCGGCGTCGTCGCACTTGTTGAGGAAGCTCAGCCGGAACGCGAAGCCGACGTCGCCGAAGATCAGCGCGTTCTGTGCCCAGGTGATCACGGTGCGCGGGCTCATCACCGTAGAGATGTCGCCGTTGATGAAGCCGCGCCGGGTCAGGTCGGCGACGCGGACCATGTTCTCCACCGTCTCCTTGCCGCCGGGCTTGTCATATTCACCCGATTTGGCGAGCACGATCTGCGCTTCGACCGCCGCCGGCAGGTAATTGAGCGTCACCACGATGTTCCAGCGGTCCATCTGACCCTGGTTGATCTGCTGGGTGCCGTGATACAGCCCGCTGGTGTCGCCCAGCCCGATGGTGTTGGCGGTGGCGAACAGGCGGAAGAACGGATTGGGCCGGATCACGCGGTTCTGGTCGAGCAGCGTCAGCTTGCCCTCGGTCTCCAGCACGCGCTGGATGACGAACATCACGTCGGGGCGGCCGGCGTCATATTCGTCGAACACCAGCGCGGTCGGGGTCTGCAATGCCCAGGGCAGCAGCCCCTCGCGGAATTCCGTGACCTGCTGACCGTCCTTCAGCACGATCGCGTCGCGGCCGATCAGGTCGATGCGGCTGATATGCGCGTCCAGGTTGATGCGGATGCATGGCCAGTTGAGCCGCGCCGCGACCTGTTCGATGTGAGTCGACTTGCCGGTGCCGTGATAGCCCTGCACCATCACCCGGCGATTGTGTGCGAAGCCGGCCAGGATCGCCAGCGTGGTGTCGGGATCGAACACATAGGCTGGATCGAGATCGGGCACCCGCTCGTCCGCCTCGCTGAAAGCGGGCACTTCCATGTCGGAGTCTATTCCGAACAATTCACGGACCTTGAGCACCTTGTCGGGCGCGTCAAGAATCGTGGTTTGGCGGCTGTCGGGCTGAGTATTCGGGATATCGGTCATGCGGGCCTCTGTGTCGCGAACGCCTTAGGCTAGTGTCGGCGTCGGACTCAACCGTTCGATGATGCCGCGTTCAGACGGCAGCGCGCGGCGCGACCGAAAACTTGGGCGGCAGGGGAAACAGCGTGACGAACCGTTCCGCAAGCGCGCGGTCGCCGGCCAGGGTCAGAAAGCCTTCCGCCTCCGCAACGGCCAGCGGGACATGGCCATAGACCACCGCCGCCATTCCCGTCGGGCTGGTGTCGAACACGACGTCGCCGGCCGGTTCGGCGCGGCGCACCGCGATCTCGGCATCGTCGAGCGTGCCGACGAAGCCTTCGTCGCCGAAGCGGAAGCCGATCGCCGCGTCGATCCCGCGCGCGCGATCGCGGTCGTACATCGTGCGAAACGACAACATGATCGACGCCGCCGACAGCGGCAGCGACGGATCATGGCCGGGCGAGCGGGTCGCCCAGCGGCCAAGCTCCTTGATCGCGGTCTCGCTCTCATACCCCCATGGCGTCAGTTCATAGACCTGCACCGACGCCGGCGGCGGCAGCTTGCGACGGTGGAGGATGGCGGCGGCCTCCAGCCCCTCGAGCCGCTGGGTCAGCACGTTGGCGCTGATGCCCGGCAATCCGGCGCGCAGCTCGCCAAAGCGGCGCGGTCCGAACATCAACTCGCGCACGATCAGCAGCGACCAGCGTTCGCCGACCAGTTCCATGGCGAACGCCGTTCCGCACGCATCGTCGTACCAGCGTTTGTTCGAGCCGTTCCGAGGTTTGGTCACTTTTTCTAACTTCAAAGTTGCTTTTGATAACTCATACGTGCAGATACGTCGTCATCGAGTCGCGTTCAAGGGAGAGATGCAGTGTCGAAAATGATCTTTGTGAATCTGGCGGTCGCCGATGTCGAAAAGTCGGTCGCTTTCTATCAGGCGCTGGGGTTCACCAAGGACGATCGCTTCAGCCAGCCGGGCACCGCCGCGTCGATGCAATGGTCCGACACCATCGTGCTGATGATCCTCGACAAGGCGTTCTTCCAGACCTTCATCCCGCACAAGGCGATCGCCGATTCGGCGACGACGGCGGAGGCGCTGCTGTGCCTGTCGCTCGACAGCCGCGAGGATGTCGACCGCTTCGTCGAGGCGGCGGGCGAGGCCGGTGGCCGCATCGATTTTCGCCCAGTGCAGGATATGGGCTTCATGTACGGCCGCGCGTTCGAGGATCTCGACGGCCACATCTTCGAGCCGATGTACATGGATCTCGACGCCGCTCTCGCCGCCTTTGCCCAGCAGGGGGAAGCTGCCGGGGTCTGATCGTGCCATCCTCGCACCGCCCTGGCGCTTCGGTCGCGCGGACCGCTCTTCCGGGGTGTAGGGCTTGACCATCCGGGCGGCGGGCTCAGCCATGCTATCCGTGAACAGAAAAACAGCAGGAGAGGTGCCATGACCTATGTCGAGGGTTTCGTGCTGGCCGTGCCGGCCGCCAACAAACAGGCGTTTCGCGATCACGCCGCCGCCGCGGCGCCGCTGTTCCGCGAACTGGGCGCGACCCGGCTGATCGAGTCGTGGGGCGACGACGTGCCCGACGGCAAGGTCAACGACTTCAAGACCGCGGTGAACGCCGGCGCTGATGAGGTCGTCGTGTTCAGCTGGCTGGAATACCCCGACCGTGCGACGCGCGATGCCGCCAACCAGCGGATGCGTACCGATCCGCGCATGGCGGCGATGGGGGAGGCGCCGTTCGACGGAAAGCGCATGATCTTCGCCGGCTTCGCGCCGATGCTCGAGGAGGGGCCGGGCGGCGATACGGGCTATGTCGACGGGTTCCTGGTGCCGGTGACGCCCGCCAACCGCGACGCCTATCACGCGATGGCGGCAAAGGCGGTGGCGGTGTTTCAGGAACATGGTGCGACCCGCGTGGTCGAGGCGTGGGGCGATGACGTCTCCGACGGTCAGGTCACCGACTATCGCCGTGCGGTGCTGGCGCAGGACGACGAGGCGGTCGTCTATTCCTGGATCGAATGGCCGTCGAAGGAGGCGCGCACCGCCGGCTGGGAAAAGATCATGGCCGACGATCGGATGAAGCCGGACGGCGACACCGTGCCGTTTGACGGAAAACGCATGATCTGGGGCGGCTTCATCCCCGTCGTCGATGCCTGACCGCACGGCAAACCGCCCGCACAACAAGACGAGAGGAGAGAGACGATGACCAGCCTGACGACCTGCCTGTGGTTCGACCACGGCGAAGCGCGCAACGCCGCCGAATTCTATGCCGCGACCTTTCCCGACAGCCGGGTCGGATCGACCAACCGCGCCGCGACCGACTATCCCGGCGGCGCCGAAGGCACGGAACTGACCGTCGAGTTCACCGTGCTGGGCCAGTCGTTCGTCGGTCTCAACGGCGGACCGAATTTCAAGCCGGACGAGGCGGTCAGCTTCATGGTGGTGACCGACGATCAGGCGGAGACCGATCGTTATTGGGACGCGATCGTCGGCAACGGCGGCGCGGAGAGCGCATGCGGGTGGTGCAAGGACCGCTGGGGCTTTTCGTGGCAGATCACCCCGCGCGTGCTGCTGGAGGCGATGGCCGATCCCGATCGTGAGGCCGCCGGGCGGGCGATGCAGGCGATGATGACGATGCGCCGGATCGATATCGCCGCGATCGAGGCGGCATGGCACGGGCGGGCGGTCGCATGAGCGCGCTTCACGAATTGACGGTCGAGCGGGTCATGGATGCGCCGGTTTCGGCGGTGTGGCGCGCGTGGACCGACCACCTGGCCGAATGGTGGTGCCCCAAACCGTGGACGACCGAGGTGATCGAGGTCGACCTGCGTCCCGGCGGCCGCGCGGCGATGGTGATGCGCGGGCCGGACGGGGAGGGCGGCGATCCGATGGACTGCGTGTTCCTGGAGGTGGTGCCCGAACGGCGGATCGTGTTCACCAACGCGCTTACCGCCGACTGGCAACCACGCGATCCCGAACCGGTGATGATCGTCGGCTATTTCGTGTTCGAGCCCGATGGCGACCGCACCCGCTATACCGCCGGCGCCCGCCACTGGAGCGCGGAGGCGATGGCGGCGCACGCGGAGATGGGCTTTGCCGAGGGATGGGGCATGGTCGCCGACCAGCTCGAAGCCGTCGCCCGGCGCGTCGCGGCGTCGGGCTGATGCGCAGGATCATCGGCAGCGCATTCCTGTCGCTCGACGGGGTGATGCAGGCGCCCGGCGGGACGGAGGAGGACGAGGGCGGGCACTTCGCGCTGGGCGGCTGGACCTGGCCGCACAGCGACGCGGTGACGCGCGAGGCGACCGGCCGCCTGCTGTCGGCGTCGTACGACCTGCTGCTCGGGCGCAAGACCTATGATATCTTCGCCCGCTTCTGGCCCGAATACGACCCCGCCGGCCCGGCCGCGGAGGTCGCGCGCCGGTTCAATGCGGCTGCCAAATACGTCGTCACCGGATCGGACGCGCCGCTGGCGTGGCGCAACAGCCACGCGATCGGCGGCGACATCGCGGCGCGGGTGGCGGAGATCAAGGCGGGCGACGGGCCGGACCTGTTCATCCAGGGCAGCTCGACGCTCTATCCGCAATTGTTCGCCGCGGGGCTGATCGATCGCGTGACATTGCTGACCTTTCCGGTGGTGCTGGGCGGCGGCAAGCGGCTGTTCGGGGACGGCACGCCGCCGTTCGCGCTGCGGCTGGTCGATCATGTCGTGTCGACCACCGGGGTGGTGATCGCGACCTATGAGCCGGCCGGGCCGGTGCCGACCGCGGGGCCGCCGGGGAGGTAGGCGCGCGTGCGGGTCACAGGAACGCCGGCGCCTTGCGCAGGTGCTGGTACGCCTCGATCACCTTTTGCAGTGCAGCCTCGTGCGTGCGGTCGCCGCCGTTGCGGTCGGGGTGGAATTTGCGGACCAGGTCCGAATAGCGGCCGCGCAACGCCTTGCGATCGGCATCGACGCCCAGCCCGAGCACGCTCAGCGCGGCGCGGTCCTCCGGCATCAGCGGCTTGCCGTCGGCGCGCGCCTTTTCGCGGTCCATCCGTTCGCGGAACCGCGCGCTGATCGCGTCGAGCGGATCGCTGAAATCGGCCCAGCGCGGCGGTCGGTCGGCGCCGCCGGTGCTGGCGAACGCCCGCGTCTCACGCTCCCACCCGGCATGGGGGCGTTGCGCGTCGTGGATCTCGTCGGGGGTCATCCCGCTGAAGAAATTATAGCGGGCGTTGAACGCGCGGACATGCTCCAGGCAGAACCAGCGATAGCGGCCCGGCCCGTCGCCGCGCGCCCCGGCACCGGGTTCCGCCGGCGCGCGGAATTCGCCGGGCTGGTCGCACCCGGGCTCCTCGCACACCCGCCCGTGCGCCTCCACGCGGCCGTGGAAACGGGTGTTCGGTCGGTCTTTTCCCGGTTCACCGCGCGCCACGCGATTCCTTTCGCAAAAAGCGGCCTATATAGGGGGCATGACCACGACCGCTACCGGCCCCGTCGCCGCCGAAATCACCGCCCGTCTCACCGCCGCGCTCGCCCCGACGCAGCTTGAGGTGATCAACGACAGTGCCCGTCATCGCGGCCATGTCGGCGACGACGGCAGCGGCGAATCGCACTTCTCGGTGACCGTCGAGAGCGCCGCCTTCGCCGGGCTGAACCGGGTCGCGCGCCAGCGGCTGGTCAACACCGCGCTGGCCGAGCTGCTGGTCGAGCGCGTCCACGCGCTGGCGATCCGCGCGCGGGCGCCGGGAGAAATGTCTTGAGCTATGATCTGTGGTATTGGAGCGGCATCCAGGGCCGCGGCGAGTTCGTCCGCCTGCCGATGGAAGCAGCGGGGATTGCCTATCGCGACTGCGCGCGCGAGCGGGGCGACGACGCGCTTGTCGCCGACCTCAAGGCGCGCCGACCGAAGGGGCCGTTCGCGCCGCCCTATCTCGTCATGGACGGCATCTGCATCGCGCAGGTCGCGCATATCCTCACCTGGCTGGCCGACCGCCACGATCTCGCGCCCAGTGGGGACGACGCGCGGACGCTGTGGCTGATCCAGCTCCAGCTTACGATCACCGACGTCGTCGCGGAGGTCCACAACGTCCACCACCCGGTCGACGCCGGCGACTATTATGAAGGGCAAAAGCCGGAGGCCGCGCGCGCCGCCTTTCAGTTCCGCGAGGTGCGACTGCCGAAGTTCCTGCGCTATTTCGACGATGCCGTCGGCGCGAGCGGAGGCGAATGGGCCGGCGGCGCGCGGTGGAGCCCGGCCGACACCAGCCTGTTCCAGCTGGTCGAGGGACTGACCTATATGTTCCCGCGCCGGATGGCGGCGATCGCGGGTGACTATCCCCATCTCCACCGGCTCCGCGACCAGGTGGCGGCGCTGCCCGGCGTCGCAGACTATTTGCGCAGCGACCGCCGGATCGGGTTCAACCAGCAAGGCATCTTCCGCCACTATCCGGAGCTCGACGCGGCATGACCCAGCTTTCCAGCGACGACGACCTGTTCGTCCACACCATCGCCCCGGTCACCCATGATCTGGGCGGGTTCAAGGTTCACCGCACGCTGCCGTCGCGGCCGCGCACCATGGTCGGGCCGTTCATCTTCTTCGATCAGATGGGGCCGGCGATCCTCGACGCCGGCGCCGGCATCGACGTGCGCCCGCATCCGCACATCAACCTGGCGACGGTCACCTATCTGTTCGCCGGGGCGATCGATCACCGCGATTCGCTGGGCACCTATGCGACGATCGAGCCGGGCGCGGTCAATCTGATGACGGCCGGCCATGGCATCGTCCATTCGGAACGCTCACCCAGCGCCGAGCGCGCCAGGGGGCCGGAACTGTCGGGCATCCAGACCTGGCTGGCCCTGCCGGAAGCGCAGGAGGAGGTCGATCCCGCGTTCCAGCACGTCACTCGCGACGCGCTGCCGGTGGTCGAGGATGAGTGCTCCAAGGCGCGGGTGATCATGGGGACGCTGTGGGGCCAGCGCGCGCCGACCACGACTTATGCCGACACCGCCTATGCCGACATCCAGCTCGCGCCCGGTGGCAGCATCCCGATCGACGCGCTGACCGAGGAGCGCGCGATCTATGTCGGGATCGGTGATGCGACGCTCGATGGTGTGACGCTCGAACCGATGACGCTGTATGTGCTGCGCCCCGGTACCGCCGCGACGCTGCGTTCCGAACGCGGCGCGCGGGCGATGCTGTGCGGCGGCGAGGCGTTCGCCACCCCGCGCCATGTGTGGTGGAACTTCGTCTCGTCGAACCGCGACCGGATCAACCAGGCCAAGGAGGACTGGAAGGCTGGGCGGTTCCCCAAGGTGCCGGGCGACGACAAGGAATGGATTCCGATCCCCGAGGTGCCGAAGACGGTGAGCTATCCCTGATCGCCGGTCCGGTGCAGGATGCGGTAGACTCAGAACCGGAGAGGGCGATGGCCGACGAACAACTGCACCGCGTGACGCTGTCGACCGGCGTCGAGCTTGACGTCCAGGTCGCCGGGCATCCGACCAACCCGGCGATCATCCTGCTCCACGGCTTTCCCGAATCGCACCGCACCTGGCGCCATCAGATCGACCGGCTGGCGGAGGAGCATTTCGTCCTCGCCCCCGATCAGCGCGGCTATGCGAAGTCATCGAAGCCGGCGGCGGTCGACAATTACACGCCCGACAAGATCGTCGCCGACCTGCTCGCGCTGGCCGACCGGTTCGAGATCACCCGCTTCACGCTGGTCGGGCATGATTGGGGCGGGGCGGTCGCCTGGATGGCGGCGTTGCAGAACCCCGACCGGGTCGCGCGGCTGGTGATCATCAACGCGCCGCATCCGTTCGTCTTCCAGCGCCTGCTGTTCGACGACACCGCCCAGCGCGAGGCGAGCCAGTATATCCGCGCCTTCCGCAACCCCGATCTGGAAAAGCACATCGACAGCATCGGCCTGTCGGCGTTCTTCGACACCAGCTTCATGAAGCACACCGATTTCGAGAAGGTGAAGCCGGAAAAGCCGGTCTATCTGGAGCAATGGGGCCAACCCGGCGCGATGACCGCGATGCTCAACTGGTATCGGGCCAGCAGCCTGATCGTCCCGGCGATGGACGAGACGCCGGAACGCCCGGCGTGGCTCGACGGCCCTTTCCCCCCGATGCCGCAGCCGGTGCTGGTGATCTGGGGCACCGGCGACAAGGCGCTGCTGCCGAGCAATCTCGACGGGCTCGACGCGCTGGTGCCGCAGCTGACGCTGGTCACGGTCGACGCCGGCCATTTCGTGCCGTGGGAATCCCCCGACGCGGTGACCGATGCGATCCTGCGGTGGGGGCGGGGCGCCTAGGGCCAGACCTGTGCCGCCGTCGGCAGCGCGATCGCGTCGCGGTCGCCCTCGGGCGCGCCATATCGAATCCATGCGGCGTGCGCGTGGGCGGTGCCGACGATCGCCGGATCGGCATGGCCGGGCCAGCTCATCACCCGGATCAGCTGATGCGCCAGCGCGCGGTCCGGCTCCATCATCACCCAGCCGATCGGGCGCTCCGCCGTCGCCCGCGCGCCGGCCGCCAGCATCGCCGTGCGGACCCGCGCCGCGCTGTCCTGCGGCAGATATTGCCACACCACCGAATGCATCAGCACCCGCGTCACCCCGGCCGCCTGCGGTTCGGCCAGGCGCGCCTCGACCCAGTCGGCGGCGTCGGCATGGTCGAGGCGGACACCGCGCTCGCGGACCATCGCGATCGCGGTGCGCAGCCGCTCCAGCCGTTCGGGCTTCTCCGCCCAGACATAGGCCGACAGCCGCGCCGCGACCGCCGGATCGGTGGCGTCCATCGGCGCGACGTCGCATCCGCGCGCTGACTCGATCTCGACGGGCACCGTCGGGGGCGGCGCGCCGGTCCATTCGGGCCGGATGGTGATCGGCGAGTCGGTCGGCCCGATCGTTGTGCCGCCCAGATCGAAGCGATAGCGCCCGATCAGCAGGTTGAGCCCGGCGCTCGACCCGATCTCCAGCAACTCGATGCGCGGGCCGTGGCGGCGCGCGATTTCGATCAGGCCGCACATCAGCGCGGCGGAGCGGCCCGGCTCGTTGGTCTGCGGCGGGCCGTCGAGCCACGGCATCAGCGCGGCTTCGTGGCGCGCCAGCACGCGCTCGATCGCCGGGGCGATGGCGTCGCCGGCGATGATACCGCTGAACACTGCGGCCAGTTCCTCGTCGCGGCCGGCCAGCACCAGCGCGTGCAGCCCGCCGATCAGCCGCAGCGGCAGCGCGTCGCGGGTCGGCTCGCCCAGCCAATCGAGGATGCGCGCGCCGACTGCGCTGGCGCGGGTCAAATGCGCTGCCACCGCCGCGCAGATCGCGGCATAGATCGGCGCGTCCATCGCCCGGCAATAATGTTCCTGGATCAGGAACGCGCCCCGGTTGCCCGCTTCGTCCGCCATCGTCACCTCCGCGCGTCTGTTGCTCCCGCTCCGCCGCCCAAGTAAAGCCCCGCGCGACCATGGCTGATCCGATCATCATCGCCGTCCCCAAGGGACGCATCCTGGAAGAGGCGGTGCCGCTGCTCCGCGCCGTCGGCGTTGAGCCGGAAGCCGCGTTTTCCGACGAGGACTCGCGCGCGCTGCGCTTCCACACCAACCGTTCCGACATCGACCTGATCCGGGTGCGCGCGTTCGACGTGGCGACCTTTGTCGCGCATGGTGCCGCGTCGCTGGGCATCGTCGGGTCGGACGTGCTGGAGGAATTCGCCTATTCGGAGCTGTACGCCCCCGTCGACCTTGGCATCGGCCATTGCCGGCTGTCGGTGGCGGAGCCGGCGGCGCTGGCGGCGGCGGACGATCCGCGCGGGTGGAGCCACATCCGCGTCGCCACCAAATATCCCAACCTGACCCGCCGCCATTTCGAGGCGCGGGGCGTCGGCGCCGAGTGCATCAAGCTGAACGGCGCGATGGAGCTGGCGCCAGTGCTGGGGCTGGCGCCGCGCATCGTCGACCTGGTCTCGTCGGGGCGCACGCTCAAGGAGAACGGCCTGGTAGAGGTCGAGGTGATCGCCCAGGTCACCAGCCGGCTGGTGGTCAACCGCGCCGCGTTCAAGACCCGGCCCGAAGTGGTGCCGCTGGTCGACGCGTTCCGGCGCGCGGTGGAGGTGCGGGATGCGGCTTAGGGATATTGGTTCGCGCGGAGGCGCGGCGGCGCGGAGGTGTCCCGCCCACGGCCCCCGTCCCGCGTCAGCCAGACCTTCCAACCCGTGGCAGGCGATTTCTTATGAGGCCGCCGGCGCGACCGTGCGGCAGGCGGCGTATCTTCGCGCCGCCGCGCCTCCGCGCGAACACAGGTCTTCACAGTGAACCGATGCTGAAACTCTCCACCTCCGATCCCGATTTCGCCCGCGCGTTCGACGCTTTGGTCAATGCGCGGCGCGAGGCCGACGCCGATGTCGCGCGCGACGTCCGCACCATCGTCGCCGCCGTGCGCGATGAGGGCGACGCCGCCGTCGCCGCCTATACCAAACGCTTCGACGGGCATGACCTGAACGAGACCGGCTGGCGGATCGAGCGCGCCGACATGCTCGCCGCGTGGGAGGGGCTGACCCCGGACCTGCGCGCCGCGCTGGAACTCGCCGCCGAGCGCATCGCCGCCTATCACGCCAAGCAATTGCCCGAGGATCGCGACGAGACCGACGCCGCTGGCGTGCGGCTGGGCGCGCGCTGGCGCGGCGTCGATGCCGCGGGCGTCTATGTGCCGGGCGGACGCGCGGCCTATCCGTCTTCGGTGCTGATGAACGCGCTGCCGGCCAAGGCGGCCGGGGTCGACCGATTGGTGATGGTGACGCCGACGCCAAAGGGCGAGATCAACCCGCTGGTGCTCGCCGCCGCGCATCTGGCGGGGGTGGATGAGGCTTGGCGGATCGGCGGGGCGCAGGCGATCGCCGCGCTCGCCTATGGCACCGGCCGCATCGCGCCCGTCGACGTCATCACCGGCCCCGGCAACGCCTGGGTCGCGGAGGCCAAGCGGCAGCTTTACGGCGTGGTCGGCATCGACATGGTCGCGGGGCCGAGCGAAATCGTGGTGGTCGCCGACGGCCGCAACGATCCCGAATGGATCGCCGCCGACCTGCTCAGCCAGGCCGAGCACGATCCGACCAGCCAATCGATCCTGTTCACCGACGACGCGGGATTCGCGGCGAAGGTGGCCGACGCGGTCGACCTCCAGATCGGGCAGCTCGCGACCAAGCAGGTGGCGCGGGCGAGCTGGGACGCCAACGGCGCGATCATCGTCACCGCGACGCTGGAAGAGGCGATCCCGCTGGTCGATCGCCTTGCTCCCGAACATCTCGAACTGGCCTGCGACGATCCCCAATCGCTATTTGAGCGCGTGCGCCACGCGGGATCCGTGTTCCTCGGCCGGCATACACCCGAAGCGGTGGGCGATTACGTCGCCGGTCCGAACCACGTCCTGCCCACCGGGCGGCGTGCGCGCTTCGCGTCGGGGCTGTCGGTGCTCGATTTCATGAAGCGCACCAGCTTCCTGCAATGCGACCCCGCGTCGCTGGCGGCGATCGGCCCGGCGGCGGTGACGCTGGCGGAGGCCGAAGGGCTGCCGGCGCACGCGAGATCGGTGGCGATGCGTCTGAAGCGCGACTGAGGCGTCCGCATCGTTCGTTTCTCGACTTCGCGCCGGACGAACGGGTATGGGGGCGAATGACCATGTCCAATTCCCGTACCCGCGCGCGCAGTCAGGCGCGGGCCGCCGCGCGGCTTGCCGCCGTTCAGGCGCTGTATCAGCGCGAGATGGAGGCGACGCCGCTTACGCAACTGCTCCACGAATTCCACCAGCATCGGTTGGGCGCGACGATCGAGGATGTCGAATATGCCGACGCCGACGTCGATTTTTTCGACGATGTGGTGAAGGGCGTCGAGGCGCGGGCGGAGGAGATCGACCGGCTGATCACCGCCAAGCTGTCAAGCGGCTGGAGCATCGCGCGGCTCGACAAGCCGATGCGCGGCATCCTGCGCGCGGGCGTCTATGAACTGATCGCGCGGCGCGACGTGCCGACCGCCGCGGTCATCAGCGAATATCTTGACGTCGCCGACGCCTTTTACGACAAGCGCGAGAAGGGGTTCATCAACGGCCTGCTCGACGCGGTCGCCAAGGAGGTGCGCGCCTGAATGGGGGAGGTCGTCAACCTGAACCGCGCCCGCAAGGCGAAGCGGCGGGCCGAGGCCACGGCGCAGGCCGACGCCAACCGTGTCGCGTTCGGGAGGACCAAGGCGGCCAAGCAGGCCGCCGCCGCCGAACAGGATCGCGCGGCGAAACTGCTCGACGGTGCGCTGCGCGGGGATGATTGAGAAGGTGCGGCTTCCGTTCAAGTTCGCCGCGTGACCGAAGCGGAGTTCATCGCCGCCCTGCGCGCGCTGCCGCTCCATCGCGGCGCGCTCGATCTGCGCGACGACGCCGCTCGCATCGGCGATCTCGTCCTCACCACAGACATGATCGCCGAGGGGGTGCACTTCCTCGCCAGCGATCCGCCGGGCGACGTCGCGTGGAAGCTGGTCGCGGTCAACCTGTCCGACCTGGCGGCCAAGGGAGCGGTGCCGGAGGGGATCATGCTCGGCTATCCGCTTGGCGACGAGGCGTGGGATGCTGCGTTTCTGGATGGCCTGGGCGCGGCGCTGACGGCGTTTGATTGCCCGTTGCTGGGCGGCGACACGATCAGGACGGCGGGCGCGCGGACCTTTGCGATCACCGCGATCGGCCGTGCCGCGGTCGCTCCATCGCGCGGAGGCGCCCGGATCGGCGATCGCTTGTGGGTGACCGGGACGATCGGCGACGCCGGTATCGGACTGGCGATCGCGCAGGGGGCGGAC
The DNA here is from genome assembly GCF_035555815.1 of Sphingomonas sp. GTDB lineage: Bacteria > Pseudomonadota > Alphaproteobacteria > Sphingomonadales > Sphingomonadaceae > Sphingomonas. The sequence goes on from NZ_DATMGG010000030.1 coordinate 15,986, forward strand.
GGGCCGGCTGAACTGCTCGCACGCTATCGCCGCCCGGTTCCGCGGCTGGCGGAAGGCCGGGCACTCGCGCCGGTGGCCACCGCGATGATGGATATTTCCGACGGGCTGCTGATCGACGCGGAGCGCATGGCCGACGCGAGCGGGTGTGGCGTCACCATCGAACTGGGTGCCGTGCCGCTAGCGCCGCTGCACCCCGGCGATCGGATTGCCGCGGTTACTGCCGGCGACGATTACGAATTGCTGTTCGCGCTGCCCGACGGGGTGTCGCCGCCGGTCGCCGCCACACGGATCGGCCGTTTCGCGCCGGAGCCCGGCCTGCGGCTCACCAGCGCCGGCGCGCCCTTCGCACTGCCCGACCGCCTCGGCTATCAACACGGCTGAAATCGGCGCGCTCCCGGGCGCTTGCGCTCGGTCGACTCGTCCTTATACCTTCGTACGGTCCCGCGCGTCCGGCACCAGCCCGGAGTCCTGCGCGAAGGAATATGGGGGAAGGATTGCCAATGACGATTGTTTACGGCGCCATCATATGCGGCGTGATTGCCGTGCTTTACGGGCTTTTCACCAGTAGTCAGGTCCTTCGCGCACCCGCAGGCGACGCGAAGATGCAGGATATCGCCTCGGCCATCGCCGAGGGCGCAAAGGCCTATCTGGCCCGCCAGTATCGCACCATCGCCGTGGTCGGCGTCATCGTTGCCGCGATCGTCGCCTATTTTCTCGGCCCGATTTCCGCCGCCGGCTTCGCGCTGGGCGCGATCCTGTCCGGCGTCACCGGGTTCATCGGCATGAACGTGTCGGTCAAGGCCAATGTCCGCACCGCAGAAGCCGCGCGGACCTCGCTCCAGGGCGGCCTGACGATGGCGTTCCGTTCGGGCGCGATCACCGGGATGCTGGTGGCGGGCCTGGGCCTGCTGTCGATCGCGGGCATGTTCTGGGGCCTGATCGCCCTGGGCCATCATGACCTGACCGTCGGCGCCGATCGCCGCGTCGTCATCGACGCGCTGGTGGCGCTGGCGTTCGGCGCCTCGCTGATCTCGATCTTCGCGCGACTGGGCGGCGGCATCTTCACCAAGGCGGCCGACGTCGGCGCCGATCTGGTGGGCAAGGTCGAGGCGGGCATTCCCGAGGACGACCCCCGCAACCCCGCCACCATCGCCGACAACGTCGGCGACAATGTCGGCGACTGCGCGGGCATGGCGGCCGATCTGTTCGAAACCTATGTCGTCACCATCGGCGTGACGATGGCCTCGATCGCGCTGCTGCTGCCGAACGCCGATCACCTGTTCCAGCTGATGACGCTGCCGCTGATCGTCGGCGGGGTGTGCATCATCACCTCGATCATCGGCACCTACATGGTCCGCCTGGGCAAGGGCAGCATCATGGGGGCGTTGTACAAGGGATTCTGGACCACCGTGATCCTGTCGGTCCCGGCGATCTATTTCGCCACGCAATATGTGCTGGGCGACATGCACGCGGTGATCGGCGGCAGCGCCGGCCTTGGTGAGTTCGGCGACGCGCTGGGCACCGAACTGGCGGGGGACAGCACCGCGACCACCTTTACCGGCATGAACCTGTTCTGGTGCATGATGATCGGCCTGGCGCTCACCGGCGCGCTGGTGTGGATCACCGAATATTACACCGGCACCAACTATCGCCCGGTCAAGTCGATCGCCAAGGCGTCGGAAACCGGCCACGGCACCAACGTCATCCAGGGTCTGGCGGTCAGCCTCGAAAGCCCGGCGCTGCCGACGATCGTGATCTCGATCGCGGTGATCGCCTGCTACCAGCTCGGCGGGATCATCGGCATCGCCTTTGGCGCCACCTCGATGCTCGCGCTGGCGGGCATGGTCGTCGCGCTCGACGCCTATGGCCCGGTCACCGACAATGCCGGCGGCATCGCGGAGATGGCCGGCCTGCCCGACGACGTGCGCCACCGCACCGATGCGCTCGACGCGGTCGGCAACACCACCAAGGCGGTGACCAAGGGCTATGCGATCGGTTCCGCCGCGCTGGCGGCATTGGTGCTGTTCGGCGCCTACACTACCGATCTGGGGATCTACTTCCCCGATCTCACGGTCAATTTCTCGCTCTCCAACCCCTATGTCATTGTCGGGCTGCTGCTCGGCGCGCTGCTGCCGTTCAGCTTCGGCGCGTTCGGCATGACCGCGGTCGGCCGCGCGGCGGGGTCGGTGGTCGAGGACGTGCGCGCGCAGTTCCGCGATGATTCGGGCATCATGGCCGGCACCAGCCGTCCCAACTATGCCCGCACGGTCGATCTGGTCACCAAGGCGGCGATCAAGGAGATGATCGTCCCGTCGCTGTTGCCGGTGCTGGCCCCGATCGTCGTCTACTTCATCATCCTGGCGGTGGCGGATCAGGCCAGCGCCTTCGCCGCGGTCGGCGCGCTCCTGCTGGGCGTGATCGTGTCGGGGCTGTTCGTCGCGATCTCGATGACCTCGGGCGGCGGCGCGTGGGACAATGCCAAGAAGTACATCGAGGACGGCAATTACGGCGGCAAGGGCAGCGAGGCCCACAAGGCCGCGGTGACCGGCGACACCGTCGGCGACCCCTACAAGGATACGGCCGGCCCGGCCGTGAACCCGATGATCAAGATCACCAACATCGTGGCATTGCTGCTGCTGGCGATCCTGGCTCACTAAGAACTTGCTCATTCAGGGCCGGC
>NZ_DATMGG010000031.1:0-2647 GCF_035555815.1 Sphingomonas sp.
CGCAAGGCGCAGGTGATTTCCGTGTTTCGCGCCGGCTACGAGATCGGCACCGCGGTGATCCTCTATGGCGCGGACGAAACGCCGACGCCGCTTGGCGTCTATCCGATCACCCAAAAGGACGCCGACCACGTCTCCAACCTCTACGACGCGCCGATGCCGTACATGCTGCGGATGACCAACGACGGCGTGTCGATCCACGGCAGCAACGTGCAGATCGGCTATGCCACCCACGGCTGCGTCGGGGTGCCGATCCCGTTCGCCAAGATCCTGTTCGACAACGTCAAGCTGGGCGACCGGGTGATCGTGACCGAGGGCAAGATGATCGGCATGGGCGACCCGCTGATCGCGCGCTGATCGCGGGCCGGCGCCCGCCGGCCATTCCGCACGGGGCGAACGGGCCGCCGCCATCGACGCACCCGCCAATAAGGCGGGGCCGGAACGACTCGTGTCGCCCGGCCCCGATCCTCTCCGATTATTTCTGATTGAGCGCGATCGTGATCAGGGGCTGTCGGGATCGTCGTCGTTGTCGGCCAGCGCGATCGCGCCGCCGATGATCGCGACCGTCGCGAGCACGCCGATGATCACGGCCGGGGCCAGCTTGCTGCTCTTCTTCGTCGCGGAAGCCGCGCGAACGTCCTTGGCCGATGCGACCGACAGCTTCGCCGCCGCATTGGGCGTGGCGGGCTGAGCGAGAACCGGTGCCGTGGACATGCCCAGTACAACGGCTGACGCCATCATCAGTCTTGCAAGACGCATGATCTACTCCTCTAGATTTCCTAGTCGCCGCGACAAGACACGAAAATACCGGCGCGTTCAATGCCATTGACCGCGATAATTGCAGGCTCCGCCGCTCTCTCGGCATGACTCTTCGCCCTGTGTGTCTATTGCACCACATGCTTTCGCGCGCGCCGCCAATCGTATCCGATCAGATCAGCAATCCAGCCAGTGCCGCCGACATCAGATTGGCCAGGCTGCCCGCGAACAGCGCGCGCACGCCAAGCCGGGCGATCACCGGGCGCTGATTGGGCGCCAGGCTGCCGGTCGCCGCCATCTGGATCGCGATCGAGCTGAAATTGGCGAAGCCACACAGCGCGAAGGTGATGATCGCCGTGGTGCGCGGGCTGAGCGTGTCCTTCAGCGCGCCCAGATCGATGAAGGCGACGAATTCGTTGAGCACCACCTTGGTGCCGAACAGCCCGCCCGCCAGTTGCGCTTCGTTCCACGGGATGTTGAGCAGGAACATCACCGGCGCGAACACCACGCCGATGATCTTCTGAAAGCTGAGGCCGGGCATCCCGATCCACCCGCCGGCCCAGCCGAGGATGCCGTTGGCGAGCGCGGTCAGCGCGACGAACGCGAGCACCATCGCACCGACCGCGACCGCGATGCGCACGCCGGTCTGCGCACCCTGCGCGGCGGCCATGATGATGTTGGCGGCCTTTTCCTCCTCCTCATGCGCCTCGGCGGCGCGGATCACCGCGTCCTCATGCGCCAGCGAATCGTCCTCCAGCGGCAGCTCGCCGGTGGGCAGCCGGGCGTCGGGCATGATGATCTTGGCCATCAGCAGCCCGCCCGGCGCGGCCATGAACGACGCGGCGAGCAGATAGGGGAGCGACTGCGGCCCGAGGAAGCTGGCATAGGCCGCCAGGATGGTGCCGGCGACCCCGGCCATGCCGACCGACATCACCGCGAACAGCTGCGACGGGGTCAGTGCGGCCAGATAGGGACGGATCACCAGCGGCGATTCGCTCTGCCCGACGAAGATGTTCGCCGCCGCGCACAGCGATTCGACCTTTGACACGCCGACCACCCGCTCGATCGCGCCGCCGACCCAGCGGATGATGAACTGCATGATCTTCAGGTGGTAGAGGATCGACACCACGCTGGCGAAGAAGATGATCACCGGCAGCGCGGCGATGGCGAAGGCGTGGCCGCCCAGCTCGGGCTTGGCGAGCGGGCCGAAGATGAAGTCGGTGCCGGCCTGCGCATAGCCGAGCAGCGCGGTCACCCCCGCCGACAGCCCCTGGATCGCGCCGACACCTATGCTGGTGCGCAGCACGAACAGCGCGATCAGCGCCTGTAGCGCAAACGCCGCGCCGACCACGCGAAAGCGGATCGCCTTGCGATCGGTCGACAGCAGCCACGCGATTCCCAGGATCACCGCGATGCCGGCCAGCCCGATCAGATATTTGGTCATGGAACGGTCCCCCGACGCGCAAACGCCGGACAATACACGCCGCGCGGTGTTCGGCTAGGGCGGATCGACACCTGCCCTGTCCGTCACGCGTCACGCGGCCCTGTGTCTGGCCACCGGCAAGCCGCGGGCACGGGCACGGGCAAGAGATTCAGGGCGCGGCAGGTGCGCCTCGATAGCCCCCGCATAGGCCCCGGGGCGACGGGCAGCGCAGGTCGCCGGGCGACCAGTCAGGCCCGCCGTGATACGATGGCGGACCGCCAGGGGGCTTCCGCTCGCGGTAAAATCGGTTAGCGTCCGGCGATGGACACCCCGACTCCCGCGATTCCGCGCGCGCTCTTCGTCTTTTCGATCCTGTATGGCGGCATGGTCTGCATGGCCGGAGTGCTGGGGGTGAAGCAGGTCGCGCTGGGGCCGCTGGCGGTCGAAGCGGGGATCTTCGGTTTCCTGATC
>NZ_DATMGG010000032.1:0-6028 GCF_035555815.1 Sphingomonas sp.
GACCCGCGCGGTGCGCGACACCCCGCAAACGGTGACGGTGATCACCAGCGAGACGATCGAGCAGCAGAACCTGCTGACGCTGCGCGACGTGCTGTCGACGGTGCCGGGGATCACCTTTGGCGCGGCGGAGGGCGGCACGCCGCCCAGCGACCAGATCAACCTGCGTGGCTATTCGGCGGGCAGCGACATCACCCAGGACGGCGTGCGCGACAGCGGCGCCTACAGCCGTTCGGACCCGTTCAACCTGGAGCAACTGGAGGTCGTCAACGGCGCCAATTCATCAACCAGCGGCGCAGGATCGGTCGGCGGGTCGATCAACATCGTCACCAAGCGGCCGCTGGCGGACACCCGCATCATCGCGTCGGGCGGGATCGGCACCGACGAATATTATCGCGGCACGATCGATGCCAACGTCCGCGCCACCGATCTGGTCGCGTTCCGCCTCAACGCGATGGTCCACCGCAACGACATTCCCGGCCGCGACGTCGAGAACTATAAGCGTTGGGGCGTCGCGCCTTCATTTCTGATTGGCGTCGACAGCCCAACGCGGCTGAGCGTCCAGTACCTCCATCAGGAGGACGACAACATCCCGCAATATGGCGTTCCCTATTACCAGAATGCCGTCAACAGCGGGGCGCTGCCCGGCGTCGATCGCGGTGCCTACTTCGGCTATCGCAACGTCGATACGCAGGAGATCACGATCGATCAGGGGACGATCATCGCCGAGCATGAGTTCAACGACACCACCTCGATCCGCAACCTGGCGCGGTGGCAGAGCGTCGAGCAGATGACGATCGTCGGCCCCCCGCAAGGCACCTATTGCCTGGCGAGCGGCGTGCTGCCGACCGGCGCCGTCTGCCCCGCCACCACCCCGGCCGGCTATTTCCTGATCGGCGGGCCGCGCGGTACCTATCGCCAGTCCAAGAACGAGCTGATGTACGACCAGATTGATCTCCGGTCCGTGTTCAATACCGGCGCGATCGAGCACACGCTGGTGCTGGGCGGATCGGTGAGCTGGGAAAAATACACCCTGCGCAACGGCAATGCGCTGCGCAACGCAGACCGCACATTGGTCTATACCGCCTATCCGCTGGTCAACATCGCGAACCCCAATGAGGTAGTCCCCGGCCCGGCGGGCTTTGTCTATGGCAGCAACGTCTACACCGGCGCGGTCAACCCGGTGGCCAGCGCCGGCACCGGTGGCGAAATGACCAACTACGCGCTCTACCTGTTCGACACGATGAAGCTCGGCAAGATCGAGCTGAACGGCAGCGTGCGGTGGGAAAGCAACCGCGGATCGACCACCTCCTATACGTCGACCCCCGCCGCGACGTTGACGGTGCCGCAGGGCTATCTGGTGCGCGGCGCGACGACCGACAACGATGCGACGCTGTTCTCATATCGCGTCGGGCTGGTATACAAGCCGGTGCCGGCGGTGACCCTCTATGTCTCGCACGGAAATTCAAAGACGCCGTCGGTCGCATCGGTCAACGGATCGTGCAGCGACACGACCTGCAACGTGAAGCCTGAGGGTGCCAAGAGCTATGAAGTTGGGGCGAAGGCCGAGCTGGCCGGCGGCCGGCTGCTGCTGACCGCCGCGGCGTTCCGCAACGAGCGGGACCAGTACAAGGTCCCGTCGAACGACCCCGTCATCCCCGATCAGGTGCTCGATGGCCATTCGCGGGTCGACGGCATCGCGCTGGGCGCGGTCGGCAAGATCACCTCGGCATGGTCGATCACCGCCAACTATACCTATCTGGATGCCAAGCTGCTCCAGTCGGTATCGAATTTCTGCCTGGCCAATCCCGGCGCGACCGGTTGCGGCAATACCGCCGCGCTGCCCGATCCGGCGGCGAACGCGCAGTTGCAGAACACTCCCAAGCACTCGGGCAGCCTGTTCACCACCTATCAGCTGCCGTTCGGGCTGCGGATCGGCTACGGCGCGACCTATCAGGGCGATTTCGCGCTCAACCTGCCGTCGGCGACGTCGGCTGCGGTCTATCGGTCGCAGGATTACTGGGTGCACAACGCCTATCTGTCGTATGAATTCAGCAAGAACCTGTCGGCACAGCTCAACGTCAAGAACTTCACCGACAAGCTCTATTACACCCGCATCCGCAACAATGGCTGGGCCACGCCCGGCGATGGCCGCGCGGCGGTGCTGACCATCAACTATCGCTATTGAGGGCCAAGGGGGCGGGGTGGATGGCCGTCGGCCGTCCGCCCCGTTAATCGATCCCGACGGCAGGATTTGCGTCGGCGGATCAGAACACGCAAAGAGCCAGCCATGCTGATCGCCATCCCCGACATGCTCGACGCCGACCAGGTGGGTCGCGTGCGCTCCATCATCGACGCGGTCGACTGGATCGACGGCAATGCCACGTCCGGCCACCAGTCGGCGCTGGCCAAGAAGAACCAGCAATTGCCAGAGGGCAGCGATGCCGCGCGCGCGGCCGGGGCGATCATCCTCGAGGCGCTGGGCCGGTCGCCGCTGTTCATCGCGGCGGCGCTGCCGCTCAAGGTCTATCCCCCGCTGTTCAACCGCTACGGCGTCGGCGAGACGTTCGACACCCATGTCGACAGCGCGATCCGCATCCAGCGCGGCAGCGACTTCCGCATCCGCAGCGACCTGTCGGCCACGCTGTTCCTGGAACCGCCCGAGGCCTATGACGGCGGCGAACTGGTGATCGAGGACCAGTTCGGCGTGCAGAAGGTCAAGCTGCCGGCCGGGCAGATGATCCTCTATCCGGCGTCCAGCCTCCACCATGTCACCCCGGTGACGTCCGGGCGGCGGGTGGCGTCGTTCTTCTGGATCCAGTCGATGATCCGCGATGATGCGGCGCGGCGCATCCTGTTCGACCTTGATCAGGGCGTGCAGCGGGTGACGGCGGAACTGGGCGGCAAGGATCGCGCGGCGGTGCAGTTGACCGGGGTGTACCACAATCTGCTGCGGCGCTGGGCGGACGCCTGACCCGGTTCACGCGGCGGTGCGAAGCCGCGAAGAAGAAGGGATTTTCGCGCGGAGGCGCGGAGACGCGGAAGGTTGCGCCCGACTGCGCCAGCAGGGCTTCAGCTCGTTCGGGATCGCCGTGCATTTGGGTCGGATGAGATCAGTTCAACCCATCGTCATTGCGAGCCCGGCGGAGCCGGGAGGAGCAATCGCGGGCCGCGCGGTACGCTGGATTGCCGCGGGGCTCCGCCTCTCGCAACGACGAAGCAAAGCGCGCGAACGCCTCGCCGTCGCGGAACAGCGCAGCGGGATGCAACCCTCCGCGTCTCCGCGCCTCCGCGCGAACCCACCTTCTGCTTATTCTTCTTCGCGGCTTCGCGTGAACATCACCCCAGCATCGCCTCCAGCGCCGGCGACAGATGTTCCGCGCCATCGCCAGTGACGATCCGCGCCGCCAGCCCCTCCCGAGCAGCGACGGTCACCCCCTCCCCCGGCCCGAGCACGGTCAGCGCGGTCGCCCAGCCGTCGGCGGTCATGCAATCGGAGGCGATCACGCTGGCCGAGACGACGCCGTTGGTGATCGGGCGGCCAGTACGGGGATCGATCGTGTGGCCCAGCCGGCGCGCGCCATCGGCGATGAACCGGCGATAATCGCCCGATGTCGCCACCGCGATCCCGTGCAGCGCGATCCTGATCGGGGGCAGCGCGACGCCCGGCGGGTTTTCCAGCTCCACCCACCACGGCTGAGCATCGGGCCGCACGCCCGCACCGACGAACTCCCCGCCGATCTCGACCAGGAAATCCTCACAGCCCAACGCGCGCAACCGCGCGGCCAGCGCATCGACCGCATAGCCCTTGCCGATCCCGGACAGATCGAGCGCGACGTCGGCGGTACGCCGCGCCCGCGTATCGGATCGCTCGATCGCGGCGGCGCCCGACCGCGCCAGCGCCTGCGCCACGGCGTCGGCTGCCGGCACATCCGCGCGTGGGCCCGGCGGGCCGAAGCCCCACAGATCGGCCAGCGCGCCGGCGGCGGGATCGAACGCGCCCGCGCTGGCCCGCCCGATCGCCAGCGCCGTATCGAGAACCCTCGCCAGATCGTCAGGCAGCGTCCGCCATTCGCCAGGCGGCGCGCGGTTGAAGCGCGACAGCGCCGAATCCGGCGCCCATTGGCTCATCGACGCGATCACCCCGTCGAGCACCGCGCGCAGCGCCTCCTCCGCCCCGCCGGGCGCGGCGACGATCTGCGCGGACCAGCGCGTGCCCATCGTCACCCCGTCGAAGCGGGTGACGCGCGCACGCCGATTGCGCCGGTAAAAGGCGTCCGGCGCGATCTCGGGAATGGCGACGCGCGGCTGGGTCAGCCCGGCAGGACCTCTAGCGTCGCGGTGTAGCCGAACCGCCGTGTGGCGTTGGGAATCGTGCTGCTGTTGCCCGCGGCGGTGGTGTTCAGCCAGTACATGCCCGGCCCCGGCCAGGTGATCGTCACCTGCCCCTTGGCATCGGTGGTCAGCGAAATCTCGCCGGTGCCGCCGGTCCGGTAACGCAGCCCGCCCGGTACGATCAGCACGGTCAGCCCGGCGGCCGGCTTACCGTCGACGGTGAAGCCAAAGGTCGCCGGTTCGCCGACCACCAGATCGTTCGGATGCGTGACCGGCACCAGTTCCAGTCCCTTGCCCGTCGTCTTGATGTCGGTCGGCGCGCCCAGCGTGACGAACACCTCGTTGCGGTTCGACATCTCGGACAGTTTGATGTCGGTGGCGCCGGCCGGGATCAGGCCGGGCAGCTTGTCGGCGGTGGTGCCGCGCGGCAGCCGCTCCTCCTTGCCGTTCAGCACATAGCTGCCGCCGACGCCGCCGCCGACGGTGCCCAGCACCCAGGTGCCGGGCTTGCTGAGGTGCAGGTCGAACGTCGCGCGGTTCTTGCCGATCGCGAAATTCTCGACCTTGGCCGGCGATCCGTCGGGCGCGGTCGCGCTTGGTTCGGCGCGCAGCGGCTGGTGATCGGGGAAGAACACGTCGTTGGACGCGGCGGCATCGAACGTCACCCAGCCGTCCTCACCCGACACGATCGTGGTCGAGGGGACGATCCACATGCGGTGGGCCGACAGCGAGGCGGGCAGCGCGACCGCGGCGAGTGCGGTGGCGACGGCGATCAGGGGCAGGCGCTTCATCGATGGTCCTTTCAGCGGAACGAGAGGGAAACCTGGCCAAGCTCGAACTGGCCGGTGGCCGATGCGGTCTGCCCGCGCTTGGGCGGCCAGGAAAAGGGCACGCGGACGACCTCCCGGCCGCCGGTCTCGCGCGCGGCCTCGACCAGCAGCGTATAGTCGCCGGGCGCCAGCGTGCCCATCGTGCCGCGACCGGCGGTGAAGCTCAGCTTCTGCGCGCCGGGCGGGCGGGTCGCGCCCGATACGCCGTCAGCCGGCAGCGTCAGGCTGCGCCCCGACGCGCGCCACCACTGGCGCAGGTCGGTCAGCCACTTCTTGCCGCCGTTCTCCCGGTTGTCATAGTCGTAGAGGATCGTCAGCGTGCGCGCCGGCTGGCCGGCCTTTTCGAGCCACAGCGCGACATAGGGCGCGTGATACTCGGCGACCTTCAGCCGGGGGATGTTGAGCGTGACGTCCATGGTCTGCGCGACGGCAGGCGCCGCCGCGACCGCGGCGATCGGCAGGCCGGTGAGGATCAGGCGATGGGTGAGCTGCATGAATCGGCTCCTTCAGGCGTGGATGAACAGGACGGCGATCGCCGCCGGGATGGCAAGGCCGAGCGCGACCAGCGGCCACGTCGAGCGGCGCTTCTTCGAATGGAGCCACAGCAGCACCAGCCCGGTCAGCGCGAACACCAGGCAGGCGCCGGCGAACACGTCGATGAACCATTTCCACACCGTCCCCGAATTGCGGCCCTTGTGGAGATCGTTGAGGTAGGCGATCCAGCCCCGGTTGGTGCTTTCGCTGGTGACTTTACCGGTGGCGCGGTCGATCGCGATCCAGCCGTCGCCGCCCGGACGCGGCAGCGCCAGATAGACCTCGTCGGCGGACCATTCGGCGACGCCGGCGGCCTGGGTCGGGAAATTCTG
>NZ_DATMGG010000033.1:0-15444 GCF_035555815.1 Sphingomonas sp.
GGCCGCACCAGCGCATCGAGCGCGGCGCTCGCCGGCCCCGCCGCCTCGACCAGCGCGGCATCGGGTTCGGCCAGTTCGGTCTCCAGCCCGTAGCCGGCGTCCTCCGCCTTGGCCGCGCGCGCATAGACCAGACCGCGCACCGCGCCGAGCAGCGTCTCGATCGGCCCGAACGGCGCGCCCTCCGCCAGCCGCGCCAGCCAGCCGTCCGACGGTAGCGCCCGTGCTGCCTCGACCGCGTCGTGGATCGCGCGCGCGCCCTCCTCGTCATAGCTGGCGACATCGCTCAGCCGCGCCGCCAGCCCGCGCCGCCGCCCGCGCGACGTTCCCTCCGGTCCGGTCACCCAGCGGCGGATCTCGATCGATTCCGCACCGGTCAGCGCGGCGGCGAACATCGAATCGGCGGCGTCGAACAGGTGATGCCCCTCATCGAACACATAGCGCGTCGGGCGGCTCGCCATTTCCCGCCCGCGGGCCGCGTTGACCATCACCAGCGCGTGGTTGGCGATGACGATATCGGCCTCCGCGCTGGCGCGCGCGGCGCGTTCGATGAAGCATTTCCGATAGTGCGGGCAGCCGGCATAGATGCACTCGCCCCGCCGGTCGGTCAGCGCGGTCGATCCGTTGCGGCGGAACAGCGTCGGCAGCCAGCCGGGCAGGTCGCCGCCGATCATGTCGCCATCGGCGCTGTACGCCGCCCAGCGCGCGACCAGTTGCGCCAGGATCGCCGCGCGCCCCGCGAACCCGCCCTGCAGCGCATCCTCCAGATTGAGCAGGCACAGGTAGTTCTCGCGCCCCTTGCGGGTGACGACGCGAGCGTTGCGGATGCGCGCGTCGGGATAGAGCCGCGCCGTTTCGTGCGCGAGCTGGCGTTGCAGCGCCTTGGTAAAGGTCGATACCCACACCGCGCCGCCCGCCTGTTCCGCCCACAGCGACGCCGGGGCGAGATAGCCCAGCGTCTTGCCGATCCCGGTTCCCGCCTCCGCCAGCACCAGATTGGGCGAGTCGCGCATCATGCGCGGGGCAAAGGCGCGCGTGGCGGCACCGGCATAGGCGCGCTGGCCGTCCCGGCGTTCGGCCCCCGCTCCGGTCAGCATCGTCAGCCGCGCGGCGACGTCCGCATCGTCGATCGTCACCGTGCGCGGCGCCGGCCGCGCCGCCGCTTCGTTCCATTCGGGCAGGCGAGAGAACAGCCAGCGCTCCGCCCGCTCGGGCCGCGTCAGCCGGGCGCCGACCGGCGGCGCCCATGGCCAGCGCAGCCGCGCCAGGCTCTGCGCGGCGTTCCATGCCCCCTCGCGTTCGGGCCAGTCGGTGGCGAGCAGGTCAAGCAGCGCCTCTGCCGCGCGGATCAGGAACGGCGCGACGGCGGCGTCGTCGGCGGGCGGATCGATGGCAAGCGCCTGCGCCAGCCCCTTGGGCGTCGGCACCGCGAACACCGCGGGGCGGACGAAGGCGAACAGTTCGAGCAGGTCGAGCCCCGACAGTTCCGGGTGGCCGAGCCGCTGCCCGACCAAAGGCGCGCCAAGCAGAATCGTGGGGGTGTCGGCGGCGACGCGGATCGCCTCGCCGCGCCCGATCGCGCGCGGGCCGTCGCCGTCGGCGATCCAGATGCCGCCGTGGCTGGCGTGAAGGGCGGGGTAGGGAAGGGCCACGGCGCCTTGTCGCGGAGTGGGAACAGAATGGCAACGATGGATTGCGCCCTTGCGGTCAGCCGCCGGCGCCGCGCCGTTCCCACAATCGGGCGAACACGTGGCGATAGTGCCACGCCAGCACCGCCCACCACAGCGGCCAGATGCTCCCCCACAGATAGCTGCCGGTCAGGAACCAGTGGAAACCGGCGATGACGAAGATCGGCGGCGCCAGCAGCAACAGCCCGACCGGTGCCGATCGGTCGAGCAGCATCGCCGCGCCGCCGGCCAGCAGCACCGCGATCAGCGCCGGGTTCATGAACCGGGTCGCGGTCAGCGCCTCGGTGAAATGGGCGGCGGCAGCGACGGTTTCGGGCGGGTGATTGCCGCCGAATTCGATCATGATCATGATCGGCGCATAGAGGAAGAATAGCCCGAACAGGACGCGCGCACTTCCCCAGGCCAGGCGTTGCAATCGCATGGCCCGGATGCTGGCGCAGGAGCCGGCGTCGTGCAACTCGCGATCGTCCCGGCTGGCGCGATGGCACCAGATCGGCGATCGTGCGTTGGTGGAGCGCGCATTTCGCGCCGACAGGAGATTTCATCCAATGACCGACGCGTCCGCACCGGAGACTTCGAACGGGAAGACCGCACTCGCCGACGACATCCGCGAGCATTTCTCCGGCGACGCGCCGCTCACCGAAAAGGCGAAGAGCTTTGCCAAGGCACGGCCATGGACGAGTGCCGCGCTGGTCGGGCTGGTCGGTGCCACGCTGCTGAGCACGTTTAAGGGCCGTCGCTGATCGATCGCGATGCGGCGAAGCTGGCGCATGGCGCCACGCTTCGCTAGACGCGCGCGATCATGACCGTCACTCCCGAACTGCGCGCCGCCGCGCTCGACTCCAAGGCCTGGCCCTATGAAGAGGCGCGCAAGCTGCTCAAGCGCTGGCCCGGCGGCAAGCCGGTAAAGGATGGGCAGTCCGACGCGATCGTGTTCGAGACCGGCTACGGCCCGTCGGGACTTCCGCACATCGGCACGTTCAACGAGGTGCTGCGCACGACGATGGTGCGCAACGCCTTTCACGCGCTGTCCGACACGCCGACCCGGCTGATCGCGTTCAGCGACGACATGGACGGGCTGCGCAAGGTGCCCGACAATGTGCCGAACAAGGCGATGCTGGCCGAGCACATTGGCAAGCCGCTGACGCGCATCCCCGATCCGTTCGGCAAGTACGAGAGCTTCGCGCACCACAACAACGCGACGCTGCGCGAATTCCTCGACCGGTTCGGGTTCGATTACGAGTTCGCGTCGTCGACCGACTATTACACCTCGGGTCGGTTCGATGATGCGCTGAAGGGCGTGCTGCGCCACTTCGCCGCGATCCAGGACGTGATGCTGCCGACGCTGCGCGCCGAGCGCGCCGCCACCTATTCGCCGGTGCTGCCGATCAGTCCGACGACGGGGATCGTGTTGCAGGTGCCGATCGAGGTGATCGATGCCGACGCCGGCACGATCGCGTTCGAGGATGACGGGCATCGGATCGTCCAGTCCGCGCTGGGCGGCCTCGCGAAGCTGCAATGGAAGGTCGACTGGGCGATGCGCTGGGTCGCGCTGGGCGTCGATTACGAGATGGCGGGCAAGGATCTGATCGATTCGGTCACCCAGTCGTCAAAGATCGCGCGCGTGCTCGGCGGTCGCCCGCCCGAGGGCTTCAACTACGAGATGTTCCTCGACGAGAAGGGCGAGAAGATCTCCAAGTCCAAGGGCAACGGCCTGTCGATCGAACAATGGCTGACCTATGGCCCCGACGAGAGCCTCGCCTTTTTCGCCTATCGCGAGCCGAAGAAGGCGAAGTCGCTGCATTTCGGCGTGATCCCGCGCGCGGTCGACGAATATTGGCAGTTCCGCGGCAATTACCCGAACCAGACGATCAAGGAACGGCTGGGCAACCCCGTCCACCACATCCACGACGGCAGGCTGCCCGACGGGACGCTGCCGGTGACGTTCGGCCTGCTGCTCAACCTGGTCGGGGTAATGGGTGAGGCGACCAAGGATCAGGTGTGGGGCTATCTGCGCAACTATGTGCCCGACGCGACGCCGGAGAGCCAGCCGGAGCTGGACCGACTGATCGATTATGCGCTGGCCTACGCCCGCGATTTCGTCGCCCCGACGCTGGTGCGCCGAGCGCCGGCCGGCGTCGAGGTGGCGGCGCTGGAGCGGCTCGACGCCGACCTGGCGGCGCTGCCCGAGGATGCCAGCGCCGAGGACATCCAGAACATCGTCTACGAGATCGGCAAGACCGGCGATTTCGCCGAGCTGCGCGACTGGTTCAAGGCGCTGTACGAAACGCTGCTGGGGTCGTCGCAGGGGCCGCGCATGGGCAGCTTCATCAAGCTGTACGGCATCGCCAACAGCCGCAAGTTGATTGCGGACGCCCTGGCCCGGCCCCAATGACCGTTCGTGCTGAGCCTGTCGAAGCACCGTCCTTCTTTCTGCCGGTGCGAAGGAAAAGAACGGTGCTTCGACAGGCTCAGCACGAACGAGGGTTATAGTGCGTCGTTCGCTTAATCGCGCCGGTTCGGCGACACGAGAATTCTTCGCGACGGAGGCGGCGGGCGGCATCCTGCTGATGGCGGCGGCGGCGGTAGCGCTGATCGTCGCCAATTCCCCGCTGGCCAGCGCCTATTTCGCCGCCCTGCATTTCCAGACCGGGCCGGTGCTTGCGCCGAAGATCGGCCCGATGAGCGTCCATCTGTGGATCAACGACGCGCTGATGGCGCTGTTCTTCCTGCTGGTCGGGCTGGAGATCAAGCGTGAGGTCGCGGGCGGCGCGCTGGCGACCCCGGCGCAGCGCCGATTGCCGATGATCGCGGCGGCGGCGGGAATGCTGGCGCCGATGGCGGTCTATTTCGCCGTCGCCGGCGGCCACCCCGCGCTGCATCGCGGCTGGGCGATCCCCGCCGCGACCGACATCGCCTTCGCCATCGGCGTGCTCGCGCTGCTCGGGCGCCGCGTGCCGGCGTCGATCAAGCTGTTGCTGACCGCCATCGCGATCGTCGACGATATCGGCGCGGTGGCGATCATCGCGGTCGGCTATACCGACTCGCTCGATATCGACGCGCTGACCCGCGCCGGGTTCGTGCTGATCGCGATGGTGGCGATGAACCGCGTCGGCGTCCGGCAGCTGTGGCCCTATCTGATCGCGTTCGTCCTGCTGTGGCTGGAGGTGCTGGCATCGGGCGTCCACGCCACGGTGGCCGGTGTGCTGGCGGCGTTGACCATCCCGGCCGGCGCCGCGAGCGACGGAGCCAGATCCCCCCTGCTTCGGCTCGAGCACGGCCTTCATCCGTGGGTGGCGTTCGGCATCGTGCCGCTGTTCGGTTTCGCCAACGCCGGGGTGTCGCTGGCGGGGGTGTCGCTCGCGACGCTGGGCGACCCGCTGGTGCTGGCGATCCTGCTCGGGCTGTTCGTCGGCAAGCAGGCCGGCATCTTCGGCGCGATCGCGCTGGCGGTGAAGCTGCGGATCGCCGAGCGACCGGGCGGCGGTTGGTGGCAGATCTATGGCATGGCGCTGATCGCCGGCATCGGCTTCACCATGAGCCTGTTCATCGGCGGCCTCGCCTTCGCCGATCCGGGCGTGCAGGATCAGGTCAAGATCGGCGTGCTCGCCGGATCGCTGCTGTCGGCGCTGGCCGGCGCGGCGGTGCTGCGGCTCGCGCCGCGCGGCGCACCCGTCACTCCCGCGCGGTAGCATCCACCGGGGGCTGGCCTGCCATCCCCTTCGCCACCGCCTCGACCCGCTCCATCACCCGCAGGATGTTGCCCTGCGCCAGCTTCGCCAGGTCGGCGTCGCTCCAGCCGCGGCGGATCAGTTCGGCGAACACCAGCGGATAGCCATCGACGCCCTTCAGCCCCTCCGGCCCGGTACCGCCGATGCCGTCGAGGTCGGCGCCGATGCCGACGTGATCCTTGCCCGCCACCCGCGCGATATGGTCGATATGGTCGGCGACGGTCGCGGCGGTGACACGCGGTTCGGGGTGATCCTTGTCCCAGGCGGCGAGCACGACCGGGGCCTTGTCGCCATAGCCGTCCGAGGGCACCCCCACCGATCGGGCGAACGCGCCCCGTTCCCGGTCCCAGGCGTTCCATTGGGGGGAGAGGAACGCGGGATAGAAATTGACCATCACCACGCCGCCATTGGCCGCGATCGCCGCGAGCAGGGCGTCGGAGATGTTGCGGGGGCGATCATCGAGCGCCAGCGCCGAGGAATGCGACGCCATCACCGGCGCCTTGCTCGCCCGGATCGCCGCCGCCATCGTGCTGTCGGCGACGTGGCTGACGTCGACGATCATGCCAAGCCGGTTCATCTCCGCCACCACTTGAAGCCCGAAATCGTTCAGCCCGTTTGCGCGCGGCGCGTCGGTCGAGCTGTCGGCCCACTCGAGGCTCTTCGAGTGGGTCAGCGTCATGTAACCGACGCCCAGCGCCTTGTACTGGCGCAGGATCGACAGCCTGCCGTCGATCTGGTGCCCGCCCTCGACTCCCAGCAGCGAGGCGATCCGCCCCGCCTTCTGGATGCGGCGGATGTCGGCGGCGGTGGTCGCCATCTCGAACGCGCCCGGATTGGCGGCGACGAAGCGGCGGACGATGTCGATCTCCTCCAGCGTCATCTCGACCGCGCGTGGGCCGGTCACCTCGGCGGGGATGTAGACCGACCAGAATTGCCCGCCGACATGGCCCTTGCGCAGCCTGGGGATATCGGTCTGGAGTGGCAGGGGCAGCGTCGAGGTATCCCTGGTCAGATCGACCGATTCGACCTTCGCCGCGAATTTCTCCCGGATTTCCCACGGCAGGTCATTGTGGCCGTCGATGATCGGCGCGGCGGCGAGCACCCGGTCGGCCCGTGCCAGCGCGGCGGGATCGGCGATGGGGGGTGCGGCGGGGGCGGCGGCCTGGCCGAGCAGCAGCGAGATCAACGCGATATTCATGGCAAATTCCCCTCCTGCGCGACTGGAGCATGTTCGCATCCGCTAGGAAAGGCGTTTGTTAGCTGGGAACCGTTTCCGCAACGGGGGCGTTTGTGCCCCGCTTGGACGAGAGAACGAGCGAGTTTGGCGGATCGAAGGCTGCTGCCGACGGTCCGCTCCCGGAAGCCCTGCCGCGTGAGTGGCGGGGCTTCCCAGTATTGCGGGCGCCGCGTCACCCGCGCGCGATCGCGGCCCGCACGAACGCCACCCGCTCTGCGACGCTCACGCGCGGCAGTTCGACCAGCGTATAGCCATAGTCGCGGTAGGTCGCGATCATCACCGCGTGTGTCCCCTGGGCCAGCGCGGGCGATTGCCTGCGTTCGGGATCGTGCGCGTAGATCTCCGCCCAGAACGGCGCGATGAAGGCGCGGGGGTTGTAGCGCACTTCGCGCGCGGCGGCGTCGATGTGCGGCGGGACGGGCAGGCGCGAGACCCGCAGGAAACCGACCACGTCGGGCACCCCCCGATCCATCACCGTCACCGCCCCGGTCGCCAGCGCGGTGGCATGCGCCGCGATATCCCGCCCGATCATCTCCTCGGCAAAGGCGAGCTCGTCGCCCCACGGCAGCGCATTGCCGCCCCTGGCGAGCTGTTCCTTGATGACGGCGCGCCCGACTTCCGGGCTGGTGGCGATGCCGGCGGCGGCGAGCGCGTCGATCAGCGTCGACTTGCCCGATCCGGGGCCGCCGGTGATGATGTGGAGGCGGTCAGTCTGGGTCACAGGTCACGCCCCTTCAGCTTCGGCGGCAGTCGCGTCGCCAAACGGTCGACTTGAAGCGCTTGGCGGGGCGCCCGCGCGCGGCCGTGCAATTCCAGCGAAGAGTGTTTCCGGAGCGTGTTTCCAAGGTTCGACAACAGAAAGGGCGGCACCCCCGAAGAGCGCCGCCCGTCCTTATCCAGCGTCAGGCGCGTCGGCGCCATCGCGTCACAGCTTTTCGGTGAGTTCCGGGACGATTTTGAAGAGGTCGCCGACGAGGCCGATGTCGGCGACCTGGAAGATGGGGGCGTCCTCGTCCTTGTTGATGGCGATGATGGTCTTGGAGTCTTTCATGCCGGCAAGGTGCTGGATCGCGCCGGAGATGCCGACCGCGATGTACACTTCGGGGGCGACGATCTTGCCGGTCTGGCCGACCTGATAGTCGTTGGGCACATAGCCCGCATCGACCGCCGCGCGCGATGCGCCGACGCCCGCGCCCAGCTTGTCCGCCAGCGGCTCGATGATCGAATGGAAGTTCTCGCTGTTCTGCAGCGCGCGACCACCCGACACGATGATCTTCGCGCTGGTCAGCTCGGGGCGCTCGGACTTGGCGATCTCGCTGCCGACATAGGTCGACACGCCCGCGTCGCCGGTGGTCGCGACCGCTTCGATCGTGCCCGATCCGCCGGTCGCCGCCGCCTTGTCGAACGCGGTGCCGCGCACGGTGATGACCTTCTTCGCGTCCTTGGTCTGGACGGTGGCGATCGCGTTGCCGGCGTAGATCGGGCGGGTGAAGCTGTCCTCACCCTCGACCGACAGGATGTCGCTGATCTGCATCACGTCGAGCAGTGCTGCGACGCGCGGCGCGATGTTCTTGCCGTTGCTGGTCGCCGGGAACAGCACCGCGTCATGGCTGTCCATCAGCTTCGCCACCAGCGGCGCGACATTCTCGGCCAGCGCATGGGCATAGGCGGCGTCGTCGGCGACATGGACCTTGCCCACGCCCGCGATCTTCGCGGCCTCGTCGGCGACGCCGCCGACGCCCTGCCCCGCGACGAGCAGGTGGACCTCGCCCAGCTTCGCCGCGGCCGTGACCACGGCCAGCGTGGCGTCCTTGACGGCGCTGCCGTCGTGTTCGACCCAAACCAGAGTCTTCATATTCCCGTCCTTCTCAATCCGTTCGGGCTGAGCCTGTCGAAGCCCCGCCCTTTCTTCATCCGTTGAAAGTGCGGCCCTTCGACAAGCTCACGGCGAACGGAGGTTGGATTATTACGCGACGCCCAGCGCCTTGAGCTTTGCCACCAGCTCATCGACATCGGCGACCTTGACGCCGGCGGTGCGCTTCGGCGGCTCGACCACCTTGAGCGTGGTCAGGCGCGGGCTGACGTCGACGCCGTAATCGGCGGCGGTCTTCTGCGCCAGCGGCTTCGACTTGGCCTTCATGATGTTGGGCAGCGAGGCATAGCGCGGCTCGTTGAGGCGCAGGTCGGTGGTGACGATCGCCGGCAGCGTGAGCTTCTCGGTCTCCGATCCGCCGTCGACCTCGCGCGTCACGGTGACCGAGTCGGCGGCCAGCTCGACCTTGGACGCGAACGTCGCCTGGCCCCAGCCGGTCAGCGCGCCCAGCATCTGGCCGGTCTGGTTGTTGTCGTCGTCGATCGCCTGCTTGCCCAGGATGACCAGGCCCGGCTGCTCCTCGTCGGCGATCGCCTTGAGCAGCTTGGCCACGCCCAGCGGCTCGACCTTCTCGTCCGAGACGACATGGATCGCGCGGTCGGCACCCATCGCCAGCGCGGTGCGCAGCGTTTCCTGCGCCTTCGCTTCGCCGACCGACACCACCACGATCTCGGTGACCACGCCCTTTTCCTTCAGGCGGATCGCTTCCTCGACCGCGATCTCGTCGAACGGGTTCATGCTCATCTTGACGTTGGCCAGATCGACCCCCGTCCCGTCCGCCTTCACGCGGGGCTTCACATTGTAGTCAAGCACCCGCTTGACCGGCACCAAGACCTTCATTGGCTTCTCTCCGTAGCTTCGGAACCGTCCCTGGGGAGGGTGGTTCAGGCGGCCTGCTTCACCTCGGCGACGATCTTGCGCGCGGCGTCGCCCAGGTCGTTCGCGGGAACGATGGCGAGGCCGGAACCGGCGAGGATGGCCTTGCCTTCCTCAACGTTGGTCCCCTCGAGGCGAACCACCAGCGGCACGCTCAGGTTCACCTCCTTGGCGGCGGCGACGATGCCCGCGGCGATGATGTCGCACTTCATGATCCCGCCAAAGATGTTGACCAGGATGCCCTTCACGGCGGGATCGCTCAGGATGATCTTGAACGCCGCCGTCACCTTCTCCTTGCTCGCGCCGCCGCCGACGTCGAGGAAGTTGGCCGGGAACATGCCGTTGAGCTTGATGATGTCCATCGTCGCCATCGCCAGCCCGGCGCCGTTGACCATGCAGCCGATGTCGCCGTCGAGCTTGATATAGGCCAGGTCGTACTTGGAGGCCTCCAGCTCGGCCGGATCCTCCTCGGTCTCGTCGCGCAGCTCGATCAGGTCCTTGTGGCGGAACAGCGCGTTGCCGTCGAAGCCGACCTTGGCATCGAGCACCAGCAGCTTGTTGTCGTCGGTGACGGCAAGCGGGTTGATCTCGATCTGGCTGGCGTCGGTGCCGAGGAAGGCGTCATACACCTTCGAGGCGAGGCTCTGCGCCTGCTTGGCGAGATCGCCGGTCAGCCCCAGCGCGTTGGCGACGGCGCGGCCGTGATGCGGCATGAAGCCGGTCGCGGGATCGACGTCGAAGGTGTGGATCTTCTCCGGCGTATCGTGCGCGACGGTTTCGATATCCATCCCGCCCTCGGTCGAGACGACAAAGGCGACACGGCCGTTGGCGCGGTCGACCAGCAGCGCCAGGTAGAATTCCTTGGCGATATCGACGCCGTCGGTGACGTACAGACGGTTGACCTGCTTGCCATACTCGCCGGTCTGGATCGTCACCAGCGTGTTGCCGAGCATGTCTGTCGCCGCCGCGCGGACCTCATCGTCGGTGCGGGCGAGGCGGACGCCGCCCTTGGCGTCGGGGCCGAGTTCCTTGAACTTGCCCTTGCCGCGCCCGCCGGCGTGGATCTGCGCCTTCACCACATAGAGCGGTCCCGGCAGCTTCTTTGACGCTTCGACCGCCTCGTCGACGCTCAGCGCGGCAAAGCCGGCGGGGACGGGGACTCCGAATTTCGCGAGCAGTTCCTTGGCCTGGTATTCGTGGATGTTCACGGGCGCCTCGTTTCGAGATCTGGGAAGGATTTGCGAGTGCCTAAAGCACAGCGTGGCGGGTGAATCCACCCTGCCTATGTCGCGCTGCGGTAAAGACGGGCTATATAGGAGCGCGATGCACCTGATTGCCGGCCTGTCGCTGTTTATCGCCACCGTGATCGGCATGGAGGGTTTCGCCTATGTCATGCACCGCTGGGTTATGCACGGGCCTGGCTGGGTATTGCACGCCAGCCACCACCGGCCGCGCACCGGCATGTTCGAGTGGAACGACCTCTACGCGGTGATCTTCGCGATCCCGTCGATCGTGCTGCTGGCGGGAGGCGTACGGTGGGGTTGGTGGCCGGGCTGGACGTGGATCGGAGCGGGCATCGCCGCCTATGGCGCGATCTATTTCGGATTTCACGACGTCATCGTCCACCGCCGCCTGCCGCTGCGCTGGCTGCCGCGCGGGCGCTATCTGAAGCGGATCGTCCAGGCGCACCGGCTGCACCACGCGGTCGAGACCCGCCGGGGGGCGGTGAGCTTCGGCTTCCTGTGGGCGCCGCGACCCGACGTGCTGAAGGCGGCGCTGCGGCGCGGGCGCGGGACGGGATTGCGCCGGCCGCGCTAGTTTGAACACCTAAGTGGCTGATTCGCGGTTTATTAAGCCTGATCTGCGACTATGTGGCGTGGTGACCATGCTCCCCGAGGCACGCACGCGCCGCGCCGCGCCGCAGGAAGTGCGCGCGACGTTACGTAAGCCGGTGCGGTTCAAGGCGCGGCTGCGCGAGGGCGCGGCCGTGCGTTTCGACATTCTGGTGCACGACCTGTCGATCACCGGCCTTCGCGGCGAGACCGCGCTCCACCTGCGCGTCGGCGCCACGGTGTGGGTCACGCTGCCGGGGCTGAGCGGGCTGGAGACGGTGGTGGTGTGGCGGCGCGGCGACCAGTTCGGCGCGCGATTCGTCCAGCCGCTGCACCCGGCGGTGTTCGAGCATATCGTCGAGGCGGGGCGTTAGGCCACCCGGCGCCCAAATGTTTTCCTCAGTCGAACAGGCTCGACACCGAGGATTCGTCCGCGATGCGCTTGATCGCCTCGGCCAGCAGCGGGGCGATGGTGAGGTGGCGGACCTTGTCCGCGCTGGCGATCACGTCATGGTTGCCGATCGAATCGGTGATGACCAGTTCCTCCAGCGCCGATCCCTGGACGCGGGCCACCGCGCCGCCCGACAGCACGCCGTGGGTGACATAGGCGACCACGCCTTCCGCCCCGGCCGTCTTCAGCGCGGCGGCGGCGTTGCACAGCGTTCCAGCCGAATCGACGATGTCGTCGATCAGGATGCAGAAACGCCCCTCGACGTCGCCGATGATGTTCATCACTTCCGATTCGCCGGCGCGCTCACGCCGCTTGTCGACGATCGCCAGCGGGGCGTTGTCGAGTCGCTTCGACAGCGCGCGCGCGCGCACCACGCCGCCGACGTCGGGCGACACCACCATCCAGTTGCGGTCGGGAAAGCGGCTGCGGATATCGGCCGACATCACCGGCGCGCCGAACAGATTGTCGGTCGGTATGTCGAAGAATCCCTGGATCTGCCCGGCGTGAAGGTCGACCGACAGCACGCGGTTGGCGCCGGCGACGGTGATCAGGTTGGCGACCAGCTTGGCCGAGATCGGGGTGCGCGGGCCCGGCTTCCGGTCCTGCCGGGCATAGCCGAAATAGGGGAGCACCGCGGTGATCCGTCGCGCCGACGCGCGCCGCAGCGCGTCGATCATGATCAGCAATTCCATCAGGTTGTCGTTGGCGGGGTAGGAGGTCGATTGCAGGACGAACACGTCCTCGCCGCGCACGTTCTCATGGATTTCGACGAACACTTCCTCATCGGCGAAGCGGCGCACGCTGGCCTTGGTCAGCGGGATCTCGCAATATTCGGCGATCGCCTGCGCCAGCGGCAGGTTGGAATTGCCCGTCAACAGTTTCATCGTGATTCTCGCTGCGCCCTGGATGAGGCGCTCTTAGGGTGCGTAACCGAATCGTCAAAGAGGAAGAGTCATGGCGTCCGCGTAATTGCCCGGTCGCGCGATCTTGGCGTAGGGCGGCGCGATGATCGTCACCCGTTTCGCGCCCAGTCCGACTGGCACGCTCCACGTCGGCAATATCCGCACCGCGCTCCACAACTGGATGTGGGCGCGGCGGCAGGGCGGGCGGTTCCTGCTCAGGATCGACGATACCGATCGCGCGCGGTCGGAGGAGCGGTTCGTCGAGTCGATCCGCGCCGACCTGCACTGGCTGGGGCTGGTGCCCGATGGCGAGGAGCGCCAGTCGGCGCGGTTCGATCGCTATGAGGCGCGGTTCGCAGAACTGAAGGCGGCCGGGCGGGTCTACCCGGCCTATGAGAGTGCGCAGGAACTCGAACTGAAGCGCAAGATCCTGCTCGGGCGCGGGCTGCCGCCGATCTACGACCGCGCCGCGCTGGCGCTGGGCGAGGACGAGCGCGCGGCGCTGGAGGCGGAAGGGCGCACGCCACATTGGCGGTTCCGGCTGGGCGGCGACGCGCTGGATTGGGACGACCTGATCCGCGGGCCACAGCATTTCGCGGCGGCGGCGATGAGCGACCCGGTGGTGCGTCGCGCCGACGGATCGTGGCTCTACCTGCTGCCGTCGGTGATCGACGACATCGACATGGGCATCACCCATGTCGTGCGCGGCGAGGATCACGTCTCCAACACCGCGTTGCAGATCGACATGTTCCGCGCGCTGGGCGCCGCGCCGCCGGCCTTCGCGCATGAGGCGCTGCTGACTGGGAGCGAGGGCAAGCTGTCCAAGCGGCTCGGCTCGTTGGGCGTCGACCATTTCCGGGAAGCGGGGATCGAGCCGGAGGCCGTAGTCGCGCTGCTCGCGCGGATCGGGACCAGCCAGCCGGTCGAGCCGCTGGTCGATCGCGCACCGCTGGTCGCCGGGTTCGACTTCGCCCATTTCGGTCGCGCGCCGGCGCGGTTCGACGAGGCGGAACTGGCGGGCGTGAACGCCCGGATCGTCCACCAGCTGCCCTATGACGCGGTGCGCGAACGGCTGCCCGCCGGCATCGGCGCGGAGGCGTGGGACGCGATCCGGCCCAATCTCGAGCGGGTCGCCGACGCCGCCGAATGGTGGGGGGTGATCGAGGGGCCGGTCGCCGCCACCGCCGATCCCGCCGATCGCGATTTCCTGATCCAGGCGGCGGCGATCGCCGAGTCGATCGACTGGTCGGCCGACCCGTGGCACGCGCTGACCGGCGCGCTGAAGGATGCCTCCGGGCGCAAGGGCAAGCCGCTGTTCCTGCCGCTGCGCCGCGCGTTGACCGGGCGCGACCACGGTCCCGACATGGCCGCACTGGCGCGGCTGATCGGCCGCGACCGCGCGATCGAGCGCCTGCGCGCCGCCGGCTGACCGACGCCGGCAGTGCCGAATCATCGTCGTCCATCGTCAATGAGATGTAATATTATCCCTATTGCGCCCCGTTCGTAACGTTGTATCATCTCCGACACCGGAACGCCCGACGTGAAGGAGAGGAAGCCATGTACGCAGATCGCATGAATCGCGGCAGGATGAGCCCGACGGGATTGACGCTGGCGGTGGGCATCAACGCCGCGCTGATTGCTGCGCTGGTGTGGTCCGCGCCCGAAATCGGCAAGATCACCGATTGGGGGACGATCGACACCATCGACATCCCGATCGAGCCGCCGCCCCCGCCGCCGAACCCGCCGGAGGCGAAGAAGGTGACGGAGACCGCGCGCCCGATCGACACCTATGTGCCGAAGACCGTCGTCACCATCCCAGTACCGAACGACAATGCGCTGGTCGGTTCCAGCGAACCGCTGGTGCTCGGCGACCCGGTCGCGCTGACCGGGACCGGCGCGGGGAGCGTCACGGTCGACCCGCCCCGGCCGGCGCCGGTGACGGTCGATGCGGATGTCGATCCGCGCTACGCCGCCGATCTTCAACCCGATTATCCCCCCGACATGCGCCGCGCCGGGATCGAGGGCCGGGTGGTGGTCAAGGTGCTGGTCGGCACCGACGGCCGGGTCAAGGCGTTCGAGGCGGTGAGCGGCCCCGGTGAAAGCTTCTTCAGCGCGACCAGGCGGCAGGCGATGGCGCGCTGGCGGTTCAAGCCGGCGACGCGCGACGGCGTGCCCTATGAAAGCTGGAAGACGATGTCGCTGCGCTTTCGGCTGACCGAATGAGCCCGGCCTGATCGGCGTCCGGGGGTGGCTAGTCGCGCCCCCGGCGCCTATGTTGGTGGCCGCATGCGTTATCTCACCCGCTTTTCCCCGTTCCGCGCGATCCAGGATCTGCGCGTCTTCCTGTCGGCACGGCGGCCCCACGAGCTGGGCTTCCTGGCGCTGGCGATCGTGATGACCACCCTGCTGATCGCGGGGTTCATCCACGATTCGCATGAGGAGCGCGTCTACAAGCGCGAGATCACCTATTTCCAGAGCTGGCCGCTGACCCGCTCCGACGAGGAGATCCGCGCGCAGCAGGCGATCGACCTGCCCAAGGAGCTGGCGCTGAAGGCCGAGCTGGAGCGCAGGCAGAAGGAACGGCAGGCGCAGTTCAAGAAATACGACGACCAGCTCACCAAATGGGGGTTCTGAGCGGCGAGTCGTCGGGGCTGGGCGCCGGCGCGCTCCCCCGCGCCGCGCCGTCGCACGATGATCGCCGCTGGATGGACGCCGCGCTGGCGCTGGGCGAGCGCGGGCGTGGGCGGGCCGCGCCAAACCCCAACGTCGGCTGCGTGATCGTGCGCGACGGCATCGTGATCGGGCGGGGCTGGACCCAGCCGGGGGGGCGACCCCATGCCGAGGCGATGGCGCTGGC
>NZ_DATMGG010000034.1:0-5078 GCF_035555815.1 Sphingomonas sp.
CGCGGCGGTCCTGATGCTGGCGCCGCTGACCGGCGGCTGCGTCGCGGCGGTGATTCCGGCCGTGGCGGCCTCCGCCGTGGTCAAGTCGCGGATGGACGACAAGCGGGCGGAAGCCCCGGCCGCCGCGCCCTCCGCGCCCGCACCCGCCCAGAGCGTCCAGACGCCGCAGGGCAACTGGCAGGTCGTGCAGGGCGCGACCCAGTTGCCGCCGCCCTCCGGCGCCGCCGCGCGCCCGGCGGCGACCGATACGGTCGCGGTGCCGGAGGGGATGCAGTATCTCTACGGCTCGGGTGAGAGCGCCGGGCTGAGCCTCCAGGCCTATCGCGCGCTGTCCGACTATCTGACCCAGCAGATTCCCTATCGCCGCAAGAACACGCTGCGCCAGGTGGTGATGAGCGACGGATCGACGCTCGACGCGCCGCAGTTCGAGCCGTGCGGCGCCAAGCCGCTCGCGGTGGTGCTCGACGTCGATGAGACCGCGGTGCTCAACCTCGGCTACGAAGGCGACGCGGCGAAGCGCGGCGAGGCGTATGACGATGCCCGGTGGCAGCGTTGGGAACAGACCGGCGCGGACAAGGTCGCGGCGGTGCCGGGCGCGAAGCTGGCGCTCGACGCCGCGCGCAACGCCGGCATCACCGTCATCTTCAATTCCAACCGCAGCAACGCCAACGCCGCCGCGACCGAGGCGGCGATCGCCCACGCCGGCCTCGGCCCGGCAAAGCATGGCGAGACGCTGTGGCTGAAGGGTGACGACGGCGGCGGATCGGGCAAGGACGATCGTCGCTGGGCGATCGCCAGCGGCTATTGCGTGGTGGCGATGGTCGGCGATCAGCTCGGCGATTTCAGCGACTTGTTCGGCGATGCCCGGCTGACCCCGGCGGCGCGGCGCGCGGCGGCGGCGACCCCGGCGCTGGCCGGCCTGTGGGGCAACGGCTGGTTCCTGCTGCCCAACCCCGTCTACGGCTCCGGCCTGAAGGGCGGGTTCGACGATGTCTTTCCAACCGATACGCGCTGGAGCGATCCGGCCAAAGGAGTGAACTGAGATGCCCTGGACCCGCGATGAGATGGCCGCCCGTGCCGCGAAGGAACTGCGCGACGGCTTCTACGTCAACCTGGGCATCGGCATCCCGACGCTGGTGGCGAACCATATCCCCGACGGGGTTCAGGTGACGCTCCAGTCGGAAAACGGGATGCTCGGCATCGGTCCGTTCCCCTATCCCGACCAGGTCGATCCCGACCTGATCAATGCCGGCAAGCAGACCGTCAGCGAGCTGCCGTCGACGGTCTATTTCTCCAGCGCGGACAGTTTCGCGATGATCCGCGGCGGCCATATCGACCTGGCGGTCCTCGGCGCGATGGAGATCGCGGAAAACGGCGACATCGCCAACTGGATGATTCCGGGCAAGATGATCAAGGGTATGGGCGGCGCGATGGACCTCGTCGCCGGGGTCAAGAAGATCATCGTGGTGATGGAGCACAACGCCAAGAGCGGCGACGCCAAGTTCATCCCCGAATGCACGCTGCCGCTGACCGGCAAGAACGTGGTCGACATGATCGTCACCGATCTGGCGGTGTTCGCCCGCCCCGATCACCAGTCCCCCTTCGCGCTGATCGAGCTGGCGCCGGGCGTGACCGTGGACGAGATCGCCGCCAAGACCACCGCGAAGTACGAGGTTGCGCTCGCCGCCGCCTGATCCGGCGCGGGTCTTCATTCGGACGGCATCCGTCCTCTTCTGCGTCATCCCGGACTTGATCCGGGATCGGGGGCCGCGGGCGACGCTGCTTGCGCTGGATTCCAGCTTTCGCCGGGATGGCGCATAAGCGACTCCTGCCGCCGACATGGCGATCCGCGCTGAGCGTATTGCAAACATAATACACCTGGGTCATGAAGGCGCATGATCCCGATGCTCCCGCTGCTGCTCGCGCTCGCCCCGATGCTGGATGCGCCCGCCGACGCCGCGCCGCGCGACTGGGCGGCGACGCTGCGCCGGGACGCGCAGGCGCTGCACGACGATATCGCCGCCAACCATCCCGGCCCGGTCAACGCGCTCGATCCCGGTTTCGTCCGGCGCAACGACGCCGCGCTGGCGCAGGCGCTCGAACGCTCGGCACGGGTGCGCGACGAGGGCGGCTATCTCGCGGCGATGCGCGGCTATGCGGCACGCTTCGACGACGGCCACCTCGCGGTGTTCATGGCCGATCAGAGCCGCGCGCTGCCGGTTAGATGGCCCGGCTTCCTGACCGGCTTCGACGCGCGCGGCGCTCAGGTGGTGATGACGCGGGAGGACCGCGCGCCGGTGCCGCTCGGCGCGCGGCTGGTGGCGTGCGACGGACGCCCGGCGGATCGGCTGGCGGCGGAAAACGTCGGCGCCTTCGCCGGGCGGTGGATGCTCGCCTCGCGCCGCGCGCTGACCGGGGGCGCGCTGTTCACCGATCAGGGCAATCCCTTCATCGCCCGGCCGGCGCGCTGCACCTTCGTCGTCGACGGACGGGAACGGGCGGTGACGCTCGACTGGCGGCCGATCGATCCCGCCGCCTATCGCGCGCGGCTGGCCGATACCAACCAGCGCGCGCGTGAGCCGATCGGCGCGCGGACCGATCCCGACGGGACGCGCTGGTTCACGCTCAGCGGGTTCAACGGCGATCCCGACGGCGCCGACGCGGCGGCGCTGCGGCCGCTGATCGCCGCGCTGGCCGCCGATCGCGACGCGATTGTCGGGGCACCGCGCATCGTGCTCGATCTGCGCGGCAATAACGGCGGATCGTCCGACTGGTCGCACCAGATCGCGACGATCCTGTGGGGCGCGGCGCGCATCGATGGCCTGCCCGATCACAGCTATGTCGAATGGCGGGTGTCGGATACCAATCTGGCGACGCTGCGCGACTATCAGGCGCAGTTCGACCGGCCCGACGCCGGCGAGGTCGCCAGACGATACTTCCGCACGCTGGTCGATGGTGTCGCGGCGGCGCGCGCGGCGGGGCGGCCGCTGTGGCGTGAACCCGACGATATCGGCGACGATCCCGCCGCTAAGGGCGCCGCACCGCCACCGCCGCCGACCGCGCCGGCGCGGGTCTATTTCGTCACCGACACCGGCTGCGCCTCCGCCTGCCTCGACGCGGCGGATCTGTGGTCGGCGCTGGGCGCGATCCAGGTCGGGCAGGAAACCAGCGCCGACACGCTGTACATGGACGTCCGCAATCCGACGCTGCCCGGCGGGGTGATGCGCGCGGCGGTGCCGATGAAGGTCTATCGCGGGCGCGATCGCGGATCGAACGTGCCGATGGAGCCGGTCCACCGCTATGCCGGCGACATGCGCGACACCGCCGCGCTGG
Organism: Sphingomonas sp.; assembly: GCF_035555815.1. Taxonomy (GTDB): domain Bacteria; phylum Pseudomonadota; class Alphaproteobacteria; order Sphingomonadales; family Sphingomonadaceae; genus Sphingomonas. The sequence continues at coordinate 3,334 of NZ_DATMGG010000034.1, forward strand.
CGGCGTGGATCGCCACCCTCGACCGCTAGGGCGATAGGGCGGCCACGCCATCGCGGCGCTTCCGTTCGGTTTCCGGGCGGTCTATGTCTCGCCCGCAGAGTCGATGCGCGTGCTATGAAGGATTGTTCCTCGGGGGGCGCGGACGATGCGATTGGCCTACAAGATCGTGATTGGGGTGGTGGCGATCGCCGGTCTGGGCACCGCCATCCTCTACGGCGCCTCCGAATGGATGATCCGGCAGACCCGTGCGGCGCCGTTGCCGGCGATCACGGCCGATGCCTCCAGCGCCGGCGTGGCGGAGGGCGCGCGGATCGCCGCCTTCACCGGGTGCCGGGACTGTCACTATCAGGGCCACGGCGGCGTGATCGTCGACGAACCGCTGCTCGGCCGCATCGTCGCCCCCGCCTTTGCCCGCGTGATCGCCGGGCGCAGCGATGGAGAGGTGGCGCGGGCGATCCGGCACGGCGTCGGCTTCGATGGTCGCGCGCTGTGGGTGATGCCGACGCAGGCGCTGGGCCGTCTGTCGGACGACGATCTGGGCAAGGTGATCGGCTGGATGCGCACCCTGCGGCCCGATGAGGAGGACTTCACCTCCAGAATGCGGTTCGGCCCGATCGCGCGCGGGTTGATCGTGACGGGTGCGCTGCCGTCCAGCGTGCGGCCGGATACCGTCGCCGAACGCCACCGCGATCCCGATCCGGGCAAGTTCGTGGTCGAAACCTCGTGCGGCGGCTGCCATCGCCTGTTCGAGGCGGTGCCGTCGGATGACGGCAAGCAGACCGTGCCCGCGCTCGCGCCGGTCGGCGCGGCCTATGATCCGGCGCATTTCCGCCGCCTGCTGCGCACCGGCGTGGGGATGAGCAAGGCCGATCTCGGCATGATGAGCGACGCGGCGCGCAGCGCGCTCCACGAACTGACCGACGCGGAGATCACGGCGGTGCAGGCCTATCTTCGGCGCGAGATGGCGAACGCGCCCCCGCAATAGCCTTGCTTCCCGGCTTGCCGTCGCGCACGATTCGGTTAAAGCGCGCGCATGGCTAGCCGACCGCTCACCCTCTACGAAAAGATCTGGGCCGATCATGTGATCGAGCGCCGCGACGATGGCACCTGCCTGATCTACATCGACCGCCACCTTGTGCATGAGGTGACCAGCCCACAGGCCTTTGCCGGCCTGCGCGCGGCGGGGCGCGGCGTGCGCCGGCCGGATCTGACCTTGGCGGTGCCCGATCACAATCTGCCGACCACCGCGCGGGTCGACGCTGCCGGCCGGCCGCTGCCGATCGCCGATCCCGAAAGCGCCAACCAGCTTGCCGCGCTGGCCGCGAACACGCGCGAGTTCGGCATCGAATATATCGACGCGCTGGATGCCGCGCAGGGGATCGTCCACGTCGTCGGCCCCGAACAGGGCTTCACGCTGCCCGGCACCACGCTGGTGTGCGGCGACAGCCACACCTCCTGCCACGGCGCGCTCGGCGCACTGGCGTTCGGCATCGGCACCAGCGAGGTCGAGCATGTCCTCGCCACCCAGACGCTGCTGCTCCAGCAGGCCAGGACGATGGAGGTCCGCGTCGACGGTACGCTGGGCTATGGCGTCAGTCCCAAGGACGTGGTGCTGGCGATCATCGGCCGCATCGGCGCGGCGGGGGGCACCGGCCATGTCATCGAATATACCGGCGAAGTGATCCGCGCGATGTCGGTCGAGGGGCGGCTGACCGTGTCCAACATGTCGATCGAGGGCGGCGCGC
>NZ_DATMGG010000035.1:0-5504 GCF_035555815.1 Sphingomonas sp.
TTTCGCGCGATATCGGCGCCGTCGTGGTCGGCATGGCTGCACGCGCTGGTGCCGCCATTGGCGGTGATCGCCCTTTTCCTGACGCTGATCGCGGTGATGAAATGGCTGCGGCGGCCGGGCACGCTGGGGATGGGGGACGTCAAGTTCCTCGCCGCCGCCAGCATCTGGGTGGGGTTCGTCGGCAGCACCGGGGTGTTCGTCGTGGCGAGCCTGCTCGCGCTGGCCTTCACCGTGGCGCGCGCGCCGTGGCGCACGCCCGATTTCCGCGCCGCGCTGCCGTTCAGCCCGTTCCTCGCGGCCGGGCTGGCGCTGGTGTTCACATTGCAGACGGTCTAGCGCCGCAGCAGGAACACCGCGTGTTCGGCGAAGACGTTCGCCGCCGCCGGACGCGCGGGGGCGCCGCGCGCCAGGAACCAAGCGCCCTCCACCGTGATCCCGCGCTGGGCGACGAAGGCGCGGAAATCGTCGATGGTGACGTGGTGGATGTTCGGCGTCTCATACCATTCGAGCGGCAGCAGCCGCGTCACCGGCATCCGCCCGCCGAACAGCAGCGACCCGCGCACGCGCCAGTGGGCGAAGTTGGGAAAGGATACGAACGCGCGGCGGCCGATCCGCAGCAGCTCGTCCAGCACCCGGTCGGGCCGGCGCGTGGTCTGCAGCGTCTGGCTGAGGATGGCATAATCGAACGCCGCGTCGGGATAGTCCTTGAGGTCGGTATCGGCGTCGCCCTGCACCACCGACAGCCCGCGCGCGACGGCGGTGGCGACGTCGGCGGGGTCCAGTTCCAGCCCGCGCGCGTCGACGCCGCGATCGTCGCGCAACGCCGCCATCAGCGCCCCGTCGCCGCAGCCGACGTCGAGCACCCGGCTGCCCGGCGCGACATGCGCGGCGATGATCGCCAGGTCAGGACGCAGGCCGCTCACGCCCCCGCCCTCAGGAAACCGTCGACCACCCGGTTCAGTTCGGGCGATTCGAGCAGGAAGGCGTCGTGGCCATAGGGCGAACTCAGCTCGACGAAGCTGGCGGCGGCGCCCGCGGCGTTGAGCGCGTGGACGACGTTGCGCGATTCGCGGGTGGGATAGAGCCAGTCGGTATCGAAGCTGACCACACAGAACCGCGTCGCCGCCCCGCGAAAGGCGTTGGCGAGCAGCCCGCCATGTTCCTCCGCCAGGTCGAAATAATCGAGCGCGCGGGTGATGTAGAGGTAGGAATTGGCGTCGAACCGGTCGGAGAACGCCAGCCCTTGGTGCCGCAGATAGCTCTCGACCTGGAAATCGGCGTCAAAGCCGAACGTCTTTGCCTCGCGCGCCTGCAACTTGCGGCCGAATTTCTCGGTCAGCCCGGCTTCGGACAGGTAGGTGATGTGCGCCGCCATCCGCGCCACCGCCAGCCCGGCGCTGGGGGGATCGCCGCTGCTGTAATAGTCGCCGCCGCGCCATTTCGGATCGGCCATGATCGCCTGCCGACCGACCTCATGGAACGCGATGTTCTGGGCGGAATGGCGTGCGGTCGACGCGATCACCACCGCCGATCGGACGCGGGCGGGAAAGGTCGCCGCCCACGATAGCGCCTGCATCCCGCCCATCGATCCGCCGACCACCGCCGCCAACGTGTCGATGCCGAGGTGATCGAGCAGCATCGCCTGCGCGCGCACCATGTCGCGGATGGTGATGACCGGAAAGCGCATCCCGTGCGGACAGCCGTCGGCGGCGGCGCTGGCCGGGCCGGAACTGCCCATGCAACTGCCGATGACGTTGGTGGCGATCACCAGATGGCGATCGGTGTCGACCGGCTTGCCGGGACCCACCATCCGCGTCCACCAGCCCGGCTTGCCGGTCACCGGGTGGTCCGACGCGACATGCTGATCGCCGGTCAGCGCGTGGCAGATCAGGATCGCATTGTCGCGCGCCGGGGACAGCGTGCCATAGGTCTCATAGGCGATGTCGACCGACGACAGCGTGCCGCCCCCGTCGAGCGGCAGCGGAGACCCGAGGCGGGCAATGCGATTGAGACCGAAGCGGGCGTCGCTCATCGGCTCGCTGCTAGGCGTAAATGGCGTGGTCCGGAACCCCTCGCGTGCGGCCTGTCGCTCTCGCCCTGTCCACTCGCCCGCGCCGCGCGAGGCCCTTCTCCCGTCAGGAGCGGCAGGCGGTGCGGACGTCGCCGAAGGGTGCCCGCGATCAGGCGATCGTCCGCCCCACCAGCGCCTCCGCCGCCATGCGCCCGGTCTGCGCGGCGCCGTTCATATAGCCGGGATAGGCGTCGGACAGATGCTCTCCGGCAAAGAACAGGCGGCCGCCGCCGGCGACCTGCCGTTTCGCCAGCACCGTGTCGTCGGTCCACAGCAGCGCGCCGAAGCGGCTCAACTGGCCCGGCGGGAAATTGGCATAGCCGCCCAATGTCAGCGAATCGCGGTGCCAGGCGGTGCGGCGCGACGGGCCGGCGGGCGCCAGCCCCGGCACCGCGCGGCCGGCGTGCGCGGCATAGCCGGCGGCCAGCGCGGCGGGATCGCCGTCCGCCGCCGCGCCGACCTGATCGCCGCCCAGGAACCAGGTGATGACGTCGACCGATCCGCCCGCGACGCCGCCGTTCCACGCCAGCGCATAGGGCGAACCGGCGTCGGTCTCCCACAATTCGCCGCCGCGCCCGACCACGCGGTCCCATGCGGCGGGATCGACCGCCATGTTGATCTTCTCGCACCGGCCCAGTTCCATCACGTCGATGAACTGGCGCCAGCGCGGCGGCAGCGGCACGGCGTAGTCGATCGTGCGGGTCAGCGGCGCCGGTACCGCGACGATCGCCGCGTCGGCCTCGGCCATCGTGCCGTCCAGAAAGCCGATCCGCACTCCGCCCGGCGCCGGCGCGATCCGGGCGCAGCGTTTGCCGGTGGCGATACGGTCGCCCAGCCGCGCCACCATCGCGTCGATCAACGCGCCGCTGCCGCCCTGCATCAGGAACCGCTCGTCGCTGCTGCTCAATATCTCGGTGCGCTGGCCATCGACGGTCGGCAGGTTGAACAACAGCTCGAGTGCAGAGGCGCGCGCCGGCTCGACGCCATATTCGGTACGGCTGGTCGATTCGAGCAGGCGTCGCACCCACGGCGTCGGCATCAGCGCGGCGTGGCGATCGAGATAGTCGGCGATCGACAGCCGGTCGATCTCGGCGGCGACGCGGGCATAGTCCTTGTCGAGCTGGTCGGCGTCGCGGCCGATCTGCGCCGCGATCGGGCGCAGCGCCTCTGCCAGCGCGGCGTCGTCCAGCGGCGCGCCGTCGGCGATCACCGCCAGCCGGTGGTTGCCCGCCTTGCGATCGACCAGCGCGATGTCGAACGCCTTGACCAGCGCATGCATGTCGGCGTGGTCGGTGTTGACCAGCTGGCCGCCGTCCTCGACTGGCTGATCACCGGCGAAGCGGCGCCAGGTGAACATCCGCCCGCCCATCCGCGCGCGCGCCTCATACAGATGCGCGTCGACGCCAGCCTGCGTCAGATACCATAGCGCCGACAGCCCGGCGATGCCGCCGCCGATGATCGCGACGCGCCGTGGCCGCGCCGCCGCCGCGGGAAGGGGGGCCAGCCCCGCCACGCCGCTCGCCCCCAATGCCTTCAGCACCGCGCGCCGCGTCGCCCCGGCGGCGCCCGCGACCGGCATCGGCGCGCCCGCCGCCGCCAGATTGGCGCGACGGGCCGCCTCCATCGCCCGCCACAGCGTTTGGTTCCCCCGCATGGCCGCACCCTATCACAGCCGCGCGCGCTTGCCAGCGCGCACGCATTGCGCCATCGCCGCGCGCATGACCGCACCCGTTCCCAAGCCCTGGATCATGGGCATCGCGCCCTATGTGCCGGGGCGCAGCACCACCGATGACGGCCGCAAGGTCGTCAAGCTTTCGTCGAACGAAAATCCGCTCGGCACCAGCCCGGCGGCGCGCGCGGCGTTCGCCGGCGCCGCCGACCGGCTCGAGCGCTATCCCGACGCCAGCGCCACCGAACTGCGCGACGTGCTGGCGGCGAAGCACGGACTCGATCCGGCGCGGATCATCTATGGCAACGGATCGGACGAGGTGCTCCACCTCGCCGCTGGCGCCTTCGCCGGGCCGGGGGACGAGGTGATCTACGTCCGCTACGGCTTCGCGGTGTATGAGATCGCGACGCGGCGGGTCGGCGCTACGCCGGTGATCGCGCCGGACACGGATTATGCGACCGACGTCGACGCGGTGCTCGCCGCCGTGACCGATCGTACGCGCATGGTCTACATCGCCAATCCCAATAACCCGACCGGCACCTATGCCAGCCGGGAGGAGATCGCGCGGCTCCACGCCGGGCTGCGCGGCGATATCCTGCTGGTGCTCGACCACGCCTATGCCGAATATATCGACGGCGATGTCGAGGACGGCGGCATGGCGCTGGCCGACAGCGCGTCGAACGTGCTGGTCACCCGCACCTTCTCCAAGATGTACGGCCTTGCCGCCGAACGGATCGGCTGGGGCTATGCGTCGGCGGAGATTATCGAGGCGATGCACCGCATCCGCTTGCCGTTCAGCATCACCATCGCCGGCACCGCCGCCGCCATCGCCGCGCTGGGCGACACCGATTTCGTCGATCATACCCGCGCGCACAACGCGACGTGGCGGCGCTGGTTCTCCGACGAGATCGCCAAGCTGGGCAACGCCGGGCTGCGCGCGGTGCCGAGCCAGGCCAATTTCGTGCTGGTGCTGTTTGAGGGCGCGTTGACCGCAGAGGCGGCGTACAAGGGGCTGATGGACGCCGGCTATATCGTCCGCTGGCTGCCTGGCCAGGGGCTGCCGCACGGCCTGCGTATCACCGTCGGCACCGAGGAGGAGACGCGCGGCGTCGCCGCGGCGCTGCGCGCGTTGGCGGAGCAGGCCGGCTGATGCTGCCGTTCGCTCGGGTCTCGGTCATCGGGCTTGGGTTGATCGGTTCGTCGATCGCGCGCGGCGTGCGCGCGGCGATGCCCAGCGTGGTGCTGACCGGCCATGACGCCGATCCGCAGGTGCGCGCGACGGCCGTGGCGCTGGGGCTGTGCGATGACATCGCCGACACCCCCGGCGCGGCGGTGATCGACGCCGATCTGGTGATCCTGTGCGTGCCCGTCGGCGCGATGCGCGCGGCGGCGGCGGCGTTCGCCGACGATCTGCCCGCCGACGCGGTCGTCAGCGACGTCGGGTCGTGCAAGGCGAGCGTGGCGCTGGCGCTGGCGGCGGCGCTGCCCGGCGCGACGATCGTACCGGCGCACCCGGTCGCGGGCACCGAGCGCAGCGGGCCGGAGGCGGGCTTCGCGTCGCTGTTCCACAATCGCTGGTGTATCCTGACCCCGCCCGAGGGCACCGATCCGCTGGCGGTCGAGCGGGTGGCGGAATTCTGGCGGCGGCTGGGCGCGCAGATCGACACGATGGCGCCCGACCATCACGATCGCGTGCTGGCGGTGACCAGCCACCTGCCCCATCTGATCGCCTACACGATCGTCGGCACCGCCAGCGATCTGGAG
>NZ_DATMGG010000036.1:0-6327 GCF_035555815.1 Sphingomonas sp.
CAGGAAATTCTGGCCGAGCGCCTTGCTCGCGCTCAGGCCGTGGCGCGCCACGACGTCGCGAAGCGGCGGAAGCGTGGTCAAGCGGCGGGCTGGGCGGCGACGCGGCGTGCGGCGGCTTCGGCCGCCAGCACGATCGCCGCGATCATCGCGCCCGGTTCGGCGACGCCCTTGCCGGCGATGCCGAACGCGGTGCCGTGGTCGGGGGAGGTCCGCACGATCGGCAGGCCCAGCGTGATGTTGACGCCCTCATCGAAATGCAGCGCCTTGAGCGGGATCAGCGCCTGATCGTGATAGCAGCACAGCGCCGCGTCATAGCCCGCGCGGGCGCGGGCGTGGAACATGCTGTCGGCGGCGAAGGGGCCGACCGCATCGATCCCCTCGGCAATCAGTTGCGCGACCGCCGGTTCGATGATCTCGATCTCCTCACGCCCGATCGCGCCGCCTTCGCCCGCGTGCGGGTTGATGCCGGCAAAGGCGAGGCGCGGGCGCTCGATCCCGAAATTGCGTGCCAGCCCGCGCGCTGTCGCCTGTCCCTTGGCGACGATCAGCTCGACCGACAGTTGGCGGGAGACGTCGGCGAGCGGGATATGGGTGGTGATCGGGACCACCCGCAGCGTCGGCCCGGCGAGCATCATCACCGCATTCTGCTTGGCGATGCCGCAGCGTTCGGCGACGAATTCGGTCTGGCCGGGGTGCGTGAAGCCGATTCGATAGAGCTGCGCCTTCGATACCGGGCCGGTCACCAGCCCGCTCGCCGCGCCCGACCGAGTCAGCCCGACCGCCAGCTCCAGCGCTTCGAGCGCGCAGCGCGCGTCCTCGACATCGGGGGCGCCGGGCGTGATCTCCCCGGCATCGGTGACCGAGATCACCGGCAGCGCGTCGGCGAAGATCGCGGCCGCGTCGGCGGGAGCGGAGATGCGCTGGACCGGGCCATTCCACACCGCCTCCACCGCGCGGGCGTCGCCCACCGCGAAGAAGGGCGCGAGCCGGTGCGTGTCGCGCGCCGCCCACGCCTTGGCGATGATCTCGGGGCCGATCCCGGCGGGGTCGCCCATCGAGACGGCAAGAGGCGCGACGGTCATCGGAGCCGTGCCCTCCCTCGACCGGTCATCGATACTCGACGACGGCATCACGCCGCAGGTCGCGCAGCATCCGCTGCGCGCGCAGGTTGACGCGCTGCTCTTCAAGCTGGGCCTGGAGCTGCTCGGGATCGGGCAGCGCCGCGCCCTGAGGATCGTCGCGGCCGCACAGCACCAGCGTGCGGACGCCTTCTTCCGGCGAGCCGAACGGTGGGGTAGCCTGCCCGATCTGCATGTTGAGCAGGATGTCCTGCAACTGCGGCGGCAGCTGGCGGACGGTGACCGAATCATTGTCGACCACCTCGGCGCCGATCTCGCTCGCCACCTTGGCGACGCCGCCGCAGCCCTGGATCTTCTGGACCGCGGAGGCGAATTCGGAAGTGCGCGCGGTCGCCTGCGCCTGGGTGGTGCCTTCGGGGAACTTGATCGCGAGCTGGCGCAGATTGAGCCGCGCGTCGCGCGGGTCGGCAACGCCGATCTTTCGTTTGTCGACCAGGTAGAGGATCGAGAAACCGCCAGGCACCTCGACCGGCCCCGCGATCTGGCCGATCTGGAGCTGGGTCGCGGCGGACTGGAGTTCCTCGGGCAGCATCTGGAGCCGCACCCAGCCCAGGTCACCCTGCTTGGCGCGGGTCGACGCCTCGGAGAAATTGCTCGCGAAATATTCGAACGGCGCGCCTTCGCGCATCTGTTCGATCATCTTCTGTCCTGCAGCGACCACTTCGCGCTGCCGCTCGGGCGGTGCCGACAGGTAGATTTCCTTGAGGTGGAATTCCTCGATGCCCTGCGACGCCTCGATCCGCTTGATGATCGCCTTGACCTCTTCCTCGCCGACGTTGACCTGCGGCGCGACGCGGCTGCGCAACAGGCGGCTCCACGCCAGCTCGCCCTCGATCTGGCGGCGCAGCGCCTGTTCGGACGAGCCGACCGACTTGAGGTATTCCAGGAATTCCGGGCGGGTCTTGGAGAAATTGCGGGCGATGCGGTCGAGGCTCTGGTCGATCTCCGCCTTGGAGATGACCACGTCCTTCGACTTGGCCTCCTGGATCTGGAGCGTCTCGTCGATGATCGAGCGCAGCACCTGGAGCTTGAGCCGGTCAAGCTCCTCCGCATTGGGCTTGTAGCCGTTCAGCGCAAGGATCATCGCCACGCGCTGATCGACGTCGGTGCCGGTGATCACGCTGTCGTTGACGATCGCCGTCGCCTTGCGGACGTTGGGATCGACCTTGCCGAATATCTGGAGGTTCGATGGCAGGTTGAGGCCGCTGTTGTCGGGCGTCTGCTGCGGGTCGTCCGGCACGGTCTGCGCCGCCAGCGCACCCGCCGCCGCCATCGTCGCGGCGATCGTCGCCGTCTTCAGTACAAAGCTCTTCACCAACTGCTGCTATCCCGTTCCGTCCGCGCGAAGCGGCATTGCATAAGATCAGATTGAGGCTGAACCGGGGCTTACCCTAACGCCCCAGATTCTTGAACGCGATCGTAAACAGATAGCTGTTGCCGCGACGCGCGTCGCCGGTGTCCTGATAATCCCGTTTCCAGGTGACGCCCAGTTTCAGGCAATCGTCTTCATAGGCGATTCCCAGCCGATGTCGAACCGGCTCGAATCCGTTCGACAGCGACAGCGGATCCTCGGCGCGATCGGTCAGGTCGATGGTCGCTGATCCGAACGCCGACCAGAATTTGGTCACCTGCACCCGCCCGCCGACACGCGCTTCCTCGCGATCCTGCAAATCCTCCAGCGTGGTGCTGATGTTGCGGTTGAGCCGCAGGTAGCCGATCAGCGCATAGGTCTTGCGCGTGCCGATCGTCGCGTCGAGCTCGTTGCGGCGCACCGCCAGCCCGTCCTTGTCGACGCGATAGCGGTGGGTGAGGGTGAAGAAATCGCGGTAGCGCACCACGGTGCGGCCGACGATGTCGGAGAATCGGTCGGACAGCCCGGTGCCGTCGGGCAGGATCGACGGCCGCTGATCGAGCCGGTAGCTCTGGCCGACATTCGCCTCCAGCGAGAAACCCGGCAGGTCGAGCGCATAGTCGACGCCGTAGGTGAACCGCGTCGAATCCTCGAACCGGTCGTATCCCGGGAAGCGATTGAGCGCGAACAGGTTCGAATCCTCAAGATCGACGGCGCGCGCGTCCTCATTCGGGATCGACAGATTGGCCAGCTTGGGCGCGGCGACGATCTGGACGCGGGGGGTGATCCGCTGGGTGCCGCCAAAGGCGCTGCCGATGAAGGGCCATTGCACGTCGACCGCCAGCGCCCCGATCGCGCGCGACGAGAAGCCCTCATCGCCGCGATAGCTCGCCACCGCCGTCTCCAGCACGTCGTGGGCGTTGTAGACGTCGCCGCGGGCATAGGCGGTGAAGGTCACCTGCTGGCCCCAGGGCGTGACGCGCCGCAGGTCCCAGCGCATCGAGGCGAAGGCGCGCTGCGTGTCCTGGCCGTCGGTGCGGGTCAGCGCCAGGCTGTTGAGTTGAAGTTCGAACCGGCCGCCGAGGACGCCATCGTCGAAGCGGCGGCGATAGTCGATTTCGGGCAGCGCGATCGGCTGCTGCCCCTGGCTGCCGGTCAGCCGCAGCGTCTGCACCGACCAGCCGGCGATCGACAGATAGCTGTTCGCGTCGATCCGCTCGACGCGCAGCGTGCTGCGCAGCCGGTCGTCGCGCGAGATGTCGTAGCGCCGCAGGAAGGTGCGGTCGGTCGCCAGCCGCACCGATTCGCTGACGCTCCATTCGGGGGAAAGCTGATAGCGGCCGGCGCTGTCGATATAGCCGCGAAAGGCGTTCTCGGTTTGCAGCGCGGCGCCGGTCGATCCGAAATCGTCGCTGCGCCGGCTGTAGGTGGCATAGCCGCCGACACGGAACGCGCCCAGCTTGTTCAGTTCGCGATAATCCGCCTGCATCATCGGCAAGGCGGCGGTGAACACGTGCGGCGTCACCGTCAGATCGCGGTTCTCGGCGAAGCTGAAGATATAGGGAACGGCGACTTCCAGGCCGTTCACGCGCGTCAGGCGGATGTCGGGCGCCAGGAAACCGTCGTCGTTACGTCCGCCGATCGGGTGCGAAAAGGTCGGCAGCGGGATCATCGGCAGCCCGAACAGCGACAGCCGCGCGCCGGTGTAGCGGATGCGACCGAGCGCCGGATCATAGATCACGCGCACCGCGCTGATCTTCCACGACGGCTCCTTGGGGCAGCCGTCCGAATGAGTCACCGCGCACGGGCTGTACGCGGCGTTTTCCACCGAGATCACGCCATCGGCGTTGCGCGTGCCGCTGCGCGCGGCGATGCGGCCGCCTTCCTCCAGCACGACCAGCATGTTCTCGACCACGCCGTCCTTCAGCGAGTCGGTCAGTTCGATGCGGTCGCCGTAGGCGGTGTCGCCCTGGGGATTGGTCACCGCGACGTTGCCGGTCGCCACGACCTGGCCGGTGGTACGGTTCCACGTCACCTGATCGGCGCGCAGCCGGTTGCCCTCCCGGTACATCCGCACGTCGCCGGTGACGATCACCGTGTCGTCGTTGTTGTCATATTCCAGCGTATCGGCGCTGAACCGGATCTGTTCCGAATCGCCCGGCTCGGGCGCGGGTGACGCGGGTGGAGGTGGCACCGCGCGATCGTTCAGGTCCTGCGCCGCCGCGGGCAGGGCGAGCACGGATAGGCCGAAGGCGCCGGTCAACAACAGGGCGGTTCGGTTCACGTGACGGGGGCCTCCACTCGGGCCGCGAACGGCCCCGGCGGACGGCCCTATCGCACGCGCGGGACCGCCGCAACGTTCGCCGACTTGCCCCCTCCGTTGCCGGGGGCCTAAGAGGGCGCGACCTTTACAGCGCCGCGCGCGCGGCCCGCCACACATGGAACACCGTCATGAAAATCCGCCTGATCGATTCGCTGCCCGCCGACACATCGGTGCTGGTGCTGCCGGTCGCGAAGGACGGAATGGTCGACGCGCGGTTCGCCATGCTCGACGACGACGCGCGGCGGCTGGTGATCGAGGCGGCGGGCGCGGCACGATTTGAGGGCGAAGCGGGCGCGATCGCCGAATTCTTCGTGCCCGGCACCGGGCCTGTCCGCCGTGTCGCGCTGCTGGGCATCGGCGCGGGCAACGAACCCGACTGGGAAAAGGCCGGCGGCGCGGTGACGGCGCGTTATCTGGTCGGCGGCACGACGCGGGTTTCGGTCGATTTCGCCAGCCTCGAGTCGACACCGACCGCCAAGGCGGCCGCCCGATTCGCGGCGGCGGCGGCGCAGCGCGGCTGGCGCCACGACGTCTATCGCACCAAGCTGACCGACAAGCAGCGCCCCAGCCTGACCGACATCGCGCTGGTCCACGCGCCCGCCGGCACCGATGCGGCATGGGCGACGCAGGACGCGGTGACCGAGGGGCTGACGCTCACCCGCACGCTGGTCGCCGAGCCGGCCAACATCGTCTATCCCGAAAGCTTCGTCGCGCGCGTGCTGGCCTCGGTCGAGGGGCTGGGGCTCGAGGTGACGGTCCTGGGCGAGGCAGAGATGGCCGAACTGGGCATGGGCGCGCTGCTGGGCGTGAGCCAGGGATCGCGCCGCGACGCGCGGCTGCTCGCGCTCAAGTGGAGCGGGGCGGGAGCGGGCGATCCCGCGCTGGCGCTGGTCGGCAAGGGCGTGACCTTCGACACCGGCGGCATCTCGCTCAAGCCCGGCGCGGGCATGGAGGACATGAAGTGGGACATGGGCGGCGCCGCCGCCGTGGTCGGCACGATGAAGGCGCTCGCCCTGCGCAAGGCCAAGGCCAATGTCGTCGGCGTGTGCGGGCTGGTCGAGAACATGCCCGACGGCAATGCCCAGCGGCCGGGCGATGTCGTCACGTCGATGTCGGGCCAGACGATCGAGGTCATCAACACCGATGCCGAGGGGCGGCTGGTGCTGTGCGACGCGGTCACCTGGGTGCAGAAGGAGTTCAAGCCGCGCACGATCGTCGATCTCGCGACGCTGACCGGCGCGATGATCATCGCGCTGGGCAGCGAGCATGGCGGGCTGTTCGCCAATGACGACGCGCTGGCCGACCAGTTGCTCGCCGCGGGCAAGGCGACCGGCGACCTGTTGTGGCGCTTTCCGCTGGGCGACGCCTACAACAAGCTGATCGACTCGCCGATCGCCGACATGAAGAATGTCGGCCCGCGCGGGGCGGGATCGATCACCGCCGCGCAGTTCATCCAGCGTTTCGTCAACGAAGGGGTGACCTGGGCGCATCTCGACATCGCCGGAATGGTGTGG
>NZ_DATMGG010000037.1:0-1712 GCF_035555815.1 Sphingomonas sp.
CCGCGCCGCAGCGCCATCGCCGCCCAGATCTTGCGGTCGGCATAGATGATCATCGCCACCGCCAGCATCAGCGGCAGCGCGATCAGCAGGATGCCGATGATCGTGGAAAGGAACCACGCCCAGCCGAACGGCAGGCCAACGGTGTTTTCGAAGAAGGCGGTCATTCCGCCGCCTCCGCGAATGCCTGGCCGTGGACCAGTTCGGCCGAGCAACGCTGCATCGTCGGCGATGCGCGGCAGATCGCGTTGGTCAGGTAGAAATCCTTGACCGGATAGCTGACCGGCCCGTCCGCCTCGGCCGCAAGCTTCGGCGGCGCCCAGTCGTAGCGGACCAGTCCTTCCTGCCCCAGCGCCGGCACCGCGTCGGCCATCGCCGCGCGCAGTTCGGCGAAGCTGTCGAACGGCAGCGTCGCGCCCAGCGCCTCGCTCAGCGCGCGCAGAATCGCCCAGTCCTCACGCGCGTCGCCCGGCGGGAATACCGCGCGGTCGCCGCGTTGCACACGCCCTTCCAGATTGACGTAGGTGCCCGGCTTCTCGGCATAGCTCGCGCCCGGCAGCACGACATCGGCATGATGCGCGCCGTTGTCGCCGTGGTGACCGATGAACACCTTGAACGTGTCCGCGAACCGCGCGTAATCGACCTCGTCCGCGCCCAGGAACAGCCCCAGCTTCGGCTTGGCCGCGACGATATCCGCAATGCCGCCCGTCTGCGCATAGCCGAGCATCAGCCCGCCCATCCGCGCCGCGGCGAGGTGGATCACACCGAAGCCGTTCCACGCCGTCCCGTCGTCCAGCGTGCGGACCAGCTTGAGCGGCTCGACCAGCGCCAGCGCGGCGCCATGCGCTTTGGTCAGCGCCCCCGGCCCCAGGATGACCAGCGGCCGCTTGGCGCCTTCCAGCGCCTGCACCGCCACGTCGGGCAGCTTGCCGATCAGGCTCAGGTCGTCGCCCAGCCACTCGACCTTGTAGGTCAGGTCGGTTTCCGGCCCGATCGCGAACACCTTGGCGCCCTTCTTGATCGCCTTGCGCACGCGCGTGTTGATCAGCGGCGCTTCCCACCGCAGGTTCGATCCGATCAGCAGGATCGCGTCGGCGTCCTCCACCCCGGCGATGGTCGGGTTGAACGCGACCGCGCCCAGATTGGTGACGTCGTAATCCAGCCCGCCCTGACGCCCCTCGAGCAGCGTCGAACCGAGCGCCTTCACCAGCGCGCCGGCGGCATACATCGTCTCGCAATCGACCTGATCGCCCGCGACCGCCGCGATGCTGGCGCCCGGCTTCACCGCCGCGATCGCCGCGAACGCCTCTTCCCACGTCGCCGGGACCAGCTTGCCATCCTTGCGGACGAACGGCCGGTCGAGCCGGCGGCGCACCAGACCGTCCACCGCGTGGCGGGTCTTGTCGTGCGCCCACTCCTCGTTGACGTCCTCGTTGATGCGCGGCAGCGCGCGCAGCACCTGGCGGCCCCGGCTGTCGAGGCGGATGTTGGTGCCGACCGCGTCCATCACGTCGATCGCCAGCGTCTTCTTCAATTCCCACGAACGGGCTTCGAACGCATAGGGCTTCGACGTCAGCGCGCCGACCGGGCACAGGTCGACGACATTGCCGCTCAGCTCGCTGGTCACCGCCTGTTCGAGATAGCTGGTGATCTGCATGTTCTCGCCGCGATAGATCGCGCCGATCTCCGGCACGCCGGCCACTTCCTCGGCGAAG
>NZ_DATMGG010000038.1:0-2727 GCF_035555815.1 Sphingomonas sp.
ATTCGCGCCGAACGATCCGCCGGCCATCATCGGGTGGAGCACGACATTGTCGACCGCGATGCCGATCGCCCGCGCCGCCGCCGCGCGCACGGCCTGCGGCGCCTGGGTCGCGGCCCACAGTACCAGCTTGCCGTCCTGATAGCTGGCGGTGGCGGTGACCGGCTCGATCGCGGCGTGGAGGCCGGTGCCGACATGATATTCGGCGCGCAACACATGGCCGCCGCGAAAGGCGTCGGCGACGTCGCCCTCGCCCGCCACCCGCTCACCGGGGCGCCCCAGCGCGTCGGCCAGCGCACGATCGATCGCTGCACTGTCGACCAGCGGCGCGGGCGTCTCGAACCGGGGGCGCAGCGCCGTCAGCGCGCGGTTGGCCGCCCACCAATTGTCCGCCACCGCCGCGACCCAGCCGGTGTTCTCGACGACATGGCGCATCCCCGATATGCGCTCGGCCGCCTGGCGATCGATGCCGACCAGCCGGCTGTCGCCGACCGGCCCGTGGCGGACGGCGGCGAACACCATGCCCGGCAGGCGGACGTCGCCGGCGAAATTGGCCGAGCCGTCGACCTTGGCCGGGGCGTCGAGCCGGGGCGCGGGGGTGCCGGCCAGCCGCGCATCGGTGGCGCGGGCGGGGATGTCGCGGGGCACGCGCTCACGCGCCGCCTCCGCCGCCAACTCCCCGAACCGCAGCACGTCCTTGCCGTTGGTGATCAGCCCGGCGTCGGCCTGAAGCGTGCGCCAGTCGGCGCCCCAGCGCCGCGCCGCCGCCTTCATCAGCAGCGCGCGCGCCACCGCGCCCGCCTGACGCAGCGGGCCCTCGAACCGCCGGATCGAACTGGAACCGGCGGTAAGCATCGGCGCGGTCCGGTCGAACAGGTGGCGCCAGCCGTCGCCCGATCCGAACAGGGCCTCCGCCGCGAGCGGATTGGCATAGAAGCCGCTTTCCGGCGCCGCCTCGACCCCGACGGTGCGCCAGTCGGCGCCGAGCTCGTCGGCGACGATCTGCGGCAGCGCGGTGTAGACGCCCTGGCCATGTTCGCACTGGGGAATGGCGACGGTGACGTGGCCGTCGGTGCCGATCTTGATCCAGCCGTCGAACACGATCTCGCCATCGGCGGCGGGCAGCCGCACCCCGGCCGCGCGCGGCCACAGCGCATAGGCCACCACCAGCCCGACCGTCGCCCCGCCGCCGATCAACAGGCCTCGGCGATCAACCATGGTCGCGGGCCAGCGCCGGGGAATGCGAGTGGAACGAACCGGGGAATGCCATCGCCCCGCTCTATCGCGCCGGCGGGCGCGGCGCACCTAAATTTAGGTACACGCGGCGCTGCGGGAACGCCCCGGGCGAGGCGGGTAAAACCCCAGATCCACGACCGTCATTCCCGCGCAGGCGGGAATCCATAAGGCACCGTCCCCACGATTGATCGAGAGGTCGGCGCGAACCGATCCCCGCCTGCGCCGGGATGACGGAGGTTGCGCGGGGAGGACAAGCGCGGTTGACGGGTTCAGCGCATCTATGGCGGATGCATCTCTGCGCGCCGAGGAGGACAAGCGGCGGGGCGAACACCGTGCCCTCTCCACCATCCCCGTGCGCGCGGCACCGCCGGTCACGGACATTGCCGTCGATCCGCCCCGGCTCTAGAGCAGGGCGACGCCATCATCCCCGGAGCGCCCCCTTGCTGTCGATCCTCGCCGCCGCCGGCCAGCACATCCACTTCGCCGACCTGCACCTCGATCCGGTCGCGCTGCGCCTCGGCTTCTTCGACCTCAAATGGTATTCGCTGGCCTATATCGCCGGCATCCTGATCGGCTGGTGGTATCTGATGCGCCTGCTCAGCCAGCCCGGCGCGCCGATGGCCAGGCGCCACGCCGACGATCTGGTGTTCTACGCGACGCTGGGCATCATCCTGGGCGGGCGGCTGGGCTATGCGATCTTCTACGCGCCGGAGTTGCTGACCTCGCTCAGCATCCTGCGGCTGTGGGACGGCGGCATGTCGTTCCACGGCGGGGTCGCGGGCACCAGCATCGCGATCATCTACATGGCGCGCAAGCACAAGCTCAACTGGCTGCGCATCCACGATTATGTCGCCTGCGCCGCGCCGTTCGGGCTGTTCTTTGGCCGGCTGGCCAATTTCGTGAACGGCGAACTATGGGGCCGGCCGACCGACGTGCCGTGGGCGCTCGTCTTCCCGCGCACCGGCGACGACGTCGCGCGCCACCCAAGCCAGCTGTATGAGGCGGGGCTGGAGGGAATCGTGCTGTTCGCGGTGCTGTGGTTCCTGTTCTGGCGCACCGACGCGCGCTATCAGCCCGGCAAGCTGGTCGGCACCTTCCTGCTCGGCTACGGCCTGTCGCGCTATTTCGTGGAATTCTTTCGCGAGGCGGACGAGCAATATCTGGGCAACGCGATCCTCGGCACGCCGGGGCTGCACATGGGCCAGCTGCTGACGCTGCCGATGATCGCCGGCGGCATCTACCTGATCGCCACCGCCAAGCGCCGCCGCCTGCGCGTGGAGGCGACGGCGGGGCTGGACAGCGTCGCCTGATCGCCGCCCGATGACCGAGGAACGCCTGCCCGAACGCCTCGCCCGCGCGATCACGCTGGCCGGGCCGATCCCGCTGTCGCAATATATGGCGTCGGCGAACGCCCATTATTATGCGACCCGCGATCCGCTGGGCGCGGCGGGCGACTTCACCACCGCGCCCGAGATCAGCCAGATGTTCGGCGAG
>NZ_DATMGG010000039.1:0-37103 GCF_035555815.1 Sphingomonas sp.
GGTCGGGCCGATCCGACGCACCCACCAAGGCTATGGTGCGGGCGCTTTCGAGCAGCGCCTTGATATCCTCGTCACGGGTCAGCGGCATGTCGTTTCATCCTCCGTGGGCGCGCAGCCAGCTGTCGACCGCGCCCGCCACAGCATCGAACGCCGCCGCGTCCGGGCCGTTCCCGGCGGCGGGGGGCAGGCCCGCATCCGAATCACGCCGGATCGCGATGCTGAGCGGGATGCGGCCGAGGAAATCGATGCCCAGCCGCGCTGCTTCCGCCTCGGCGCCGCCGCTGCCGAACGGATCGGAGACCTCGCCGCAATGCGGGCAGGCATAGCCGGCCATATTCTCGACCAGGCCGATGATCGGCACCCCGGCCTTGTTGAACAGATCGATCGCGCGTGCCGCGTCGATCAGCGCCAGATCCTGCGGCGTCGACACGATCATCGCGCCGACCGGCTTGTGCTTCTGCACCATCGTCAACTGGATGTCACCGGTGCCCGGCGGCAGATCGAGGATCAGCGGATCGACGTCGCCCCAATGCGCGTCGATCAGCTGGCCCAGCGCGTTGCCCGCCATCGGCCCGCGCCACGCGATCGCCTGTCCCGCCGGCACCAGCATCCCCATCGACAGCAGCGGGACGCCGGCAGGGGTGGCCACCGGGATCATCTTGTTGTCACGCGCATCGGGCGGGACCGGATCGGCGCCGAGCAGGCGCGGCTGCGACGGGCCGTAGATGTCGGCGTCGACCAGCCCGGCCTTGCGCCCTCGGCGGGCGAGCGCCACCGCGAGGTTGGCGGAGACGGTCGACTTGCCCACGCCGCCCTTGCCGCTGGCGACGGCGACCAGCCGGCGGGCGGTGCGTTCGCTCGTCCGCAGCACGCGCACCTCTGCCGTGCCGGTCACCCGCGCGCGCGCCTCGGCCTCCAGCGCGTCGGCCTGCGCCGGATCGAGTCCGGTGACGTCGATCATCAATGTCGCGCGCCCGTCCTTCAGGCGACCGGAAACACGGGGGGGCAGGTCGGGAATGGTGTCCATCCGTGGCACTTAGGGCGCCGTTCGCTCGGTGCCACTGTTTTTCCGCGGATCGCCACCTATAAAGGCAGGCATGAGCATTTTATCGGGGTGGCGCGCGTTCGGCCACGTCCTCCACAGCGATCCGCCCAAGAACCCCTGGGGCGGCAAGGCCTCCGGCGGTGACGATTCGGACAAGGGCGATGATTCGGGCAAGGGCGGCGGCCCGCGCAACCCCTGGTCCTATCCGCCCAACGGTCGCCGCGCGAAGCCGGGCGCGTCGAGCGCGCTGGACGACCTGCTGAAGCGCGCGCGCGGCGGCGGCGGCCCCAATCTGCCCGGCGTGCCGGGACGCAGTGTGGTGCTGATCGGCATCGGCCTGATCCTCGCGGTGTGGCTGTTGTTCACCAGCGTGTGGCAGATCGCGCCGCAGGAACGCGGCGTGGTGACCTTCTTCGGTCGCTATGCCGGGGTGCTGGAGCCGGGCGTCCACATGACGCTGCCGGCGCCGTTCAACAACGTGACCAAGGTCGACGTCCAGAACATCCGCGAAGAGAATTTCCCGTCGGGCACCGGCGGCGAAAACCTGATGCTGACCGGCGACCAGAACATCATCAACCTGGCGTATCAGGTGCGCTGGAACATCGGCAATCCGCAGGATTACGTCTTCCAGATCCGCCAGCCGACCGAGACGGTGCGCGCGACCGCGGAAAGCGCGATGCGCGGCGTCGTCGCCGACGTTACGCTCGACCAGGCACTGGGCCGCGGCCGCACCGTGATCGAGGCGCGGGTGCAGCAGGCGATGCAGCAGATCCTCGACGATTATAATTCGGGCGTTCGCATCCAGGGCGTGGCGATCAGCAAGGCCGATCCGCCAGACGCGGTCAACGACGACTTCAAGGCGGTTTCCGCCGCGCAGCAGGAGGCGCAGGCCAACCTGAACAACTCGCGCGCCTATGCCCAGCAGGTGATCGCCCGCGCGCAGGGTGAGGCGGCGCAGTTCGACAAGATCTACGAACAGTACAAGCTGTCGCCCGAGGTGACCAAGCGCCGGCTTTACTATGAGACGATGGAGGCGGTGCTCGCCAAGTCGAACAAGACCATCGTCGAGGCGCCGGGCGTGACGCCCTATCTGCCGCTGCCTGAGGCGGCGCGGCGGACCATACCCGATGCCGGCGCGGCCGCCACGACGCCGCCCGCCGTCCAGCAGGGAGCCAATTGATGCCGATCCGGCTCCGTAATCCGATCGTCGCGGGCGTGCTGCTGCTCGCCGCGCTTATCGTGATGGCCAGCACTTTCGCGATCGTGCCTGAGACGCGGCAGGCGGTGATCCTGCGGTTTGGCGTGCCGGTGGGCAAGCCGATCAACGCGTGGAAGGCCGGGCAGGAATTCGGCCACACCGGCGCCGGCCTGATCGCGCGCGTGCCGTTCATCGATCAGATCGTGTGGATCGACAAGCGCGTGCTCGACGTCGATCTCGACGATCAGCCGGTGCTGTCGACCGATCAGCTCCGGCTTCAGGTCGATGCCTATGCGCGGTTCCGCGTGATCGATCCGCTGCGCATGGTGGTGACCGCGCGCAGCGTCGATGGCGTCACCTCCGCGCTCCAGCCGCTGTTCAGCTCCGCGCTGCGCGCCGAACTGGGCAAGGTCGATTTCGCGGTGCTGCTGTCGCCCGAACGCGGCAAGGTGATGGACGATATCCAGGAACGGTTGCAGCGCAACGCCAGCCAGTACGGCGTCCAGATCGTCGACGTGCGGATCAAGCACGCCGACCTGCCGACCGGCAGCCCGCTGGAAAGCGCGTTCCTGCGGATGCGCACGGCGCGCCAGCAGCAGGCGCTGACCATCCGCGCGCAGGGGCAGCGCAACGCGCAGATCGTCCGCGCCGATGCCGATGCGCAGGCGGCGAAGATCTACGCCGACGCGTTCGGCAAGGATCCGCGCTTCTATGATTTCTACCGCGCGATGCAGTCGTACCGCTACACGTTCGGCGCTGATGGCGGCGCGGATGAAGGACGCGGTGGCAGCTCGATCATCCTGAGCCCGCAGAACGGCTATCTGCGCGAGTTCCAGGGGCGTTGACGCGATCGACGGCGGAAGATGAAAAACGCGTCATTCGCTGTCGAACCGTTCATCTTCAGTGAGCGTTCAGCATTGTAGTCGTCATTAGGTCGTCGAAGTTCAGGGTCGCTCCACATCCATTCGAGCTCGAGAGGAATACCAAAAGTGCGTTACGCCTACGCCCTTACCGCAGCGCTTCTTGTCGGCGGCGCCGCCGCCTCGATGACGCTCCAGCCGCCGGCCGGCGCGCAGACCGCGCAGAACGAGCCGGGCGCCATCACCGCCACCGCCCCCCGTGTCGGCGCGCCGATGAGCTTTGCCGACATGGTGGCGAAGCTTCAGCCGGCGGTGGTCAACATCTCGACCACCCAGCGCGTGACCGTGAATCAGCAGGCCAACCCGTTCGCCGGCACTCCGTTCGGCGACATGTTCGGCTTTGGTCCGGGCGGGCAGGGCGGTCAGAACGGTGGCCGCCCGGTGACGCGTGAGGCGCAGTCGCTCGGTTCGGGCTTCATCATCTCGCCCGACGGCTATGTCGTCACCAACAACCACGTCATTTCGGCCGGATCGAAGACGGCGGTGGTCGAATCGATCACCGTCACACTGACCGATCGCCGTGAATTCAAGGCCAAGCTGATCGGCCGCGATCCGCGTTCGGACCTGGCGCTGCTCAAGATCGAGGGCGCCAACCTGCCGTTCGTCAAATGGGGCGATTCCGCCGCCGCCCGCGTCGGCGACTGGGTGGTCGCGATCGGCCAGCCGTTCGGCATCGGATCGACGGTGACGGCCGGGATCATTTCGGCGGTCCACCGCACGACATCGGGCGACGCCAGCCGCTTCATCCAGACCGACGCGTCGATCAACCAGGGCAACTCGGGCGGTCCGATGTTCGACCTGAACGGCAACGTGATCGGCATCAATTCGCAGATCCTGTCGCCGACCGGTGCCAACGTCGGCATCGGCTTCGCGATACCGGCGGAGGAAGCCAAGCCGATTATCGACACGCTGCTGAAGGGCCAGACGGTGCAGCGCGGCTATCTGGGCGTCGGCATCCAGCCGATCGACGACGGCATCGCATCGGCGCTGGGGCTGCCCAAGAATCGCGGCGAGCTGATCAGCCGGATCGAGCCGGGCGAGGCGGCGGAGAAGGCCGGGTTGAAGCAGGGTGACGTCGTCGTCTCGGTCGGCGGCAAGGAAGTCACCCCCGACCAGACGCTGAGCTATCTCGTCGCCAATCAGGCGCCGGGCACCAAGGTGCCGCTGTCTGTGATCCGCGACGGCAAGCCGCTGACGCTGACCGCGACGGTGGGGACGCGCCCGCCGGAGGATCAGATCGCCGCCTTTACCTCGGGCGACGACGATAACGACGGATTGCCCGACGATGACGGCAACGGCCAGTCGGCCAGCGCCGCGCTGGGCCTGCAGGTGGTGCCGCTCACCCCGCAGATCGCGCGCAACCTGGGCGTCGATCCGGCGACGCGCGGCGTGGTCATCGCCAGCGCCGATCCCGGCAGCGACGCGGCGGCCAACAAGGGCCTGCGTCGCGGCGACGTGGTGGTGTCGGTCAATCGCCAGCCGGTGACGACCGCGGCGGAGTTCAACGCCGCTGTCCGTACCGCCAGCCAGGCGGGCCGCGACACGGTGCTGCTGTATATCCAGCGGCCGCGTGGTAACGGCGGCTTCATCGCGGTGAAGATCAAAAACTGATGCGGTTGGCCCCTCCCCCGCCAGTCGGGGGAGGGGCCACGCGTCGCGGCGGCGGTGTCGCCGTGCCCCTTTGGCCCGGCGGCGATCTTCGGTATCGCTGTCGCCGCAACCAGAGGGGATCGCCCATGTCCGATTCGACGCCCAATTCGATTTATATCGGCAGCAGCGCCGCCGGCGTCCGCCAGGACCTCGTGCTCAAGCGCGCCAACCGCCACGGGCTGATCGCGGGCGCGACCGGCACCGGCAAGACGGTGACGTTGCAGGGCATCGTCGAGGGGTTTTCCGCGAACGGCGTCGCGTGCTTCGTCGCCGACGTGAAGGGCGACCTGTCGGGCCTCGCGATGGCCGGATCGCCGCAGGCCAAGACCCACGACAGCTTCGCCGCGCGCGCGCAGCAGATCGGGCTGAGCGACTGGGCCTATGCCGACAATCCGGTGCAGTTCTGGGACCTGTTCGGCGAACAGGGCCACCCGATCCGCACCACGATCAGCGAGATGGGACCGCTGCTGCTGTCGCGGCTGATGGACCTGAACGAGGTGCAGGAAGGCGTGCTCAACATCGCCTTCCACGTCGCCGACAAGGACGGGCTGCTGCTGCTCGACCTTGACGATCTTCAGGCGATGCTCGCGCATTGCGCCGAACGGGCCGAGGAACTGACCACCACCTACGGCAACGTCAGCAAGCAGTCGGTCGGCGCGATCCAGCGCGCGCTGCTCCAGTTGCGGTCGCAGGGCGGCGAGCATTTCTTCGGCGAGCCGGCGCTGGACATGGCCGATTTCATCGGTGTCGACGACAAGGGACGCGGCATCGTCAACATCCTGGCGGCCGACAAGCTGATGGCCAGCCCGAAGCTCTATTCGACCTTCCTGCTGTGGCTGCTGTCCGAACTGTTCGAGACGCTGCCCGAGGTCGGCGACCCGGACAAGCCCAAGCTGGCGTTCTTCTTCGACGAAGCGCATCTGCTGTTCAACGACACGCCCAAGGCGCTGCTGGAAAAGGTCGAGCAGGTCGTCCGCCTGATTCGATCGAAGGGCGTCGGCGTCTATTTCATCACCCAGAACCCGATCGACATCCCCGATACGGTCGCCGCGCAGCTCAACAACCGCGTGCAGCACAAATTGAACGCCTTCACGCCGCGCGATCAGCAGGCGGTCAAGGCGGCGGCGCAGACGTTCCGTGCCAACCCCGGCGTCGACGTGGTCACCGCGATCACCGAATTGGCGGTGGGCGAGGCGCTCGTGTCGCTGCTCCAGCCCGATGGCGCGCCGGCGCCTGTCGAGCGCACGCTGATCAAGCCGCCGTGCTCGCGCGTCGGCCCGGTCACGCCGGTCGAGCGCGGAGTGCTGATCCAGACCGACGCGATCGGCAGTAAATACGACACCGCGATCAACCGCGAATCGGCCGAGGAGATCCTGGCGGCCAAATCGGGGGAGGCCGCTGCTGCCGCCGCCGCCGCCAAGGCGCAGGACGACGCGGAAAAATCGGCCGCGTTGCAGGCCAAGGCCGATGCCGCCGCCGCCAAGGATGCCGAGCGTGCCCGGATCGCGGCGGAAAAGGACGCGGATCGCCAGGCGCGGGCGGCGGCGCAGGCGCAGCGTCAGGCCGAACGTGACGCGGCGAACAATCCGTGGAACAAGGCGATAACCTCCGCGACCCGTTCCGCCAGCTCCGCCGCCGGCCGCGCGGTGGCGAACGAGGTGACCAAGGCGGTTTTCGGCAGCTCGCGCTCCTCGCGCGGCGGCGGCATCGTCGGCGGGCTGGTGCGCGGCGTGCTGGGGGGATTGTTCCGGGGGTGACGCGACGAATCATCGTCATTCCCGCGCAGGCGGGAATCCGTTGCCATTCAACATTTTCAGCCTCACGCCGGTTGACCGGAACCGATTCCCGCCTGCGCGGGAATAACGTTCTATTTGCGTCAGACAGCTTCTAGAATACCGCTTTGCACCGGAGTCGCCGCCGATGAACGCCCCGCTCGCCACCGACTGGACCGCCGCCGGTGCCGCCGAACTCGACGAGATCGTCGCGCTGCGCCGCGCGATCCACGCCGACCCCGAAGTCGGCCTCCACTGTACCCGCACCACCGCGAAGCTGCGCGCGGCGCTGGACGGGCTGCCACTGGAGATTCACGAATCCTCCTCGACCAGCGGCTTTATCGCGATCCTGCGTGGCGGCGGCGCGGGCGGGAAGGGTGATAACGGCCGCACCGTGCTGTTGCGCGGCGACATGGATGCGCTGCCGATGCCGGAGGAGACCGGGCTCGACTATGCCAGCCGGGTACCGAACACGATGCACGCCTGCGGCCATGATTCGCACGCCGCGATGCTGGTCGGCGCCGCCCGCGCGCTGTCGGCGCGGCGCGAATCGCTGCCGGGGACGGTGGTGTTCATGTTCCAGCCGGGCGAGGAGGGGTACCACGGCGCCCGCTTCATGATCGAGGACGGGCTGCTCGACGTCGAGCGCCCCGACGCCGCCTTTGCGCTGCACATCTGGCCGAACGCGCCGGGCGGGGTCGTGCTCGGGCGGCCGGGGCCGTTGCTCGCCTCGACCGACGCGCTCAACATCACCGTGCGCGGACAGGGCGGCCATGCCGCGATGCCGCATGAGGGGGTCGATCCGATCCCGGTCGCGTGCGAGATTGTCACCGCGCTGTCGACCTTTGTCGCGCGGCAGATCCCGGTGACCGACCCGGCGGTGCTGTCGATCACGCGGATCGACGCCGGTTCCGCCTATAATATCGTCCCCGATCAGGTCGAGCTGAAGGGCACGCTGCGCACCCTGTCCAACGCCACCCGCGACAAGGCGCAGGCCGGGCTGCGGCGGATCGCCGACCATATCGCACAGGCCCACGGCTGCACCGCCGAGGTGCGGATCGACGAGGGCTATCCGGTGACGATGAACGATCCGCGCGCGGTCGATCTGGTGCGCGGCATCGCCGAGGATCTTGGCGGGCGCGGCTGGCGCACCGTCCCCGCGCCGATCATGGGCGGTGAGGATTTCTCCTATGTCCTGCGTGAGGTGCCGGGCGCTATGGCGTTCCTGGGGGTCGCGGCGGAGGATGTCGATCCGGCCACCGCGCCGCCGCTGCACAATACTCGCATGACCATCGAAGAGTCGGTGATGGCAAGGGGCGTCGCGCTTCACTGCGCCTTTGCCGCGCGCTTCCTGGAGGATGGGTTCGGCTAAGGGCGGCGGGCCTTCGATTCATTTCGCCTCGTCCCCCGATTTGTGCCAACTTGCCGCGATGGCTACCACCACCGAACCCCGCCCGCTGCGCGAACTCACGGTGCGCGGCATCGTGCTTGGCGCGATCATCACGCTGCTGTTCACCGCCGCCAACGTCTATGCCGGGCTGAAGGTCGGGCTGACCTTCGCGACATCGATCCCGGCGGCGGTGGTGTCGATGGCGATCCTGCGATCGTTCCGCGACAGCTCGATCCTGGAGAACAACATCGTCCAGACGATCGCGTCGGCGGCTGGCACGCTGGCGGCGATCGTGTTCGTGCTGCCCGGCCTGATCATGGTCGGCTGGTGGACCGGCTTCCCCTATTGGACGACGGTGGCGGTGTGCATCACCGGCGGCGTGCTGGGGGTGATGTTCTCCGTGCCGCTGCGTCGTGCGCTGGTGACCGGATCGAACCTGCCCTATCCCGAGGGCGTCGCGGCGGCGGAGGTGCTCAAGGTCGGCTCGAGCTCGGGCACCGGCGATGCGGAGAACGCGCGCGGGCTGCGCGTGCTGATGCTCGGCACGGCGTTTTCCGCCGGGTTCGCGCTGCTGGCCAAGATGAAGCTGGTGGCGGAGGAGGCCGGGCGCAACTTCGCGGTCGGCGGCACGGCGACGGGCTGGTCGACCAGCTGGTCGATGCTGCTGATCGGGGTCGGGCACCTGGTCGGCATCTCGGTCGGCGCGGCGATGTTCTTCGGCATGTTGATCGCGTGGGTGGTGCTGGTGCCGTGGTTCGCCTCCGGCGGCGACCTGTCGGCGGTCGACGCGCTGGTCGGCACCACCTTCCGCAGCCAGGTGCGGTTCGTCGGTGCGGGGACGATCGGCGTGGCGGCGATCTGGTCGCTGCTCAAGATCATCGGGCCGATCATCGCCGGGCTGCGATCGGCGCTGGGCGCGTCGCGCGCGCGCAACGCGGGCGAGGCCCTCGACCTGACCGAGCGCGATATCCCGATCGGCATCGTCGGCGTCGCCGTGCTGGCGACGCTGGTGCCGATCGCGTGGCTATTGTGGAGCTTTTCGTTCGGCGGCCCGGTGCACGACTATCCGCTGGCGGTGATCGGGGGATCGCTCGCCTATGTGCTGGTGATCGGCGTGCTGATCGCCGCGATCTGCGGCTACATGGCCGGGCTGATCGGCGCGTCGAACTCGCCGGTGTCCGGGGTCGGCATCCTGGCGGTGCTGGGCGCGTCGCTGCTGCTCGTGGCGATCTTCGGGCATGAGAGCGATCCGGCGCGGGTCAACGCGCTGGTCGCCTATGCGCTGTTCACCACCGCGATCATCTTTTCGGTCGCGACGATCTCCAACGACAACCTTCAGGATCTCAAGACCGGCCAGCTCGTCGGGGCGACGCCGTGGCGGCAGCAGCTTGCGCTGATCCTGGGCGTGGTGTTCGGATCCCTGGCGATTCCCGTGGTGCTCGATCTGCTCAAGAACACGCTCGGCTTCGTCGGGATGCCCGGCGCCGGACCCAACGCGCTGTCCGCGCCGCAGGCGGCGCTGATCTCGTCGCTGGCCAAGGGGGTGCTGGGCGGCGACATCGACTGGAATCTGATTGGGCTGGGCGCGCTGATCGGCGCGGCGGTGATCGTGGTCGACGAACTGCTGGGCAAGGCGAAGAAGATGCGCCTGCCGCCGCTGGCGGTGGGGATGGGGATCTACCTGCCGATGGGACTGACGCTGCTGATCCCGGTCGGCGCGCTGATCGGCCATTTCTACAACCGTTGGGCCGAGCGGTCGGCCAACCCCGCCTTTGCCGAGCGGATGGGCGTGCTCACCGCGACCGGGCTGATCGTCGGCGAGAGCCTGTTCGGGGTTGCGTTCGCCGGAATCCTGGCGTGGGCCAACCGCCATTCGCCGGTCCCGCCCAATGACGCGCCGCTGGCGATCATGGGCGATGGGTTTGAGACGATCGCGCTGTGGGTCGCGCCGCTGCTATTCTTTGTCCTGATCGCGATCGGCTATCGGATGACCCGCGCGCTGGTGCGCGCGACGCCGGCTGTCGCCGAAACTGCTGCGGATGAGGGCGGGGCGAGCTATCGCTAGCGAGGGCGGCGGTTCCGTGGCCTGACCTGAGCGGTCGTCACAGGTGGACCGTCATTCCCGCGCAGGCGGGGATGGATTGTCGCGGGTGGTGGCGAATCCTACGTCGGCCGGAGAAACCGATTCCCGGCCGCGCGGGAGTGATGACGTAGCTGGACGGGCGCTGGGCGTCGCGCGCCGAACGCGCCTACATCTGCTCCAGCAGCGATTTTATCGGGACGAAGGCGAACCCGATCGACGAATCGGCGATGCCATAAGGCAGGAAGATCTTGTCGCCGTGGCGCAGCGCCCCGCAGGTGTAGACCACGTTGGGCACATAGCCCTCCCGGTCCTGATCGGCCGGGGCGATCAGCGGTTCGCGGGTGCGGCCGATCACCTTTGACGGATCGTTCTTGTCGAGCAGCGTCGCGCCGATCGCATATTTGCGCATCGCGCCGACGCCGTGGGTCAGCAGCAGCCAGCCCTCCTCCAGCTCGATCGGCGGGCCGCAATTGCCCATCTGCACCAGTTCCCAGGGATAGATCGGCTTGATCAGGATCTGCCCCTCGTCCCAATGGTCGAGCCGGTCGGAGGTGATGATGTAGATGTTCTCGCCATCCTGGCGGCCGATCATCATGTACTGGCCGCCCACCTTGCGCGGGAACAGCGCCATGCCCTTGTTGCGCGCCGCCGATCCCGACATCGGCACCAGATCGAACGCGCGGAAATCGCTGGTCCGCATCAACTCGGACTGGATGCGCTCACCGTTATAGGCGGTGTACGTGCCGATCCATTCCGTACGGCCGTCGTCGTGGGTGAACTGGACGAGCCGGAGGTCTTCCAGCCCCTTCGACTGGGCGGCGGTGACCGGGAAGATGACGGTGCCCGACAGCGTCGAATCGCGGTGGCGGTGGACCGTCACCGGCCCCACCGGCACCTCCGCCTCCTCGCCCAGCACGTCGGCGGCGGTGGCGAAGGGCGGTTCAGCGGCCAGCTTGAGCTGGTTGCCGGCGGTGATGATCCCCTCCCGGAACGCGACCGAGCTGATGTGCCCCTCGCCGACCGCGCGCATCGACATCAGGAAGCGCAGCGATCCGCGCGGCATTCCGCTCTGGTCGTAATGCGGCACCACGCTGGGGTTCATCAGCGCGGCGGCGGCATAGCTGTATTCGTGGCAGAAATAGGCGCCGATCAGTTGGCGCTTCTCATCGCCGATGTCGCGCCCGTCGAGCCCGAGCTGGGCCTCGATCTCGTCATAGCGGGTCATGAACACGCGACGGGTCTGCCAGTGGCGCGCCTCGAAATCCTTGAGCACCGCCTCCAGCGAATCATGAGTCTGGCGCGCGCTCATCGCCAGCACCGCGCTGACGATCCGTTCGGTACGGCTGGGCGCGCCGCTGGTCGCCGCCCAGCCGATATGGAACGGACGGACCACCACGCGGGAGGGATCGGCGTGCAGCCGCAACGCGTGGTTGAACAATTCTAGCAAAAGCGGCCCCCCGGAAGATCGTCAGCACCGCATCGCGCGACCCGCGGGGTCAGGCAACGGCGTGGTGCGGTCCTGCCACGGCTGCGGCCCGTTTTCCAAGCGCGGAAATCGCGCACGAGGCGAGCTGAAGCGCCAGAATCGATTCGGCGCCCTGGTTTCGATTGAGCCCGTCCGGCTGGAGCCCGTCGAAACAGCCGCCGTCGCTGGCGGTCGCCAGCGGCAGGCCGAGGTCGTTGACCCCCAGATACCAGCGATAGGCGCGTTCCGCCTCCTCGACCCAGAGATGATCGCCGGTCGCGTCGAACGCGGTGGCGCAGGCGTCGATCGTCGCCTGTGCTTCCAGCGGCTGCTGGTCGAACGGCAGCGGATCGGCATAGGGCCGGCCGAAACTGTCGGTGCCGACCGCGCGGAAACGCCCCTCGGCCGAAGTCTGGCGCTGGACGATCCAGCGCAGCGTCTCGATCCCGGTCGCGATGAAGTCGTCGCGCTTCAACGTCATGCCCGCGCGGATGAGCGCCTCGGGCAGCCGTGCATTGTCATAGGCCAGCACGATCTCGAACCACTGCCATTCGGGCCGGCGCGCCTCATCGAGCAGCGCGGTCAGTTCCGCGGCGAAGCGGGACAGGATGGTGCGCGCCAGCGCATGGTCGGGGTGCGCGTCCAACATCGCCGCCGCGCCGAGCATGGCGAAGGCGTGCGCGCGCGGCGAGCCGAGTTCGAGCGCCAGGCTGGCGGTGGTGTCGAACATCATCGCCGCCCAGTCGCGGTGCTTCTGCAACCGCGCGGTCGCCGCCGTCGCGCCGAGCGCCCACAAGGTGCGGCCGTTCGAATCCTCGGAGCCGGCATCCTCGCACCACGTCCGGTCGAAATTCATGAAGTTGCGAAACCGCCGCGCCTCCGGGTTCCAGGCGAACTGGATGAACGACGCATAGACGCTGGTCCATTTGTCGCGCGTCGCGGCGTCGAGCGGATCGATCCGGTTCATCAGCATCAGCGCGCGGGCGTTGTCGTCGATGCAATAACCGTGGCGGCGGTCGGGGATCGAATAGATCGAATGCTGGAGCATCCCGGTGGCGTCGCTCATCCGCTCGACCGCGGCGATGTCTGGCGTGAGCGGGCGCAGCGGGGCCTTTCCGACGATGCGGCGCGGCTGGGCGGCGACCATCGCCGCGATCTCGCCGATCGCGGTTTCCGCCAGCCGCGGCCAGATCATCGTGCGACCGCGCGCATAGGCGCGCCGCGAGACCGCCGAACGATGCTCCTCGCTGCCGAGCAGCGCGTTGATTTCCCGCGCGAAGGCGGCGCTGTCGCCGAAATCGACCAGCACGCCGTGATCGTCGGCCAAGATCTCGCTGGCATGGACATAGGGGGTGGAGACCACCGCCTTGCCGACCCCGACGGCATAGCTGAGCGTGCCCGAGGTGATCTGCGCCGGGTTGCTGTACGGCGTCGCATAAACGTCGGCGGCCTGGAGATAGTCGATCAGCTCGTCATGCTCGACAAAGGCATCGATGAAGCTGACGTGGTCCGCCACGCCACGTTCGGCGGCGAGCGCCTTCAGCCGGTCGCGATAGGCTTCGCCCTCATGCGCGACCAGATTGGGGTGCGTCGCCCCGAGCACGACATAGCGCGCGTTCGGATTCGCGGCGACCACCGCCGGCATCGCCTCGATCATGGTCTCGATGCCCTTGTTGGGGGCGAGCAGGCCGAACGTCAGGATGACCGCGTGGCCGTCCCAGCCGAACCGCGGCTTCATCGTCACCGCATCGACCAGCGGGCGGTCGGGCACGCCGTGCGGGATGGTCACCACCGCGCGCGGATTCGCGCCATAGACGCGGGTCAGTATCTCGCGCCCGCGCTCGGCCATCACGATCACCCGCGACGCCCGCCGCAACAGCGCTTCCAGCACGCGGCGCTCGTCGGCGCTCGGCTTTTCCAGCACGGTGTGGAGCGTGACGATCACCGGCATGGTGACGCGGTTGACCAGCGCCAGGATATAGTCGCCCGCCGCACCGCCATAGATGCCATATTCGTGCTGAACCCACAGGGCCTGCGCCCCGCTGGCCTCGATTGCGCGGGCAGCATCCAGATAGGCGGCGCGATCATTCTGCGCGATCGCGCCAGTCACCTGCGGTGGATAGCTGTAATGACCAGGGTG
Organism: Sphingomonas sp.; assembly: GCF_035555815.1. Taxonomy (GTDB): domain Bacteria; phylum Pseudomonadota; class Alphaproteobacteria; order Sphingomonadales; family Sphingomonadaceae; genus Sphingomonas. The sequence goes on from NZ_DATMGG010000039.1 coordinate 13,664, forward strand.
ATCGTCCATCGCATAGACGTCTACCTGAAGATCGGGAAAGCGCGATCGAAGTGCATGGAAAGTATCTGTGGTGTACGTCGCGATACCGCATTTACGCGGCAGATAGTTTCCCACCATGGCGATATGGTCGATCCGAATGCTCGTGGCAGCCTGATCCATGGTTGTCCTTCACCTGTGCAAGTATCGGAAGTGGGCGATGATTCACCCGATCTTCCGACCAACGCATTCGGCGGAGGATGGTTGCTTTCATGTTGCAATGCAACAAAAAAGAATCGATAGCTGGGTCGCAGATCGCGATCAGCCCCGTCCGCGATATCCGGGGACATCCTGCGCGGGGATCCACACCCCCGCCGGCGGCGCGCCCGATTGCCAGAACACGTCGATCGGGATGCCGCCGCGCGGAAACCAATAGCCGCCGATGCGCAGCCAGTGCGGTTTCATCTCGTCGAACAGCCGCTGGCCGATGCCGACGGTGCAATCCTCGTGGAACGCGCCATGGTTGCGGAACGCGCCGAGGAACAGCTTGAGCGATTTCGATTCGACGATGGTCGCATCGGGCACATAGTCGATCACCAGATGCGCGAAATCGGGCTGACCGGTGATCGGGCAGAGCGAGGTGAATTCGGGCACGGCAAAGCGCACCAGATAGCGCGTCCCGGCGCGCGGATTGGGCACATAGTCGAGGACAGCCGCCTCGGGAGAGGCGGGCAGGCTGCTCGCCTGGCCAAGATGGATCGGGTTCATGCCGCCCATGTAGGGCAGGCGCGGCGCTGCGCAAACTCGACGTGGCCCGAACGGCTCACTAGACGCATTGTCATGGAACCGCTTGTCTCCACCCAATGGCTCGCCGATGCGATCGGCGCGCCCGACCTGCGCATCGTCGACGCGACCTATATCCTGCCCGAATATGGCCGCGACGCCGCCGCCGAACATCGCGCGGCGCATATTCCCGGCGCGGTGTTCGCACCGTTCAAATCGGTGTCCGACCCCGACAGCCCGCTGCCCAACACGCTGCCCTCGGCGGATGCGTTCGCGGCGGCGGCGTCCGCGCTGGGGCTGTCCACCGACGACCGCATCGTCGTCTACGACAATTCGCCGCACCACAGCGCGGCGCGGATGTGGTGGCTGCTGCGGCTGTTCGGGGCGACGCGGGTCGCGATCCTCGACGGCGGGCTGGCCAAGTGGACGGCGGAGGGGCGGCCTGTCGCCGGCGGCGACGCGGCGCCCGCGCCGGGGCGCTTCGCGGCGACTCGCGGCGACGGGGGCGTGCGCGATCTGGCGCAGATGAAGTTGGCGGTGGCGGATGGCGCCCCGATCGCCGACGCGCGATCGGCGACGCGCTTCGCCGGCCTGACAACAGAGCCGCGCGCGGGCGTGTCGCCCGGCCATATCCCCGGATCGCGCAACCTGCCGCAGGATTGCCTGTTCCATGTGGACGAGACGTGGAAACAGGGTGCGGAGCTGCGTGCCGCCTTTGCCGATGCCGGGATCGATCCCGATCGCCCGTTCATCGCTACCTGCGGATCGGGCGTCACCGCCGCGGTGCTGGTGTTCGGCGCGCACCTGCTCGGCCATGACGCGGCGTTGTATGACGGCAGCTGGTCCGAATGGGGCGCCGACCCCGCCACGCCAAAGGCGACGGGGAACGCATGAACGACGACGATCGCAAGCCCGCTACCCGGACGGTCACCGCCGGCCGGCGCGCGGAATGGACGCAGGGAATCGTCAGCCCGCCGGTGTGGCGCGCCTCGACCATCCTGTACGATACGGTCGCGGACCTGCGCGCGGGCGGCGCGCGCGATACCCACCACCGGCTGTTCTACGGCCGGCGCGGCACGCCGACGCAATGGTCGCTGGCGGAGGCGCTGACCGAGCTGGAGCCGGGCGCACACGCGACGTTGCTCTATCCGTCGGGGGTGGCGGCGGTGAATTCGGCGCTGCTGTCGGTATTGCGGCCGGGCGACGAATTGCTGCTGGTCGACAGCGCCTATGATCCGACCCGCAATTTCGCCAACGGGCTGCTCAAGACGTTCGGCATCGCCACACGCTATTACGATCCGCTGATCGGCGCCGGCATCGCCGACCTGATCGGACCGGACACGCGCGCGATCTTCATGGAAAGCCCCGGCAGCCTGACCTTCGAGGTGCAGGACGTGCCGGCGATCGTCGCAGCGGCCAGGGCGCGCGGCGTGGTCACGCTGATCGACAACACCTGGGCGACCCCGCTGGGCCTGCCGGTGATCGGCATGGGGGTCGATTTCTCGATCCTGGCGTGCACCAAATACGTCGTCGGACATTCCGACGTGATGCTGGGATCGGTGACGACGACACAGGCATATTGGGACGCCCTGCGATCGGTCAGCTACCAGCTGGGCCAGACCGCCAGCCCCGACGACGCCTGGCTGGGCGCGCGCGGCCTCAGGACGATGGCGGTACGGCTCGACCGTCACGCCGCCAGCGCATTGCGCATCGCCGAATGGCTGAAGACGCGGGCGGAAGTGGCGCGCGTGCTGCATCCGGCGCTGCCCGATTGCCCCGGCCACGAGCTGTTCGTCCGCGATTTCCGGGGGGGCGCCGGGCTGTTCGCGTTCGAGCTGGCCGGTGGCGGCGAGGCGGAGCGGGCGGCATTGATCGATACGCTCGACCTGTTCGGCATCGGCTATAGCTGGGGCGGGTTCGAGAGCCTGGCGCTGCCGGTCGATCCCGCGCGCCACCGCACCGCGACCCGGTGGGAGGGGCGCGGCCCGCTCGTCCGCCTGTCGATCGGGTTGGAGGACGCCGACGACCTGATCGCCGACCTCGACCGCGGGCTGGCCGCGTGGCGGGCCGCGCGAGGGTGACCGGGCTGGGCGCCTGGCTGTCGGGACAGGGGCTGCCGCAGCTGACCCCGGCCGAGTTGGCGCAGACCGGGCTGGCATGGGCGCTGGCGGTCGCGGCGCTGGCGCTGGGCTGGCTCGCCGGCCGCACGCTGGGGCCGCGCGCGACCGCGCTGTGGACCGCGCGCGTCGGCGAACATGGCGCGGGGATGGGCAAGCGGCTGTGCCGGATCCTGCGCCACGCCATCGCCGCGTTGCTGCTCGCCATCGTCGCGCGCGTCTATCCGTGGCAACCGCTGGGCGCCGCCGGGATCGGCGTGGCGCTGGGCGGATCGGGCGCGCTGGCGATGGTCGGGCTGCTGCGCGGCGTCGGGCTGGCGCGGTGGATCGCGTGGAGCGTCGCGACGGTGGTGTTCGTCGCGCTGCTCAGCCACAGCGTCGGCGGCTTTGCGCAGATCACCGCGACGCTCGACTCGATCGGGGTCGATCTCGGGTCGCGACGACTGTCGCTGCTCGCGGTGATCACGATGCTGGTGACGGTGGTGCTGCTCTATGCGCTGGTGCGGCTGGCGAACCGCGCCACCGGCCAGGCGCTGGCGGGCGCCCGCGCGCTCGATCCCACCCAGCGGCTGCTGGCGCAAAAGCTGATCGGCATCGGAATCGTCGTCGTCGCCTTTTTCTTCGGCATCGATTTGCTTGGCATCGACCTGACCAGCTTCGCGCTGTTTTCCGGCGCGTTCGGCCTGGCGATCGGCTTTGGCCTGCAAAAGACGATCGGCAACCTGATCGCCGGCATCATCCTGCTGATGGACCGGTCGGTGAAGCCGGGCGACGTCATCGTCGTTGGCGACAGCTTCGGCTGGGTCAACAAGATCGGGGTGCGCGCGGTGTCGGTGGTGACGCGCGACGGCAAGGAACATCTGATTCCGAACGAGAATCTGATGACGCAGGAGGTGGAGAACTGGTCGTTTTCCGATCCGAACGTGCGCATCCGCATCCCGGTACGCGTCGGCTATGACTGCGACCTGCCGCTGGCGCAGGCGCTGATGCTGCGCGCCGCGACCGACAGCACCCGCGTGCTGGAGACTCCGCAGCCCAACGTCCGGCTGACCGCGTTCGGCGAATATGCCGTCGAGCATGACATATTGGTGTGGGTCAGCGATCCTGAGAGCGGGGTCGGCAACATCCGGTCCGACGTGCTCAACCGGCTGTGGGTGCTGTTCCGCGAGAACGGCATCGTCGTGCCCTATCCGCAGCGCGACGTGCGGATCGTGCCGCAGGCGCTTGGAGAGCGGCCGCCCGCACCCTAGATGGGCGCGGTGAGTTCTCCGGTCACCGCCCGTATCGCCGATGGCGTCGCGTCGATCCCCGCCGCCGACTGGGATGCGTGTGCGGGCACCGACAATCCGTTCGTCAGCCACGCGTTTCTTTCGGCACTGGAGGCTTCGGGATCGGTCAATGCAGATAGCGGGTGGCAGGCGCTGCCGATCGTCTTCGACGGCGCGGATGGGCGCGCGGCGGCGATCGCGCCAGCCTATGCCAAGAGCCACAGCCAGGGCGAATATGTGTTCGACCATAGCTGGGCCGATGCCTGGGAGCGGGCGGGCGGTCGCTATTATCCCAAGCTCCAGCTCGCCGTGCCGTTCTCGCCGGTGCCCGGTCCCCGGCTGCTGCTGCGCGATCCCGCCGCCGGGCCGGCGCTGATCGCGGCGGTGGAGGCGGTGACCGACCAGAACGCGCTGTCGTCCGCACACGCCACGTTCGTCGCACCCGATCAACTGCCGGTGTTCGAGGCGGCCGGGTGGCTGATGCGGGCGGGTACGCAGTTTCACTGGGCGAACCACGATTATGCCGGCTTCGAGGATTTCCTGGGCGAACTGGCGTCGCGCAAGCGCAAGGCGATCCGGCGTGAGCGCGCCGCGGCGATCGACGGGCTGGCGATCCGCCACGTTTGCGGTGCGGACATCACCGAGGCGGATTGGGACGCCTTCTGGGCATTCTATCAGGATACCGGATCGCGCAAATGGGGGCGGCCCTATCTGACCCGCGCGTTCTTCTCGCTGCTGGGGGAGGCGATGGCCGATCGCTGCCTGCTGATCTTTGCCGAGCGCGACGGGCGGCCGATCGCCGGGGCGCTCAACCTGATCGGCGCGGACACGCTCTACGGCCGCTATTGGGGCTGCACGGAGGAGGTGCCGTTCCTCCATTTCGAGCTATGCTATTACCAGGCGATCGACGCCGCCATCGCGCGCGGGCTGCGCACGGTCGAGGCGGGCGCGCAGGGCGAGCACAAGCTGGCGCGCGGCTATCTGCCGGTGACGACCTGGTCGGCCCATTACATCCCCGACCCCGGCTTTCGCCGCGCGATCGCCGATTTTCTGGAACGCGAGCGCGAAGCCGTCGCGCGGGAACAGGACTTCCTGGGCGAACTCGGCCCGTTCAGGACGTCTTCTTCACCATAGTTTCGATGTGGCGGTAGAGGTCGGGATACGGCCCCAGATCGCCGGGCGTCAGTTGCGCGCGCGGGACGTCGTGATCGACCTTGAACAGCGCCGAATTGCCGTCGCGCCACACCGGGACCAGCCCGGCCTCCAGCCGCTTGTCATAGGCGGGCGGGCGGATCACCCAGACATAATCGAACGCCTTGCGCGGGAATCGCGCCAGGCTGACTCCGACCGGACGCCACCATTCGCGCGAGCATTTGACGCTGGTGACGATCTGCGACGGATCGTGCGAGAACGGAATCGCGGCGCGATAGCGCACCGTCAGCAACTGCGCGCCGGGCATCGACCATTGATCGTTGGTGTAGGCGAGGCGCCGCACCATCGCGAGGCCAGGCAGGTGCTGCAGCCGCGTCATCTTCCATTCGTTGTTGCAGGTTTCCCCGACGAAGGAGACCAGCCTGGCGCCGACCGGCACATGATCGAGCGCCTTCAGCTCGCGGTCATAGACGCGGTCGTACATCCAGAAGCTGATCGTCGTCCCGCCGATCCGCACCAGGAAAAACGCGAGCCCGGCGATCGCCAGCGTCATCGCCGCGCGCGTCGACACGCCCGGCTTGGGCCGCAGCGCGATCAGCGCGATCCCCAGCATGAACGGCGCCAGCCGCATGTCGGCATAGGCGGATCCGAACACGATCCGCGGCAGCAGCACGAACACTGCGATCAGGAACAGCGCGGACAGCGACAGGTTGCGCGAATATTGGATGGCGGGATCGCGCAGCCCCTTGAACAGCACCATGAACAGCACCGCGACCGATGCGACGTCGAAACCGATCCAGCGGTCGCGCAGGATCATCGTCACCCACATCACCTTGGCGCGCCAGTTGAGCCAGTCGCCGGTCTGGCCAGAGACATGGCCGCTGCGCCACAGCACCATCAGCAGCGCCGGCGGCGCCAGCGGCAGGCAGGCGATTCCCGCGTGGACCCACGGCACCGCCCAGCGCTGGAGGAAGCCGTCGCGGTCGCGGCGCAGATCGTGCTGGCGGATCAACTCGGCGGAGAAGCACAGCACCCCCAGCGTGCCCCAGCCATAGGTGTGCGCCAGCCAGATCACCGCCGCGATCGGCACGAACACCACCGCACGCAGCGTCAGATGCCCGGTCCGCGCCATCCGCAGCCACAGCGCGAAGGCGTTGAGCGCGAGCGCCATCGACAGCGCGAAATTGACGAAGCCGAAATGGAACGGATAGCTGTAGGCGAGCGGCAGCGCGAACAGCGCGGTGGCGGGGATGCGCCCGTGCACCTCCCGCGCGATCCACAGGAAACCGACCGCGATCATCGGCGGGATCGCCAGCACGATCAGCTTGACCGCCAGTTCCAGTCCGAAGATCGGCGCGAGCGGAATGATCAGCAGGTCGACGCCGAGATTGCCGATGAGGGCCCAGCGGAAGTTGTACCATTCGGCGAGCCATGGATATTCGCCGTGGCCGAGCTGGACGCGATAGCGCGCCATATGCCCCGGCAGGTCGACCAGCGGCGGCACCTCCGGCCACAGCAGCGGCACGGCGCAGATCAGCGCCGCGGCAAGCACGAACCAGCGTGTTTGCCACCATTGCAGACGCGCGGCTGCCGGTTCGCCCCCTTCCATCGGGCGGCGTTTACCGCGATCCGGGGCGGTCGGACAAGCGCTGTCGAACGGCGAAGATCGCGGAACCGCCGTCCGGCACCAGCCACGCCGGTCGCGCGCCGCCCGCCAGCGAGTCCGCGCGAACCGGCCCGGTCTCGGCGAAGGCGTCGGGGCACAGCACGACATGATCGATCCGCCGGCGCCGGGCGATCGCCTCGGCCGCATCCGGGGCGCCGAGGAAGAAGCGGTACATCGCCGCGTTGCCGGCATTGTTGCGGTGATAGGGCGCGGCGATCGCGGTGTGGCGGGTGCCGGCGACGATGAACGCCCCCATGTCGATCGGCGCCATCACCCGGCCGGGTGGCAGGGCGCGCAGCGTGGCGAGCAGCGGGGCGGTGGGGCAGGCGGCGGTGGCGGCCGGCGCGCGCGGCGACAGGGCGCCGGCGATCGCGGGATAGAGAAGGCCGGCGCCGGCGAGCCACAGCGCGAGTACGCCGGCGATCCGCCCGGCGGCGCGCGCCCGCACGATCAAGGCGGCGATCGGCACCACCGCCAGCGCCGCGCCCACGTAAGCGCCGCGCAACTGGGCGCAGGTCAGTGCTAGGCTGGCGAGTTGGAAGGCGAGCACGACGATCCATCCGCCCCGCCGTCGCCACGCCAGCCAGCCGCCGGCGACGATCCCGACGATCAGCAGCCCGGCATAGCCGACCGCGTTGGGCCACGGCGCGGCGAACAGCGGCTGGGCTTCCTCGACATGCGCCAGCCACAGCCGCGCCATCAGCGGATCGACCGCGCCATAGGGGCCGGCGAGGCAGGCGCGGCCGGTGGCGAACAAGGCGCACAGGCCGAGCCCGGCGCCGATGACGAGCAGCCACCAGCGCGGCCGTCCCAGTGCGGCGGTAATCACCAGCGTGGCGGCGGCGATGGCGGCAGGCAGCGCCAGCGGGCGCATCGTGTCGCATGCGCCCCCCGACCCGGCGATCGGCAGCAGCAAGGGGATCGCCACCAGCAACGCGGCTCCGAAGCCGATCTGGCGGCGGTCCGCACCGGCCGCGCCGCGCCACCACGCCAGCACGATCACCACGCCGGCAACGACGGCAAAGGGCGCGGTTTCCAGCCCGATCGCCGCGCTGATCGTTGCCGCCAGCGCCGCGATGGCGCCGCTGCGCGCGTCGGCGGGGCCGATCAGCGCGCGGACCTGCACCAGGCACAGGATGATCTGAAGCCCGTGGTGGTCGATCCGTCCCGGCATGAACAGCGTCGTCACCGGATATGCCAGCGCGGCGAGCACCACCGCCGGCCCGGCGGCTGAGGGCACAAGGCGGCGGGCGATGCCGGCGACGAGCATCAGATGGAGGGCGAATTGCAGCGCCGGCCAGGCGATCACCGCCGTGACCTCGGCGGCATGGACGCCGATCAGCGGACGCAGCGCGACGATGATCGCGGCGGGCACCAGATCGCCGATCCGAGACCAGTGCATCAGCAAGCCATCGCTTAGCCGATATTGGTGGAGATCGCCGAAAGGCTGGCCCGCGATCCAGTCGCGGACCTGTTGCAACCGCATGACGTCGTCGGTGTCGGGCAGGCTGAGCGCCGCCAGCGCGGGCCAGTCCCGTCCCGTCCACGCCAGCGTTAGGACGAGTGCGAGCGCCAGCGCGGGAAGGTAGGAGCGAAGGCGGGCGATCATGCCCGCGGGCCTAGCGTGGGATGGTTAACATCCCGGCGACGGGGGGAGGATCGTCATTGCGAACCCGGCCCATGCCGGGTGAAGCCATCCAGCCCGTCGCGCGCGACGCGGGATTGCCCCGGGGCTGCGCCCCTCGCAATGACCGATGGACGTTACCGGTCCCGCCGCCCGAGCAGCCGCAGTCGCAGCGCGTTGAGCTTGATGAAGCCCGCCGCGTCGCGCTGGTCATAGGCGCCCTGATCATCCTCGAAGGTGACGACCTTTTCCGAATAGAGCGAATGCGGCGACTTGCGGCCGACGACGTAGACGCCGCCCTTGTACAGCTTGAGCCTGACCGTCCCGTCGACCTTGGCCTGGCTATGGTCGATCGCCGCCTGCAGCATCTCGCGCTCGGGGCTGAACCAGAAGCCGTTGTAGAGCAGCTCCGCATAGCGCGGCATCAGCTCGTCCTTCAGGTGGGCGGCGCCGCGATCGAGCGTGATCTGCTCGATGCCACGATGCGCCAGGTGCAGAATCGTGCCGCCCGGCGTCTCGTACATCCCGCGCGACTTCATTCCGACGAAGCGGTTCTCGACCAGATCGAGCCGGCCGATGCCGTGGGTCTTGCCCAGTTCGTTGAGCTTGGCGAGCAGCGATGCCGGCGACAGCGCAACGCCATTGACCGCGACCGCGTCGCCGCGCTCGAAATCGATGGTGATGATCTCGGGCGTGTCTGGCGCCGTCTCGGGATTGTTGGTGCGCGAATAGACGTAGTCGGGCACCTCCTCCCACGGATCCTCCAGCACCTTGCCCTCGGACGAGGTGTGGAGGAGGTTGGCATCGGTGGAGAACGGCGCCTCGCCGCGCTTGTCCTTGGCGACCGGGATCTGGTGCTGCTCGGCGAATTCGATCAGCCGGGTGCGGCTGGTCAGGTCCCATTCGCGCCACGGCGCGATCACCTTGATGTCGGGCGCCAGCGCGTAATAGCCCAGCTCGAAGCGGACCTGATCGTTGCCCTTGCCGGTGGCGCCGTGGCTGACCGCGTCGGCCCCGACCTGACGTGCGATCTCGATCTGGCGCTTGGCGATCAGCGGCCGCGCGATCGAGGTGCCGAGCAGGTACAGCCCCTCGTACAGCGCGTTGGCGCGCATCATCGGGAAGACGAAGTCGCGGACGAACTCTTCCTTTAGGTCGTCGATGAAGATGTGCTCGGGCTTGACCCCGGCCAGCTCGGCCTTGCGCCGCGCGGGTTCGAGCTCCTCACCCTGGCCGAGGTCGGCGGTGAAGGTCACCACCTCGCAGTTGTAGGTCTGCTGGAGCCATTTCAGGATGACGCTGGTGTCGAGCCCGCCCGAATAGGCCAGGACGACGCGGTTGATCGAGTCGGTCATGGTCGCGCCTCTAGGATCACGCCGGTTCGCGCGCAACCTTGGCGAGCAGGCCGGGCAGGAATGCGCCCAGCGCCACAGCGCGATAGACGTAGCTGGCGGTCAGCGCGATCCAGATTCCGACGGCGCCCCACGGGCGCAGCGCCAGGTCGGTGGCGATATAGGCGACAGTCGACAGGATCGCTGCGTTGCGCAGCGCCCGTCCCGCCGTGGCGCCGATGAACACGCCGTCGAGCAGCCATGCCGGGGTGCCGATCAGCGGCAGGAGCATGACGAACGGCAGCAGCGCCGCGGCCTGCGCGCGTACGCCGGGATCGGTGACCAGCAAGTCGATCCCGACTCGGCCGAACAGCGCGATCAGCACACAGGCGATCGCGGCGGTGGCAAGGCAGAACTCGCCGGTCAGCCGGATCGCGCGGGTCAGGTCGCGGCGCGATCCGCCGCCGATCGCATGGCCGACGCGCGATTCGGCGGTGAAGGCGAAGCCGTCGAGTACGAACGCGACGATGCCGACGGCCTGCATCAGCACCTGTTGCGCCGCCAGCGTGGTCGCGCCCATCCGTGCGCCGGCATTGGTGAACCAGCCGAACATCAGCAGCAGCGCGACGGTGCGGATCATGATGTCGGCATTGACCGCGAACAGGCGGCGGATCTTGGCGCGGTCGAACAGGCTGGCGCGATCCTTCAGCGCATGAAGGTGCGGGGCAACCAGCGCGAGACCGACCAGCAGGGCGGTCCATTCGGCGCAGGCGGTCCCCAGCCCGACGCCGCGCGCACCCCAGTGGAAATGCCACACGAACAGGATGTCGAGCCCGGCGTTGACCAGGTTCATCACGATCTGGAGCGCGAGCGCGGCGCGGGTGCGGCCCAGTCCGAGCAGCCAGCCGTTGATCGCGAACACGGCGAGACTGGCCGGCGCGCCGAGGAACCGCGCGGCGACATAGGGCCGGGCGGAGGCATCGACGTCGGCGCCGCCCGCGAGCAGGTGAAAGGCGATCGGGATCAGCGCCAGTTGCAGCGCGATCAGCACCGCGCCGAAACTCAGCCCGACCGCGAGCCCCCGCACCAGCAGCGCATCGGTTTCCGCGCGGTCGCCCGCGCCCGCCGCCTGCGCGGTCATGCCGGTCATGCCCATCCGTAGGAAGCCGAAGCTCCAGAAGATGAAGTTGATGATCGTCGTGCCCAGCGCCACCCCGGCCAGCGCGGCGGCGTCGCCGGTGCGACCGATCACCGCGGTGTCGACCAGCCCGACCAACGGCACCGTGGTCTGGCCGAGCATGATCGGCCATGCCTGCGCGAAGATCGATCGGCGGGTGAGGGGGAGGGCGGGCATCGGTGACGCTCTAGAAGGCGGGGGCCGTCGCGTCACCCGGCGTCAGGCGCCGTCGCTCACAGGTCTTCGGGGACGATGTCGATTTCGCGGACGCCGCGCTTGATCCGGGCGGCGTTGACCAACTCGCGCAGCTTTTCGCGGCGGGCGCGAGCATGGTCGACGTCGCGGATCACCAGCGGCCCGGCGCGCGTGGTCTCGTCGGACGATGTGATCGCGATCGTGCCCAGATCGGCCCATTGGTTGAGCAGCGTGAAATCGATCCGCACGTCCTTGACCCGGTACAGCTCGATCTCGTCGATCGATTTGACGAAGATGCCCTTGTGCAGGATCAGCCGGTCCTCGGTCACTTCATAGGTGACGGCCAGGTTCCGGACCCATTTGACCAGGATGATGACGAAGCCGACCGCGAACAGGCACAGCGCCAGCGTGCCCCATCCGGCCAGCGTGCCGCGCAGCCAGCCCCAGGTGGACGAACGGAAACGATCGACGACGACGGCCATTGGCGGCTCCCCGGTATAGTTGCGCGTCTTTCTAGCAGGCCTGCCGGCGCTGTCACTTGCCGGCGGGCCGGATCGCGATATCGTGGCGTACCATAGAAAAGGGGCCGATATGCGTCTGGCACTGGCAGGAGCGGCAGTTCTGACTTTGGCCGGTTGTGGCGAACCGTTCGCGCCGCGCTCGGCGATGGGGCGGCCCTGTCCCGAAATCTCGGCGGCGGATTACGCCGCGGCGATCGCGCGCGGTGCGACCAGCGCCACGGCGAGCATCTCCGCCAGCGGTACGGCATCGATCACCACCGGGCCGGGCATCGTCCATTGCGCGACCTATCCCGGCGCGCTGAAGCCGTGCCGCCGGCCGACCGACTATGTCATCCGCTACGCGCTGCCGGACGGGCGCACGGTGCATGTAATGGTGGCGGCCGGGCAGCAATATCGCTTCCGCGTGGGCGCGACCCCGACGACCTGCGAGATCGTCGGGAGCTGAGCCGGGGGGCGGGTGCCGCCCTTACGGTGCAGGGTCGCCCGCGCCGATCACCTTGGCATCGACCTTCAGCGTCCTGCCCTCGGCGAATTGCAGGTCGAGCGGGGCGGTCGCGCCGGGCTTGAGCGTGGGGGCGACGTCGAACAGCATGACGTGCTTGCCGCCCGGCGCGAATGTCACGGTGACGCCGGGGGCGACGTCGACCTGCGGGATCGCCGCCATCGACATCATTCCGCCATGGGCCATGCTCTCGTGCAGCTCGGCGCGCAGCGCGACCGGGGTGGAGACCGCGAGCAGCGTCGCCTTTTCGGCGCCGCCGGTGATGGCAAGATACGCCGCCGCCGGGCGTCCGGGCACCGCGGGCAGGCGAATCCACGCCTTGTCGGCATGAAGTTCGGCCGGCTTTCCGCACGCGACCAGTCCCAACGCCAGCACCATCGCAACCAGTGGCCGCATCCAACCCACTCCCAAAGCGAGAAAAACAAGCCGCCCTTACTCTGCCATACAATCTTGCGGCAAGGCGCGGCCCCCCTATATCCCGCACATCAAAGCGTCGCATCGCCTCTTTTGGGGTGCGGCGGGTACGTTCAATTTCGAGACCCTGGGGGTACAGGCAAAGACTATGGCAAAAGTGATCGGCATCGACCTCGGCACCACCAACAGCTGCGTGGCAGTGATGGAAGGCGGCAAGCCCAAGGTGATCGAGAATGCGGAAGGCGCACGCACCACACCTTCGATCGTCGCATTCGCCAAGGACGGCGAGCGACTGATCGGCCAGCCGGCGAAGCGCCAGGCGGTGACCAATCCCGACAACACCGTGTTCGCGGTCAAGCGCCTGATCGGCCGCCGCTTCGACGATCCGGTGACCAAGAAGGACACCGAGCTGGTGCCCTACACCATCGTGCGCGGCTCCAACGGAGACGCCTGGGTGAAGGCCGGCGGCGAGGATTACAGCCCGTCGCAGATCAGCGCGTTCATCCTTCAGAAGATGAAGGAAACCGCCGAGGCCTATCTGGGCGAGAGCGTCAGTCAGGCGGTGATCACCGTCCCGGCCTACTTCAACGACGCCCAGCGCCAGGCGACCAAGGACGCCGGCAAGATCGCCGGTCTGGAAGTGCTGCGCATCATCAACGAGCCGACCGCGGCCGCGCTCGCCTATGGCCTGGAAAAGGACACCAACAAGACCATCGCCGTCTATGACCTTGGCGGCGGCACGTTCGACATCTCGGTGCTCGAGATCGGCGACGGCGTGTTCGAGGTGAAGGCGACCAACGGCGACACCTTCCTGGGCGGCGAGGATTTCGACGCCAAGATCGTCCAGTACCTCGCCGACGAGTTCAAGAAGGCCGAGGGCATCGACCTGACCAAGGACAAGCTGGCGCTGCAGCGGCTGAAGGAAGCGGCGGAAAAGGCCAAGATCGAGCTGTCGTCGGCACAGTCGACCGAGGTCAACCTGCCCTTCATCACCGCCGACCAGAATGGCCCGAAGCACCTCGTCAAGGCGATCACCCGCGCCGATCTGGAAAAGCTGGTCGAGGATCTGATCAAGCGGACGCTGGAGCCGTGCAAGAAGGCGCTGGCCGATGCCGGCGTCAAGGCGAGCGCGATCGACGAGGTCGTGCTGGTCGGCGGCATGACGCGCATGCCGCGCGTCCGCGACGTGGTGAAGGACTTCTTCGGCAAGGAGCCGCACACCGGCGTCAACCCCGATGAGGTGGTGGCGATCGGCGCGGCGATCCAGGCCGGCGTGCTGCAAGGTGACGTCAAGGACGTGCTGCTGCTCGACGTCACCCCGCTGTCGCTGGGCATCGAGACCCTGGGCGGGGTGTTCACCCGCATGATCGACCGCAACACGACGATCCCGACCAAGAAGGCGCAGACCTATTCGACCGCTGACGACAATCAGCAGGCGGTGACGATCCGCGTGTTCCAGGGCGAACGCGAAATGGCGGCGGACAACAAGCTGCTCGGCCAGTTCGATCTTGTCGGCATTCCGCCGGCGCCGCGCGGCGTGCCGCAGATCGAAGTGACGTTCGACATCGACGCCAACGGACTCGTGAATGTCAGCGCCAAGGACAAGGGCACGGGCAAGGAGCAGCAGATCCGCATCCAGGCGTCGGGCGGCCTGTCCGACGCGGACATCGACCAGATGGTCCGCGACGCCGAGCAGTTCGCCGACGAGGACAAGAAGCGTCGCGAATCGGCCGAGGCGAAGAACAACGCCGAGAGCCTGATCCACACCACCGAGCGTCAGCTCGAGGAGCATGGCGACAAGGTCGATGCGTCGCTGAAGGGCGAGATCGAGGCGGCGGTGGCCGAAGCCAAGTCGGCGGTCGAGGGTGGCGATCCCGCCGCGATGACCGAAAAGGCGCAGGCGCTGGCGCAGGTCGCGATGAAGCTTGGCCAGGCGATCTATGAGAAGCAGCAGCAGGGCGAGGCCTCACCCGCGCCTGATGCCGCCGACGCTGCCCCGCAGGAAGATGTCGTCGACGCCGAATTCTCGGAAGTGGACGACAACCAGAAGGCGTAACATTGTTCCCCCCTCTTCCCGTCAGGGAAGGGGGCCGGGGAGCGGGGGGAGCAGGGGTGGGATTGATGATGATTGACGCATTGGATCGACCGCCCCTCTCCCGACCCTCTCCCTGGACGGGGAGAGGGCTTTTCGTATGAGTACCGAAGTCGACTATTACGAGTTGCTTGAGGTCGAGCGCACCGCCGACGATGCGACGCTGAAATCCGCGTACCGCAAGCTGGCGATCCGGTATCACCCCGACAAGAACGCCGGCTGCAAGGACAGCGAGGCCCGGTTCAAGGCGGTGAACGAGGCCTATGACTGTCTGAAGGACCCGCAGAAGCGCGCCGCCTATGACCGGTTTGGCCACGCCGCGTTCCGCAACGGTGGCGGCGGTGGCGGGGCCGGGCCGGGGGCGGATTTCGCCGGCTTCTCCGACATTTTCGAGAGTGTGTTCGGCGAGTTCATGGGCGGCAACCGCGCGCGCCAGCCGCGTCGCGGCGCCGATCTGCGCTACGACATGGAGATCACGCTAGAGGACGCCTTCAACGGCAAGGCGACCGAGATCACCATCGACGTGTCGGCGAGCTGCGACCATTGCTCCGGTTCGGGCGCCGCGCCCGGCACCGGCAGCCGCGCCTGCGCGACCTGTCAGGGCGTGGGCAAGGTCCGCGCGCAGCAGGGACCGATCGTGTTCGAGCGGACCTGTCCGGGCTGCAACGGCGCCGGGCAGGTCATCAGCAACCCGTGCAATCGCTGTCGCGGCGACGGTCGGGTGGAAAAGACGCGAACACTGGCGGTCAATGTACCGCCCGGCGTCGACGATGGCACGCGCATCCGCCTGCAGGGCGAAGGCGAGGCGGGGCCGCGCGGCGCGCCGGCCGGCGACCTCTACATCTTCCTCCACATCCGGGAGCACGCGATCTTCGCGCGGGAGGGGACGACGCTCTACGCCCGCGCGCCGATCAGTTTCACCACCGCCGCATTGGGCGGGACGATCGACATTCCGGGCCCGGACGGCGAAACCTATCCGATCCGCATCCAGCCGGGGACGCAGTCAGGCCGCGAACTGCGCCAGCGCGGCGCGGGGATGCCGGTCTTGCAGGGGCGCGGCCGCGGCGACCTGGTGATCCGCATCGAAGTGGAGATGCCGACCAAGCTGAGCGCACGACAACGCGAATTGCTGGAAGCGTTCCGCGAGACCGAGACCGGCGAGGAATGCCCGGAAGCCACCGGCTTTTTCGCCAAGGTGAAGAAGGCGGTCGGCGGGTAGGGTCGGACGACGCCGGCCTTGCCGCTGTCGTCACCGCGGTTTCGGGAGGCCGGCGGCGCCTGTCGGCGTGGACCGCGATGCCGGGATCGCTGCCGGTTTCGCCCGGGCGATCACGGTTGCGGCACTTCGATCCCGGACAGCGCGCCTTTTCCCGTCGTCGCGCCAATGGCGCGGACGCGCGAAATCCGCCCGTCCGGTCCCGGTGGGAACGGACAGGCGGGATCGCCCAGGAACTGACTTAAACCGCGATGAAGATCGCGGCGACGACCAGCGCCTGAGCAACCAGCGCCACGGCGCCGAACGCGGTGGTTTCGTAGTTGCGCATGGTGGGTCTCCTGCTTTGCCGCGCCATCATGGCCCGGCCACCCCCGCTATGTTGCGGTGCAGCGTAAATATGCTTGCGTAACAAAATTTCAACATACAAGAATATTATTGCTGTTGCAGGAAACGCAATTACAAGCTTGCTAAGGATTCGGCGGGCGGCGCTGTCAGGTGCCGCCCGCGCCGACGGCCCTATTCTCCAAAGACGCGCGCAAAGATCGTGTCGACCTGCTTGAAATGATAGGCGAGGTCGAACTTGTCCTCGATTTCCTCCGGGGTCAGCGCGGCGGTGACGTCGGGGTCGGCCTTCAGCAAATCAAGCAGCGACAGTTCCCCATCGGACTCCCACACCTTCATCGCGTTGCGCTGGACCAGACGGTAGGAATCTTCGCGGCTCACCCCGGCCTGGGTGAGTGCCAGCAGCACACGCTGTGAGTGGACCAGTCCGCCCATCCGATCGAGATTCTTCTGCATCCGCGCCGGATAGACCAGCAATTTGTCGATCACCCCGGTCAGCCGCGCCAGCGCGAAATCGAGCGTGATCGTCGCATCGGGGCCGATGAAGCGTTCGACCGACGAATGGCTGATGTCGCGTTCGTGCCACAGCGCGACATTCTCCATCGCCGGAATGGCGGCGCTGCGGACCATACGGGCGAGGCCGGTCAGGTTCTCGGTCAACACCGGGTTGCGCTTGTGCGGCATCGCCGACGAGCCCTTTTGGCCGGGTGAGAAATATTCCTCCGCTTCCAGCACCTCGGTGCGCTGGAGGTGGCGGACCTCGGTCGCCAGCCGTTCGATCGAGCTGGCGATCACCCCCAGCGTGGCGAAATACATCGCATGGCGATCGCGCGGGATCACCTGGGTCGATACCGGCTCGATCGACAGGCCGAGCTTCGCCGCGACATGCTCTTCCACACGCGGATCGATGTTGGCGAAGGTGCCGACCGCGCCGGAGATCGCGCAGGTGGCGATGTCCGCCCGCGCGGCGATCAGGCGGGTGCGGGCGCGGCTGAATTCGGCATGGGCCTCCGCCAGCTTGAGACCGAAGGTGACCGGTTCGGCGTGGATGCCATGGCTGCGGCCGATCGTCGGTGTCAGCTTGTGCTCGATTGCGCGGCGCTTGAGCACGTCGAGCAACGCGTCGAGATCGGCGAGCAGCAGATCACTCGCGCGGGCGAGTTGCACCGACAGGCAGGTGTCGAGCACGTCCGAGCTGGTCATGCCCTGGTGCATGTAGCGCGCCTCGTCGCCGACCTGCTCCGCCACCCAGGTGAGGAAGGCGATGACGTCGTGCTTGGTCACCGCCTCGATCGCGTCGATCGCGGCGACGTCGATCGCGGGGCTGGTCGCCCACCAGTCCCACAGCGCCTTGGCGGCGGAGGCCGGCACGACGCCCAGATCGGCCAGAGCCTCGGTGGCGTGGGCCTCGATTTCGAACCAGATGCGGAAACGGGTCTCGGCGGACCAGATCGCGGCCATCTCAGGCCGCGAATAGCGGGGAACCATGGAAATCCTTTCGGAAGCGCGACGAATCGGCTCCTAGCATCGGTGAATGACCGCGCCAAACCATCAGGCAATGGAACAACACGAAAAAATCAATCGTTGTTGATCCGTATGCATAGAAACAGTTCTTTCTGTCATCTTCATGAACAGATCGAATTTTGGTACAGGAGATTTATAATGTTGAAAGCGATTTTTCTTGCCAGTGCCGTGATGATTTCGGCGCCTGCGCTCGCGCAGGACCAGACTGCTCCCGCGTCGCCGGCTCAGACCAGCCCGGCAACTGATCCGCTGACGCAGACTTCCCCGACGACGACGCCCGATAGTCAGGCGCCGACGACGCAGGCCGCCCCGGTCACCGGCGCGCAGCAGATCGCGCAGGTCATCGACAGCGAGTTCCCGACCTATGACAAGGATGCCGACGGCAACCTCGACAAGACCGAGTTCGGGGCGTGGATGGTCGCGCTGAAGACGGCGAGCGATCCGACCACCAAGGCCGACGACCCCGCGACCTCCGCATGGGTGAACGGCGCGTTCGCTTCGGCCGATACCGATAAATCGGCGCTGGTGTCGAAGGGTGAGCTGACCGCCTATCTGTCGAAAAGCGCTTCGGGCGACTAACTCGCCCAGCCGCCCGCCGCCGCCGGATTCACCCGAATCCGGCGGCGGTTTCGTGCGTGCGGCTCAGATCAGCCCCTGCGCGCGCAGGCTGGTGTGGCCACCGGTGGCGATGATGACGTGATCGTGCAGGGCGATCCCCAGCCGCTTGCCCGATTCGGCGATGGCGCGGGTGACGTCGATATCGGCGCGGCTCGGGCTGGGATCGCCCGAGGGATGGTTGTGGACCAGGATCAGCCCGGTCGATTTGAGGTCGATCGCGCGGCGGATCACCTCCCGCGCATAGAGCGCCGCCTCGTCGATCGTACCCTCGCTCATCAATTCGTCGCGCAACAGGCGGTTGCGGCTGTCGAGGTGGAGCACGCGAACCCGCTCGACACCGTGATGCGCCATGTCGGCGCGCAGATAGTCGAGCAGCGCCTGCCAGTTGGACAGCACCGGCCGATCGATGATCTCGGCACGCAGCAGGCGCAGCGCGGCGGCGTGGGCGATCTTGATCGCGGCGGCGGAGGTTTCGCCCATGCCTGGCACCCGCGCCAGCGCCTCGCCATCGGCGGACAGCAGCGCGCCGATCCCCCCGAATTCGCGTAGCAACGCCTTGGCCAGTGGCTTGGTATCGCGGCGGGGGATCGCCAGCGCGAGCAGATATTCGACCAGCTCATGATCGAGCAGTGCGTCGCCACCACCCTCCAACAGCCGCTGGCGCAGGCGGGCGCGGTGCCCGGAGGCGTCGGGCGGCACCGATGACACAGGCTTGGTTGCGGGAACGTCCATGCGCGGCCAAGGTTAGGACCGGGACAAGCGCCGCGCAACGCGGATGCGAAAGCATGAAGCGCCGCATAACGCGGATGCGAAAGCATGAAGCGCCGCGTAGGCTGGGGCGGGAGCATTGGTGGACGACGACCGCGAACCGATCGACGAGACGCAGCCGCCGCCCCGGCGACGACGGTGGCTGCGCTGGCTGGGCGCGGTGCTGGCGCTGGTGGCGGTGGCGGCGGGCGTGCTGTGGTGGCAGCGGCGCGGCATCGCCGAAGGTTTCGTCAATCGCGAGTTGGCGCGGCGCGGGGTGCCGGCGCGCTACAAGATCGCCGATATCGGGCTGACGACCCAGCGGCTGACCGACGTGGTGATCGGCGATCCGCGCGACCCCGATCTGACCGCCGACCGGATCGACGTTCATACCCGGATCGGGTTCGATGGCGTGGCGGTGCGCGGCATCGCGGTCGGCCATGCGCGACTGAAGGCGCGTCTGCGTGACGGCACGCTGTCGCTGGGCGTGATCGACCGGCTGATGCCGCCGCCGTCGGGCAAGCCGTTCGCGTTGCCGGCGATCGACGCGCGGCTGGATGACGTGCGCGTGCGGCTGCTCACCGACTACGGCCCCGTCGGGATGAAGCTGCACGGGCGCGGGCGGCTCGACAGCGGGTTCGACGGGCGGCTGGCGCTGGTCGCGCCGCGACTGGCGGTCGGCGGCTGCACGATCGCCGGGCTGCGCGCGCCGCTGGCCGTGCGGGTGCGTCGCGCCGGGCCGGGCGTGACCGGGCCCGTGCAGACGGCGGCGCTGGATTGCGCGGGCGGCAAGGCCAGTGGGATCGGTGCCGACGTTTCCGCGACGCTGGGACCGGCGCTCGATCGCTGGACCGGCAAGCTGCGGATTGCGGTGCGCGAGGGTGGTACTTCTGACGCGCGGGTGAGCGGGCTGCGCGGCGCGGCGGATTTCGCGGGCACGCCAGCGGCGACCAGCGGGAGGATCGACTTGCGCGGCGATCGGGTGGCGACGGCGTGGGGCAGCGGCGCGATGGCGCTGGCCGGGCGCTACAGCGTGGGGCAGCGCGGGCTGGGCTATGCCGGCACCGTCGGGATCGCGCGTGGGCAGCTCGATCCGGCGCTGCGCCGACGGATCGTCGCTGGCGGCACGGTGGGCGAGGGTACCCCCATCGGCCCGATCGCGCGGCGGCTGGCGGGCGCGACGGCCGCGTTGCTTGATGGTTTCGCGGCGAGCGCGACGGTTGATGCGCGGATGGCGGACGGCACGCTGGCGGTGCGGGTGCCAGGCGCGACGGTAACCGGCCGGGATGGAGGCCGCATCGCCATCGGCGGCGCGCCGATCCGGTTCGGCGCGGTCGAGCTGGGCGACACGATCACCAGCGGTGGCGGCGGGCTGCCCGATGCGCGCGTTACCATCGTTCCGGGCGCGGACGGCGCAATCGGCGGACACGCCGAGATCCAGCCGTATCAGGCATTGAACGCCCGGATCGCGCTGACCTCCGTCAGGTTCACCGTGGCGCGCGATGGCGCCATCCAGGTCGCGACCAACGCCACACTGTCCGGCCCGCTCGGCGACGGTCGCGTCGAGGCGCTGTCGATGCCGATCGACGCGCGCTGGCACAGCGACAGGCTGCGGCTCAATCCGGCCTGCGCGCCGCTGGCGTGGCGGCAGGTGCGCGTCGCCGGGCTGGTGCTCGATCCCGCGCGGCTGATGCTGTGCCCGACCGGCGGGGCGCTGGTGACGCTGACCGGCGGGCGGTTGGGCGGTGGCGCGACGATCGCGTCGCCGCGCCTCACCGGGCGGCTGGGCGGCACCCCGCTGACGCTGAGCGCGGGGGCGTCACGGGTCGCGCTCGACCAGGGTCGCTTCAGCCTGAGCGGGGTGCTGGCCCGGCTCGGCACGCCCGACCGGCTGACGCGGATCGGCGCGGCGGAACTGAGCGGGACGATGCGCGGCGGCGCGATCGTCGGGCGCTTTGCCGGTGCGGAGGGGCAGATCGGCAACGTGCCGCTGCTGCTGTCCGACGCGGCGGGCGACTGGGCGCTGAAGGACGGGGCGCTGGCACTGCATGGCACGCTCCAGGTCGCTGACGCCGCCGAGGCGGCGCGCTTCAAGCCGATGGCCGGCGACGACGTCGTGCTGACGCTGGCCGACAGCCGCATCGCCGCCACCGGCGTGCTGCGCGCGAAGGGAGCGAAGGTCGCCGATGTGACGCTGACGCACGATCTGTCGACCGGCGTAGGGGCAGCCGGGCTGGCGGTGCCGGGGATCGCCTTTGCCGAGGGCGGCCTTCAGCCCGACGACCTGACCCCGCTGACCTTTGGCGTGGTCGCGGCGGTCAACGGCGGCATTGCCGGACGCGGCGACATCGCGTGGAATGGGGACGGGGTGACGAGCACCGGCGCGTTCCGTACCGACGGCATCGACCTGGCCGCCGCGTTCGGCCCGGTCAGCGGGATCAAGGGCGAGATCGCCTTCAGCGACCTGCTCGGGCTGGAGACGCCGCCTGGGCAGGTGGCGACGATCGCCACGGTCAATCCCGGCGTGCCGGTGGAGAACGGCACGGTCCGCTATCGGCTGATGGGCGGCGCGAAGGTCGCGATCGAGGAGGGGCGCTGGCCGTTCGCCGGCGGCGCGCTGGTGCTGGAGCCGACGGTGATGGATTTCGCCACGCGTGAGCCGCGCCGCATGACGTTTCGCGTGATCGGCATCGACGCGGCGCAGTTCCTCCAGCAGTTCGAGTTCAAGAACCTCAACGCCACCGGCAGTTTCGATGGGGTGCTGCCGATGGTGTTCGACGAAAAGGGCGGGCGGATCGAGGGCGGCTACCTCAAGGCGCGGGGCGCCGGTGGCATCGCCTATGTCGGCGAGGTGACCCAGGAGGACGTCGGTTTCTGGGGCAATCTGGCGTTCCAGGCGCTGAAGGCTCTCGATTACCGGCACCTCGACATCACCATGAACGGGCCGCTGGCGGGCGAGATGATCACCGAGCTGAAGTTCGACGGCATCAGCCAGGGGACCGGCACCAAGAGCAATTTCCTGATCCGGCGGCTGGCCAAACTGCCGTTCGTGTTCAACATCCAGGTGCGCGCGCCGTTTCGCCAGCTGATCGATTCGGTGCAGAGCTATTACGATCCCGGCCGGTTGATCGAACGCAACCTGCCGTCGCTGATCGAGGATTATAACGCCCGCAACCCCGACGCGCCGATCGCACCGCCGCCACCCGCGACCCCCGATCCCATTCAGCCTTCCGAAAGCGAGATTAAGCCATGACCAAAACACGCTTGAGCGCGCGGCCGTTCCGCGCGAGCATGGAGGCAATGAAGAGGATCGCGATGATCGCCGTGGCGACGGGGCTGGGCAGCGGATTGGCCGGTTGCGTCAACGTGACCGCGCCGGACAAGCCGATCGTCATCAACCTCAACATCTCGATCACGCAGGAGATCGTCTATCGCCTCGACAATCAGGCGAAGACGGTGATCCAGCAGAACCCTGGGATTTTCTGACGATGAAGCGTTTTTTGATCCTTGCCGCCATCGCCGGTCTGGCGACCGTTTCCACCGCCGCGCTGGCGCAGCGCGATCCGGCCTATGCCGCCGCCCGCGCCGCCGGCCAGGTCGGCGAACAGCCCGATGGCTATCTCGGCGTCGTCGGCACGCCCACGCCGGCGGTTCGCGCGCTGGTGAACAACATCAACATCCAGCGCAAGAAGGCCTATACCGACGGCGCCGGTGCGGGCTCCACGATCGAACAGTTCGCCTTCGTTTCCGGCTGCCGACTGATCGCCGCGACGCAGGTCGGCGAGATGTACCAGACGCCGGGCGGCGAATGGAAGAAGCGCGGCGCGGGCGCGCCTGAGCGCGATTCCCGCTGTGTGTAGCCCGCGCGCCTGATCGCGCCCGCCCGATCCGCCCGACGCGGCGGCGCGGTTGCAGTGCCGCATGTTGACTCGGGGACCACCCGTTCCTAAAGCGCGCTTGCCTTGGCGGGCTCGCCGCTTGGCCCTATGTGTTGCTCGCTTGAAACGGAGTGCCGCATTTGGCTGAGAACGAGCCCGGACTGGACCCCCTTCCAGAGGACGCCCGACTGACATCGCTCGACGAGCGGTTGCACAGGGCCAAATCCGAGGAGGCGATCAGGTCGGGCGAGCGACGCGACACGGGCGAAGAAAGCTATCGCCTGGGCAACCGCGTGC
>NZ_DATMGG010000040.1:0-5199 GCF_035555815.1 Sphingomonas sp.
TCGCGCCGATCGACAGCCGCTCGGCCCCCGCGCGCTCGACCAGCCGGGCGTTGGCCTCCAGCACCTCGGGCGGCTCGGCCACCCAATAGCTTTCGGGCAGGCGCCGCACGAACGCCGCCAGCGCGTCCGCGTCCCAGCCCAGCGCGGCGGTCAGCGTCTCCTGCTTGGCGGTGATGCGCTCGCTGCGCCCGCGCTGCTTGTGCCCCAGCCGCAGCACCTCCTCCGCGCCCTCGAACAGATTGGTCAGCAGCTGGCGCTTCCATCCGTTCCAGATGCCCGGCCCCACCGCGCGGATATCGACGATGGTCAGCAGCAACAGCATCAGCAGCCGCTGCGGGCTTTGCACCTGTTCGGCGAAATCGAGGATGGTCTTGAAATCGGACAGGTCGCGCTTGAACGCCGTCGCCGACATCAGCAGATGCTGGCGCACCAGCCACGCCACCGTCTCGGTCTCCGCGGCGCTCAGCCCGAAGCGCGGCCCCAGCCGCCCGGCGACTTCCGCGCCCAGCACCGAATGATCGCCGCCGCGCCCCTTGGCGATATCGTGCAGCAGCACCGCGACATACAGCGCGCGGCGCGACACCACCTGCGGGAACATCGCGGTCGCCAGCGGGTGATCGTCCTTCAGCTCGCCGCGCTCGATCCGCGCGAGCAGCCCGATCGCGCGGATGGTGTGCTCGTCGACGGTGTAATGGTGGTACATGTCGAACTGCATCTGCGCGACCACCCGGCCGAAATCGGGCACGAACCGGCCGAACACCCCCGCCTCGTTCATCCAGCGCAACACGGTATCGGGGCTGCGCTTCGACGTCAGCAGCTCGAGGAACAGCGCGTTGGCGCGCGGATCATTGCGAATGTCGTCGGCCAGCTTGGCGTCGCGCGCGGCGGCGCGCATCGCCAGCGGATGCACCTCCAGCCCGTGCAGCTCCGCCAGCGTGAACAGCTCGATCAGCCGCACCGGATCGTCGGCGAAGAATCGGTCGTTCGGCAACGCCAGCCGCCCGCGATCGAGCACGAACCCCTTCAGCTTGCGCGGGCGTCGCCGCAGCGTCGGCAGCCCGAACCGGCGGCCGCGCGCGGCGAACTGTTCGTCCAGATGCGCCAGGAACACCCCGGTCAGGTCGCCGACCACCTTCGCCTGCAGGAAGTAGAACTGCATGAAGCGTTCGACCTTCGCCTTCCCCGGCCGGTCGGAAAAGCGCATCCGCTCGGCGATCTCGGACTGCATGTCGAACGTCAGCCGCTCTTCCGCGCGTCCGGCGATCAGGTGGAGCTGGCACCGCACCGCCCACAGGAAATTCTCGGCGCGGTGGAATTGGCGATATTCGGCGCGGGTCAGCAGCCCGGTCTCCACCAGTTCGGCGGCGGTGCCGACGTTGTAGGCGTATTTGCCGATCCAGAACAACGTATGGAGGTCGCGCAGGCCGCCCTTGCCCTCCTTGACGTTGGGCTCGACGACGTAGCGGCTGTCGCCCATCTTCTGGTGGCGCGCGTCGCGTTCGGCCAGCTTCTCGGCGATGAAGGCGCGCGCGGTCCCCGCCTCGACCTCCGCCTTGAAGCGGCGCACGCTCTCCTCATACAGCGTGGTGTCGCCCCACACGTAGCGCGATTCGAGCAGCGCGGTGCGGATCGTCACGTCGCCACGCGCCTGCCGCACCATCTCGTCGAGCGACCGCGACGAATGGCCGACCTTCAGCCCCATGTCCCACAGCGAATAGAGCATCGATTCGATGACCTGCTCGCTCCAGCCGGTCTGCTTCCACGGGGTCAGGAAGCCGATGTCGACGTCCGAATGCGGCGCCATCTCGCCGCGCCCGTATCCGCCGACCGCGATCAGCACCATCCGCTCGGCGGCGGTGGGGTTGGTGTTGCGATACAGGCGGTGGACGGTGAAGTCCCACAGCAGCCGCAGGATCTGGTCGAGCAGGAACGCCCCCGCCGCCGCCGCTTCCAGCCCGCGCGATGGTTGCTCCGCCAGCCGCCGCGCGATCTCTGCATGACCCTGGTCCAGCGCCACCTTGAGCCGCTCTGTCGCAGCACGGCGCAGCCCGGCGACGTCCTTCGCCTCGATCGCCGTCAGCGCATCGGACACCGCGCGCCGATCGATGATCGCGCGGCGGTGCGGGACATGCTCGAAACGGCTCATGGATGAAAGATAGAGGGTGGCGCGGTCGCGCGCCACAAAATGCGACCGCCCCGGTCGCTGCCGGGGCGGTTGATTAAATCCCGGCCTATTCCGCCGCCTTCGCCACGCCGACCAGCGCCGGGCGCAGCAAGCGGTCCTTGAGCATGTAGCCGGCCTGCATCTCCTGCACGATCGTGCCCGGCTCCGACTCTGCGGTCGGCACCTCGAACATCGCCTGATGCCGATTAGGATCGAGTTTCTCGCCGGTCGACACGATCTTTGAAATGCCGTGGCGGGCGAACACGCTGTCCAGTTCGCGGCCGGTCGCCTCGAATCCGGTCACCAGCCCCTTCAGCTTCTCGTCCGCGCGGGCCTCCTCGGGGATCGCCGCCAGCCCGCGCGCCAGATTGTCGGCGACCGACAGCAGGTCGCGGGCGAAACCGGTCACCGCATAGGCGCGCGCGTCGGCCGCTTCCTTCTCGGCGCGGCGCAGCGTGTTCTGGGCATCGGCGCGGGCATAGAGCAGCGCCGCCTTGGCCTCGGCCAGCTCCTCGGCCAGCTTGGCGACCGCGGCCTGATCGGCGGCCGCTTCGGCGGGCTCGCCTCCCAGGTCCAGGGTATCGGCCGTCAATCCGCTGGCTTCGTTGTTCGTCTCTTCGCTCATGTCATCCGTTCTGGTTCTTAACTCAACAGGCGCGCCAATGTCGCGGCCGTGAAATCCACCATGGGCACGACGCGCGCATAGTTCAACCGCGTCGGGCCGATCACGCCGACCACGCCGACCACCTGGCCGTCCAACGCACGAACCGGCTGCGCGATCACCGACGATCCCGACAGCGCGAACAGCTTGTTCTCCGATCCGATGAATATCCGGGCCGATTCCGCCTCGCGCGCGCCGTCCAGCAGGCGGGCGATCTCCTCCTTGCCCTCCAGCTCGTCGAGCAGCCCGCGAACCCGGTCGAGGTCCGCCGCGGCGGCGGGGTCGATCAGATTGGCCTGGCCGCGCACGATCAGCACCGGGCGGTGGCCGCCGTCCTCGCTCCACACCGCCAGCCCGCGGTCGACCAGCGCGCGCGTGGCGCGGTCGAGCCGGGCGCGCTCCTCGCCGATCTCCGCGGCGATGCGCCGGCGCGCTTCCGACAGCGTGCGCCCGGCCAGCGCCGCGCTCAGGTAGTTGGCCGCCGCCTCCACCCCGCCGGGGGTCATCCCCGCCGGCAGTTCGATCACGCGATTCTCGACCGATCCGTCCTCGCCGACCAGCACCGCCAAGGCCCGGTCGGGGCCAAGCGGCACGAACCCGAACTGGCGCAGCACGGCCTCGCGCTTGGGCACCAGCACCAGTCCGGCACAGGCCGACAGCCCGGACAACGCCGCCGTGGTCGCCGCGATCGCTTCCTCGACCGGGCCGGCGTTCGACGCGCGCGCCTCGATCGCGCGACGCTCCTCGGAGGTCGGCGCGACCGCGTGCATCATGCCGTCGACGAACAACCGCAGCCCGCTCTGCGTCGGCATCCGCCCGGCGGAGGTGTGCGGCGCGGCCAGCAGCCCGGCATTCTCCAGATCCTGCATCACGCCGCGGATCGATGCCGGCGACAGGTTGAGCCCGGACGCCAGCGCGATCGTTTTCGACCCGACCGGCGTGCCGGTCTCGATATAGGCCTCGACCACCAGCCGGAACACATCGCGCGCGCGGTCGGTCAGTTCGGGGATCGACGGGGTCATCATCCCTATCTAGGCACGGCGAAGCGCGCGCGCCACTGGCGTGTTGGGTCGATGACGTCTAGGGCCGCGCTCAATTCAAGGAGACCTTCATGCGACCTTCCGGCCGTGCCCCCGACGAAATGCGCGCCATCACCATCCAGCCGAACTTCACCCGCCACGCCGAAGGATCGGTGCTGATCGGGTTCGGCGATACCAAGGTGCTGGTCACCGCGTCGATCGAGGAGCGCGTGCCGCCGTTCCTGCGCGGCAAGGGTGAGGGCTGGGTCACCGCGGAATACGGCATGTTGCCCCGCGCCACCCATACGCGCGGCAGCCGCGAGGCGGCCAAGGGCAAGCAATCGGGCCGCACCCAGGAAATCCAGCGGCTGATCGGCCGGTCGCTGCGCGCGGTGACCGACCTCAAGGCGCTGGGCGAGCGCCAGATCACGCTCGACTGCGATGTGATCCAGGCCGACGGCGGCACCCGCACCGCATCGATCTCCGGCGCGTGGGTCGCGTTGCGCCTCGCGGTCGACAAGCTGCTGGCAGAGGGCAAGCTGACCACCGACCCCATCCGTCACAAGGTCGCCGCGGTCAGCTGCGGCATCTATCAGGGCACGCCGGTGCTCGACCTCGACTATCCCGAGGATTCGAATGCCGAGGCCGACGCCAATTTCGTGCTGCTCGACGACGGCAACATCGCCGAGGCGCAGGCTACGGCCGAGGGCGCGACCTATGACGAGGAGGCGCTGCTCCGCCTGCTTCGCCTCGCCCGCATCGGCTGTACCCAGATCTTTGCCGCGCAGGACAAGGCCACCGGCCGGTGAGCGGTGAGGGCGACACGCCGCAGGCGATCCGCAAGCTTCAGCCCGGCAGGCTGGTGATCGCCAGCCACAACGCCGGCAAGGTGCGCGAGATCGAGGCGCTGCTGGCGCCCTATGGCATCCAGCCGGTGTCGGCGGCGGCGCTCGACCTGCCGGAACCGGAGGAGACCGGCACCACTTTCGTCGCCAATGCCGAGCTGAAGGCTTTGCAGGCGGCCGATCTGTCCGGGCTGCCGGCGCTGGCCGACGACAGCGGGCTGTGCGTCGATGCGCTGGGTGGCGATCCCGGCATCTTCTCCGCGCGCTGGGCGGGCGAATCGCGCGATTTCGACGAAGCGATGGCGCTGGTCGAACGCAACATCGCCGCGACCCGTACCACCGATGGACCGGAGCCGAGCCGCGACGCGCATTTCATCTGCGCGCTGGCGCTGGCCTGGCCCGACGGCCATGTCGAATGGTTCGAAGGGCGCGTCGACGGCACGCTGGTGTGGCCGCCGCGCGGCGGCAACGGCTTCGGCTATGACGCGATGTTCCTGCCAGTCGGCGGCG
>NZ_DATMGG010000041.1:0-8904 GCF_035555815.1 Sphingomonas sp.
CCGAACTCGCCAACACGACCAAGCGCGCGCGATAGGATCAGGCGGAAGGATCGCGCCCGCGACGAACCGCCGACGTGAAACCGGCCGACCGGTCCACGTCGGCGGCTTCAGACGATCACTCGCCCAGCTTCGGGTTCGCGACGCGGAACACCGGGTAGAGCCGCGTGTCGGGATTCCACGACGAATGACGCCGCGCGAAGAACTCGATGCGGGCGCGCTGATCGCGGGCGAACGCCGGGTCGCGGGTCAGGCGCTGGGTGAATTCGGCCATGATCGCCGGATCGCGCAACTGCGCGAGCGCCACGTCCTCGGCGACATAGGCGGGCAACCCGCCACCGCCCTGAAGCGCGTTGTTGAACTGGCCCCAGGCCAGCAGCGAATCGGGGCCGGCCGGCTCGAACAGCGTTCCGACCAGCCGCGCGCCTGGCTGACCGCTCGGCACGAACAGCGACCCGGCGGGGATATCGCGGCGCTCGGACTTCCATTCGCCCTCAACCTTCGCGCGCTGACGCCCCTCGTTCGGCATCGCATCGAGCGCGACCTTGTCGGCGCGGTAGGTCTCGACATCCGTCGCCGCGAGCGGCTTGTCGAGCCGGCGGAAGCTGATGCCATGCAGTTCGAGCAGCGGCGCGACCGCGTCGGCATAGGCCGGCTGCACCACATAGCCGCCCAGCGGCAGCCGCGCGGTGATCGACGGCACCAGCTCGTCGCGGAACGGCACGCGCCAGATCTGCGGCTTGGTCTCGTCATACCGGATCAAGACACCCCCGGTGATCGCCGACGGGGTGCGGGTATAGGCATAGCCGCGGAAGTCGATCATCTCCGCCTTGTCGGTCGCCTTCCAGTCGAGCACGACGTCCTGGCCCGCCATCGCCTTTGCCCGATCGTCGGCGGCACGCGCTTCGCGCAGCCATGCTTGCCCGTTGGCGGCGGTCTCCTCGACCAGATCGACGATATAGTTGCGGGTGATCCGCACCCGGACCGGATATTCCTTCCACGAATGGGTTTCGAGCAGGATCGAGAAGCGGTTGCGCAACTGCGAATAGCCGGTCGAGTAGCGCGGGGTGTAGACCGAGTTGACGAAGCCGGCGGCGGGATCGTCCGGGCGCGCCAGCGAGGGATAGAAGGGCAGCGGGAGCGAGCCCTGCTTCGACAGGCGGGCCAGAATCGAGTCGCGCAGCGAGCGGCCGACACCCGCCAGCGTGGTATCGCCGGCCACGCCCGGCTCGATCTGGACCGACACGTCGTGTTCGAAATTGGCGCCGTTGGTGACGTGGAGATCGGTGTAGACGATCGGATCCCACGCATCGATCAGGCGCAGCATCGCGCGAGTCTCGGGCGCGTCGGCCTTGATATAGTCGCGGTTGAGGTTGATGTTCTGCGCGGTGGCGCGAATTCCACCCTCCTCCGGCCCGCGCTGGTTGGGGCGGTTCCAGCGGTTGAACCGCTCATGCCCGTCAACATTGTAGACCGGCACGAATACCACGACCTGCTTTTCCAGCGCGCCGGGCGCCGCCTGGCCGTCGAGCATCTGGCGCAGCGCGAGATAGCCGGCGTCCTTGCCGTCGATCTCTCCTGCGTGGATGCCGCCCTGGACGAGAATCACCGGCAGCCCGCGCTCGCGCGCCGCCTCAGGGGTCAGCGCGCCGCTGCGTGACACCACCAGCGCGCGCATCGGCCGCCCCTCCGGGCTGGTGCCGAAGGTGATCGCGCGGACCGCGTCGGGATAGGCGCGGACGAAGGCGTCGTTGAGCACCTCGACCTCGGCCAGCCGGCCGGTGCGCTTGAAGCCGGACTTCTCCGATTCGGTGACGAGCGCCGGATTGACCTTTTGCGCCATCGCCGGCGTCACCGCCGCCGCCAGCGCCGCGAGCGCCGCCGCGCCGGCCAGAGTGTCCCGCAAACCCGACCGCACTGGTCCCGTCCGTCCCCGCATGAAGCCCCCCTTGTCGAAAAACCGATGATCGTCCCGCCGCATGGCGCAAACGCCGTCGCGATATCCATCAAGCGGGCGGAATAGTATACAGTAAAGGCGCGTCCGGTATTCGCCGCCGCCGGTTAGCGCGGCCGTTTGCGCAGGCGCAGGATCGTCCAGTCGCCGCGTTCGATGCGGCCCGCCACCCGGCAGCCATGGCGGCGATAGGCGGCGGCGACGGCGTCGGCCTGTGTCGTCAGCAGCCCGGCCAGCACGACCTGCCCGCCCGGCGCCGCCAGTGCGGCGAAATCGCCCGCCATCGCGATCAGCGGCGCGGCCAGGATGTTGGCGATCACCAGATCATAGGGCGCGCGTGCCAGCACCATCGCATCGGCGACGCCATCGGCGACCGCAGGCGCCAGCGCCCCCTGGCGCAGGCCGATCGGCACACCGTTGATCGCCGCGTTCTCGACCGTGACGTCGATCGCGATCGGATCGATGTCGGTGGCGGTGGCGTAGGCACGCGGCCACAGGTGCATCGCCGCGAACGCCAGCAGTCCGGTGCCCGTGCCCAGATCGATCAGGTTGCGCACCACCGTGCCGCGCGCCTTGATCCCTTCCAGCATCAGCAGGCAGCCGGCGGTGGTCTCATGCGTGCCGGTGCCGAACGCCAGCCCCGCCTCGATCTGGAGCGCCTTGGCCCCCGGCGGCGGTGCGCCGCGATTGGTGCTGGTGTGGACGTAGAAGCGCCGGGTCGCCACCGGCTCGATCCCGGCCTGGCTGAGCGTCACCCAATCCTGTTCCTCGATCGCCTCGACCACCGGCTTGGCCTTGCCCGCGCTGGGCACCAGCGCACGCAGCGCGGCGATCGTCACCGCATTGGGCTTCTTCTCGAAATAGGCGTCGAGTTGCCACGCATCGGGATCGTCGACCACGCGCTCGCTGGTCATCAGCACCGGCGCCGGATCGATCATCGCCAGCGCCTCGCCGACCTCGATCGCCTCCGCCTCGGCACGGGTGCAGGGGAGCGTCACCTTCCAGCTCGTCATCGCACGTAGCTCGCCCCGTTGATGTCGATCACCGCGCCGGTCATCGATGCCGGGGCCTCCAGCGCGAGGAAGCGCGCCGCGTCCGCCACCTCGTCGGGCTGCGCGACGCGGCCGAGCGGGATGTCGGCGAGCAGCTTGTCGCCGCCGCGGCTGGCGAGGTAATCGTCGGCCATGCCGGTCATGGTGAATCCGGGGCAGATCGCGAAGGCGAGGATGCCCTCCCGCGCATAGCCGCGCGCGATCGTCTTGGTCATCGCCACCATCCCCGCCTTTGACGCGGCATAATGCCAGTGCGCGGGCGAATCGCCACGATAGGCGGCGCGGCTGGCGATGTTGACGATGCGCCCGCCGGTCCCGCGCTGCTGCCAATGGCGCACGGCGAGGCGGCACAACTCGGCCGACGCGGTCAGGTTGATCCGCATGGTGCGTTCCCAGCCGGCGACCCAGTCGTCATGCGCGGCGTCGAGCGGATTGGCCTCGAACACCCCGGCGTTGTTGACCAGCACGTCGATGCGCCCCTCGAGCGCGTCGAGCGCCCGGTCCCACAGCGCGTGCGGCGCGGCGGGATCGGCGAAGTCGGCGGGAAGGCCGCTGGCGGTGCCGTGACCCACGCAGCGCACGCCGGGCAGGTCAAAGGCCTCTGCGATCGCCGCGCCAATGCCCCGGCTCGATCCGGTCAGGAGAATATGGCTCATGCCCCACCGGATAGGCCGCGACGTCCCCGGAGGGAAGATCAGGCGGCGGCGGAGGCGGAAAACCCTTCCGCCGCGTTCTTGAGCGCGGCGAGCCGGTCGTCGATCGCGCCGAATTCGCGGCCGAGCTGGTCGACCTCCTGCGCCACCGATTCGGTATCGGCGCGGATCGCGGCGATGGTTGCGGACATCGAATCGGCGGCCAGCGCGGTCTCGTCGACCGCGGCGGTGATCGCGGTGACCGTGGTCGCCTGCGCCTCCATCGCGCCGCGGATGCGCTCGGCCGAATCCTGGACCTCGTCGACGGTCGTGCGGATCGAGGCGTTGGTTTCCACCGTCGATCGCGTCGCCGACTGGATCGCGGCGATCTTGGCGGCGATGTCGTCGGTCGCGCGGGCGGTCTGGTTGGCGAGGCTCTTCACCTCCTGCGCCACCACCGCGAAGCCGCGCCCGGCGTCACCGGCGCGCGCCGCCTCGATCGTCGCGTTGAGCGCGAGCAGGTTGGTCTGCCCGGCGATGTCGCGGATCAGCCCCAGGATCGATTCGATCGACTTGGCATGATCGCTGAGAGTCTCGCTCATCCCCACCGCCTGGCTCGCCTGCGCGCTGGCACGGGTGGCGATCTCGGCTGCCGCCTCCACCTCGGTCCGGGCGTCCTCGATCGCGCGGATCAGCCCCGCGGCGGTCTGCGCCGCCTCACGCATCGCCAGCGCCGACTGTTCGGCGGCGGCGGCGACCTCGCTGGTCTTGCCCAACATGCCGCGCGCCGCGAGCGAGGTGCTGCTCGCTTGATCGCGCAGCGCGCCCCCTTGCGACGACGCGCTTTCGACCGACAACGAGATGGTGCTGCGGAAATCCGCCGCCAGTCGCTCCCGCGCGATCTTTTCGCCGTGCATCCGGAAATAGCTGTAGAGTGTGCCGGTGATCTCGCCTTCGAGCGACGACAGCCGGATGATCGCGTCGATCATCGTCGGCAGGCGCGGATCGGCACCGTCGATGCGGCGCAGCAGCACGTCGAGCGCGATCCGGTCGCTGGCGCAGATCATCGACCGCAGCACCATGGGCTCGACATCGGCGGCATAGGCGGCGGCGACCGAACGTTCGATCGAATCGACCCACGCCTGGCCATGCGTGTCGAGGAAACGGTTGCGCAGGAACACGACGCCCAGATCGATCATCTTCTGCGCCTCGTGCGGCGCCCAGTCGCGCTGGTCGGCAAAGCTTTCCAGCCATTGCTGCCAATAGGCGGCGGCGATCGCCTGCGCCTCCGGCTCGATCAATTCCCAGGCCGCGCGCGCCGCGTCCGACAGCGCGCCATCAAAGCCGAACACGCGCAGCCGCGTCGGCAGATCGATTCTGGCACTCAGGCTTCCCGGCGGCGGCAGGTCCTTGGTCAATGCGGTCTCCAGCGTCGGCAGGGTGAAACATGCCCCGCAATCCTCCCCGGAAATACGCGCTGAATGGTTAAATGGCGGTTAGTTTTCGATTCTTCCGTTCACCACCCGCAGCCGGATGGCGGGACCGGGCACATCGGCGAACAGCGCGGCTTCGGTGCCGGTCATCCACACCTGCCCGACGCCCGCCAGCGCATCGAACAGCGCGGCGCGGCGGCCCGGATCGAGATGCGCCGCGACCTCATCCAGCAGCAGCACCGGCGGCCGCCCGGTCGCGGCGCCGACCAGCGCGGCATGGGCCAGCACGATGCCGAACAGCAGCGCCTTTTGCTCGCCGGTCGAACATAGCGCGGCGGGCTGCCCCTTGCCTGCGTGGATCACCGCCAGGTCGTGGCGGTGCGGGCCGATCAGCGTGCGGCCGGCGGCGGCATCGCGGCGGCGGCCGGCGCGCAGCGCGGCGGCGAGATCGTCGGTGCACGTCCCCTCGATCGCCAGCGTCGCGCGCGCGAAGCCGGCCTGGCCCGCCGCCAACCGCTCGCCCAGCCGGTCCACCGTCATCCGCCGCGCGGCATCGATCGCGGCGCCATGCTCGGCCATCGCCGCCTCCAGCACCGCCAGCCATTCGGGGTCGGCCGGGACGTCGTCGGTCAACAGCCGGTTGCGCGCGCGCATCGCGGCTTCATAGCGCGTGGCGTGATGGGCATGGGCCGGCGCCAAAGCCAGCGTCAGCCGGTCGAGGAAGCGGCGGCGCTCGGATGCGGGCTCGACGAACAGCCGGTCCATCGCCGGGGTCAGCCACAGCACCGACGTCCATTCGGCCAGCGCCGCCGCCGCAGCGGGCACGCCGTTGATGCGGACGATGCGGCGTTCGGGCGCGGTCGCGATGGTGCCGGTGCCGACCTGGGTATCGCCGTCGAGCGTCGCGGCGACGCCGAACCCGCCCGCCCCGCCCTGGCGCGCCATGTCCGACAGCGGCGCACGGCGCAGGCCCCGGCCGGGCGCGAGCAGCGAGACCGCCTCCAGCACGTTGGTCTTGCCCGCGCCATTGTCACCGGTGAGCACCACGAACCCAGGCCCCGGCGCCAGCGTGACAGCGGCATGGTTGCGGAAATCGGTGAGGACGAGGCGGGAGAGCATCGCTTGCGTCCTTACGGGGTGCGGGCCGGCGGGCCAAATCTGCTGGGTGACCGGGATTTTGATTCACGCGAAGACGCTAAGAGAGAGCAGAAGAAGCGGGTTCGCGCAGAGGCGCAGAGGACGCGGAGGCGTTTCGTCCTTGGCGCCGTCTCGAGTCAGCGAGACTTCAATTTTTCCCGGCAGCCGAGCACCTGAAGGCCGCTGGCGCGGCGATATCGGGGCCGTGAGCGACACCCCTCCGCGTCCTTCGCGCCTCTGCGCGAATCAATCTTCTTCGCGTCTTCGCGTGATCCCGAACCGTCTTCAAACCGTCAGCCGCACGCGATCAGATCGCCTGCACGCCCATCTGGTCGAGGTGGATCTGCGCCTCACGGTACTTGACCGCAGGCAGGATGTTGAGCCGCTTGCGCGCCGCCTCGAGCGGTTCGGCGAGCAGCGCCTCGTAATCCTCATTGTGCAGCCATTTCGCCGCCTTGCCGTGACGATAGCCCTCCATCACCGCCGCCAGCACCCTGGTGCCCTTGGTCACGCGCAGGCTCTTGAGCGCGCCCATCGCGCCGATCGCGCCCCAGCCAAGGCCGCCGGTCTGCGCGTAGGAAAAGGCGACGAGGCACAGCTCACCCAGATGCTCCTCGGCGGTGTAGCCGGTCAGCGTGTGCCAGATGTCGTGGATGTCGCGCTCGCGCTGACCGAACCAGATGTGCGGGTGCTCGGCATTCTGCCAGCCGGTGTTGTCCTGATAGCTGATGTCCGCCAGCCCGTTGGCCGAGAACCCCGTCTTGTCGAGGAACGCGCGATAGGTCGCGCCGACCGATCCCGCCGGCAGCGAATCGAGCCACGCGCGGTCGCTGAACCGTTCGGCCAGGCTGATGCGGTGATAGGCGAGCCGCCCGCCCTCGACCGTCGACAGCAGCCGGCGGTAATTCTGCCGGGTGACGTCGCCGTTGAGAGCGCGCATGATGCGGAACACCTGCACCGTATCGTCGCCATTCGCCATCAGCTTGCGCAACGCGGTCCACGCCGCCTTCCAGTCGCGCTTCTGCGGCAGGCCGGGGTTGAAATCCGGTGCCGGGGCGGTGGGTGCCGGTGCCTCACGGGCAAAAGTGTCAATCGCCTGCGTCGCCATGAGTCGCGAATCCTTACTGACAATAATGTCAGTATGGTGCGAGCGCGTTAACAAATCAAGTGCGAGTCTGGGCCTTACACCCGCATCGGCATCAGCACGTAGAGCGCCGGCGACTTGTCATTCTCGCGGATCAATGTCGGGGCGGCGGCGTCCGCCAGATGCACCTCGACCGAATCGCCCTCGATCTGGCCAAGGATGTCGAGCAGGTAGCGGCTGTTGAAGCCGATCTCGAACGGCAGCGCGGTGTAATCGCCCGGCACTTCCTCCGCCGCCGCGCCGTTTTCGGGCGAGGTCACCGACAGGGTGATCTTGTCGCGGTCGAGCGCCATCTTGACCGCGCGGGTCTTTTCGGTGGCGATGGTCGACACACGGTCGACGCCCTCTTCAAAGCTGCGCGGATCGATCTTGAGCAGCTTGTCGTTGCCCGTGGGGATCACCCGCGAATAGTCGGGGAAGGTGCCGTCGATCAGCTTCGACGTCAGGATCGCCTGCCCCAGATCGAAGCGGATCTTCGACCCCGACAGCGACACGCCGACCGACCCGTCGACCTCATCGAGCAGCTTGCGCAGCTCGCCCACCGCCTTGCGCGGGACGATCACGTCCGGCATCGCCTCCGCCCCGTCGGGCCGCGCCACGGTAACGCGCGCCAGCCGGTGGCCGTCGGTCGCCGCCGCCTTCAGCGTATCGTCGCTGATGTGGAGGAAGATGCCGTTGAGGTAATAGCGCGTCTCCTCGGTGGAGATCGCGAAGCGGGTCTTGTCGATGATCTGCTTGAGCGTTTCCGCCGGCAGTTCGAACTGGGTGGGCAATTCCCCTTCCGCGATCACGGGGAAATCGTCGCGCGGCAGCGTCGGCAGCGTCGAATTGTAGCGGCCGGCGCGAATCGCCAGTCTTCCCTCGGCCGCGGCCAACTCGACCTGGCTCCCCTCGGGCAGCTTGCGCGCGATGTCGAACAGCGTGTGCGCGGAGACGGTGATCGCTCCGGCCTGGTCGACCGCCGCCGGCACCGTCTCGTCGATCTGGAGATCGAGATCGGTCGCCATCAGCCGGATCGATCCTCCGCCCCCATCGGCGCCCGATGCCTCGATCAGCACGTTGGACAGGATCGGAATGGTATTCCTGCGCTCGACCACCGACTGGACGTGGCTCAGCCCCTTGAGCAGGGTCGCGCGTTCGATCGTCGCCTTCATCACTTCAAACCCCCGGTCGCCTCCCAGCGCGACTGCGGCCGGTGGCACTTTGCCGCCGAGACCTTAGCGCCAAAAAAAGGGCCGGAGCAAGCGCCCCGACCCTTCGTTTTCGCTGGCTTCAGCGCGGTTTCGGCTCAGAAGCGTATGCCGACGCCGCCGACCAGCTGATTGCGGTCGACATCGACGTCATAGCCCTTCAGGTCCGAATAGTTCGAGTAGCGATATTCGCCCTTCACATAGACGTTGGGGCTAAGCTTGTACTCGATGCCCGCACCGAGGCGGTAACCGTCGAGGTTGGCGTGATCGCGGATGCTGGTGGTGCCGACGTCGTAGCGCGCCTCGATACGGGCGTTGGTGTAGCCCGCCTTGGCATAGACCAGCGCCACCGGCGACACGGCGAA
>NZ_DATMGG010000042.1:0-7409 GCF_035555815.1 Sphingomonas sp.
CACCGTCGCCGCGACCGGGGTGCTGCTCTACCTGTCGCTCGATGAGCATCGCGCCGAGCTGATCGCCGACGAATCGATCCACACGAAGGTGTCGCAGGACGTCTGGGGCGCGGCGATGGCGGCGCTGGTCGCGGCGGTGAAGGACGGCCGGCCGGGGGACGGCATGGCCGACGCGGTCGCGCAGATCGGCATCGTCCTGGCGGAGCATTTCCCGCGCGGCGCCGACGACGTCAACGAACTGCCCGACCGGCTGATCGAGCTGTGATCCCCGACGCCGACGCGCCCGAACGGAAGGTCTGGCAGGGCCGTTTCCTCACCGCGCAGACGCGCGGGCGCTGGGAATATGTCAGTCGCGTCGGCGGGGTCCGCGCGGCGGTGATCCTGGCGATCGACGACGACGGCCGGGTGATCCTGGTCGATCAGTATCGCGTACCGCTTGGCCGCCGCTGCCTCGAACTCCCCGCCGGCCTGGTCGGCGACGAACAGGCGGGCGAGAGCGTCGAAGTCGCCGCCGCGCGCGAGCTTGCGGAGGAGACCGGCTATCGCGCCGCCGCGATCACATCGCTTGGCGACTATTGCTCGTCGCCGGGCATGGTCTCCGAGAGTTTCACGCTGGTGCGCGCGACCGGGCTGACCCGGATCGGCGACGGCGGCGGCACGGCGGATGAGGGCATCACCGTCCACCGCGTGCCGCTGGCCGAAATCCCCGCCTATGTCGCCGCGCGGCGGGCGGAGGGCATGGCGATCGACGTCAAGATCCTGCTGCTGCTGGCGAGCGCGATATTGGGGTGAGCCCCACCCCACCACGCGTCACCCCCGCGCAGCCGGCGATCAGTTCGCGGAAAGCGCGCAATTCCTGCCCAACGGCCAGCCCCCCATTCCCGCCTTCGCGGGAAGGACGGTGGGTGGGAGGGCCGCTCAAACCCTAGCGGAAATTGTCGGCGTAGGCCTGCAGCTTCAGCGTGCGCTCGGGCGCGGGGACGACGTGATAGGCGATCCCCTCGCGCCGGGCATAGTCGGTCGCCGCCTCCAGCGTCGGGAAATTGAGCCGCAACTGGTTGCGCGTGTCGCTCGATCCGGCCCAGCCGGTCAGCGGATCGGGGCGCTGCGCCTCTGCGGGCTCATATTCGAACACCCAGCGATCGGTGCGGTAACGGCCCGATTGCATGGCGTTCTTCGGGCGCTGATAGATACGGGCGGCTTGCGACATGGCGGCTCTCTTATCGCGAACCGGCGCGGCGTGCATCCGCATTTTTTGTACGCAATGTCGCGGCGGCGGCGGCGGGATCGCCGGGCCACGGATGGCGCGGATAACGCCCGCGCATCTCCTTCGCCACCGCCGCCCAGCTTCCCGCCCAGAACCCCGGCAGGTCGCGCGTCGTCTGGATCGGCCGCCCGGCGGGCGAGGTCAGGCTGAGCACCAGCGGCACGCGATTCGCCCCGATCACCGGGTGCGTGCCCAGCCCGAACAGCGCCTGCACGCGCAATTCGACCTTCGGCCCGCCCTCCGCGTCATAGTCGATCGCATGGCTCGATCCCGCCGGGCTCTCGAACCGCGCCGGGGCGAGGCGGTGGATCGTCTGCATCGCGTCCCAGCCGGCCACCCCCTCCAGCGCCCCGGTCAATCCCTCGACCGCCTCCAGCCGCCGCTTGCCCGCCAGCAGCGGCGGCAACCATTCGTGGATCCGCGCCAGCAGCGTCGCATCGTCGAGCGCGACACCGGCAAAGGCCGCGCGCGCCCGCAACGCCCGCGCGCTGTCCGGCCAGGGCAGCAGCGCCAGCCCGCCGGTGCGCACCCCCTCCAGCAGCGCCGCCGCGATCTCATCCGCGCTCGCCGCCGCGTCCGGCCCCGACGCGAGACGCAGCGCACCCAGCCGCGTCTCGCGCAGCGCGGCGACCGCGCCGGTCGCGCGATCGAACGTCACGCTGCGCCGCGTCTCGATACGATCGCCGAACAGCGCCTCGATCGTCGCGCGATCGATCGGCGCGGCGGACAGGATGCGCGCGCCCGCCGCCATCCCGGCGGTCTCCGCCACCGCCAGCCATTCGTGCCGCGCCAGCGACGACGCCGGATCGAGCCGAAAGCCGCGCCCGCCGACCGACGCCCAGCTTTCCCCCGACGCATCGCGCCGCCGCGCCACCCGATCGGGAAACGCCAGCGCGACGCAGGTGGCGACATCGTCGGCGCCGCCGTTCTTCAGCGGTGCCCCGATGCCGGGAACCAGCTTCGCCCACCGCTCCGCCAGCCGCCGCGCCGCCTCAGCGCGCTGGCCGCGCTCGCCACGCCAGCGGCGGATGCGCGTCTCCAGATCGGCGTCGGGACCGCCGACTCCGCGCTCCCCGAGCAGCACCGCGACCTGCGCGGCGGTGCGCGCCAGCCCGATCTCCCCGCCGCGCACCAGCATATGGCCAAGTCTTGGCGGCAGCGGCAGCGCGGCGATGGCGCGGCCGTGCGCGGTCGGGCGGCCGTCGCCGTCGATCGCCTCCAGCACCGCCAGCCGGGCGCGCGCCTCTTCGATCGCGGCGGCGGGCGGCGGATCGATCCAGCGCAGCGTGCGCGGATCGGCGACACCCCACAGCGCGCAATCGAGCGTCAGCGCCGACAGATCGGCCTCCAGTATCTCGGGCGGGTCGAATCGCGGCAGCCCGGCGGTCGCCGCCTCCTCCCACAATCGATAGGCCACCCCCGGCCCCTGCCGCGCGGCGCGGCCGGCGCGCTGGGTGACGGCGGCCTGGCTGGCGCGTTCGGTCACCAGCCGCGTCATCCCCGCCGCGCGATCGTAGCGCGGCCGCCGCGCCAGCCCCGAATCGACCACCACGCGGATGCCGTCGAGCGTCAGCGATGTCTCGGCGATCGCCGTCGCCAGCACGATCTTGCGCGTGTCCGACGGCGCGATCGCCGCGCGCTGGGCGGCGGGATCGAGGCTGCCGTGCAGCCGGTGCAGCGCCGCGCCGGGGATGTCGCCCAGCCGTTCGACGGTGCGTTCGATCTCCGCCACGCCGGGCAGGAAGGCGAGCACGCCGCCCGTCTCCTCACGCAGCGCGGTGCGCACCGCCGCCGCCACCGCGTCCTCGATCCGGCCCTCCGTCGCGCGGCCGATGTGGCGCAGCGTCAGCGGGTAACTGCGCCCCTCGCTCTCGATCACCGGGGCGAGTTTGCCCGATTCGCTCGCCAGCAACGCGGCGAATCGCCCGCCGTCGAGGGTCGCCGACATCGCCACCAGCCGCAGGTCGGGCCGCAGCGCCGCCTGCGCGTCGATCGCCAGCGCCAACCCGAAATCGCTGTCGAGGCTGCGTTCATGCACCTCGTCGAACAGCACGGCGGAAACCCCGGCCAGTTCGGGGTCGCCCTGGATGCGGTTGACGAAGATACCCTCGGTCACCACCGTCACCCGCGTCGCCGCCGAACGCCGGCTGTCCATCCGCGTGGCATAGCCGAACGTCCGCCCGACCGGCTCGCCGGCCAGCACCGCCATCCGCTCCGCCGCCGCGCGCGCCGCCAGCCGGCGCGGGCTGAGCAGCAGCACCTCGCCCGCGCACCATGGCTGATCGAGCAGCGCGGGGGCGACCGCGGTGGTCTTGCCCGCCCCCGGCGGCGCGACCAGCACCGCGTTGCCGCCCGCGCGCAGGGCGGCGAGCAATTCGGGCAGCACGGCTTCGATCGGCAGCGTCGTCATCGCCTCCGCCATGCACCAAAGCGCGGTGCCGGGTCGCGCATTTTTCACGTTGCCGGCCGATCCTGCCCGCCTCGCTCGCCGGCGCACCTTTTCCGCCGCCGCGCGATCCGCTAGGCGCGAGTGATGGCGGCTGTCATCTCCTGCGACATCGCGATCGTGGGCGGCGGGCTCTCGGGGTGCCTGTTCGCGCTGGCGCTGGCCGATCGGCGTCCCGGCGCGCGCATCCGGCTGGTCGAATCCGGCCCGCGCCTCGGCGGCAACCATCTGTGGTCGTTCTTCGCCAGCGACGTCGCGCCCGACGATCGCTGGCTGGTCGCGCCGCTGATCTGCCACCAGTGGGACGCCTATGACGTCGCCTTTCCCGACGTCGCGCGCCGCCTGTCGACGCGCTATCACACCATCGAATCGGAACGGCTCGACACCACGGTGCGCGCGGCGCTGCCCGCCGACGCGGTGATGACCGGACGCAAGGCGCTGGCGGCCAGCCCGACCACCGTGGTGCTCGACCACGGCGAACGGATCGAGGCGGGCGGCGTGATCGATTGCCGCGGCCCCGGCGACCTCGGCAAGCTGACGTTGGGCTGGCAGAAATTCCTCGGCCGCGAGCTGCTGCTCGACCGGCCGCACGACGTGGCCGAGCCGACCGTGATGGACGCCACCGTCGAACAGGCCGACGGCTATCGCTTCGTCTACACGCTGCCGTTCTCGCCGACCCGGCTGTTCGTCGAGGACACCTATTATTCGGACAAGCGCCCGGTCGATCGCCGCGCGCTGGCCGCGCGGATCGACGGCTATGCCCAGGCGCGCGGCTGGTCGGTCGCCGGCGTCGGACGCGAGGAGACCGGATCGCTGCCGGTGGTGATGGGCGGCGATTTCGACGGCTATTGGCGGTCGGGCGGCAATCGCGTGGCAAAGGGCGGGGTCCGCGCCGGACTGTTCCACCCGCTGACCAGCTATTCGCTGCCCGACGCGGTGCGCGCGGCGGTGCTGGTGGCGCAGGCGGGCGATCTGCGCGGCTCGGCGCTGCATGACCTGCTCCACGATCATGCCCATGGGCTGTGGCGGGCGCGCAAATTCTACCGGCTGCTCGCCGCGATGCTGTTCCGCGCCGCCGACCCCGGCGAACGCTGGCGGGTGCTCGCGCGCTTCTATGGGCTGGACGCGGGGCTGATCGGACGCTTCTATGCCGGCGAGTCGAGCTTGCGGGACAAGGCGCGGATGCTGACCGGCAAGCCACCGGTGCCGGTCCTGCGCGCGATCGCGGCGATCCGGGGGGTGACGTAATGGACAGCGCGGTGATCATCGGCGCCGGATTCGGCGGGCTGGCGCTGGCGATC
The DNA here is from genome assembly GCF_035555815.1 of Sphingomonas sp. Taxonomy (GTDB): domain Bacteria; phylum Pseudomonadota; class Alphaproteobacteria; order Sphingomonadales; family Sphingomonadaceae; genus Sphingomonas. Next base: position 5,015 of record NZ_DATMGG010000042.1, read on the forward strand.
CGGCTGCAATCGGCGGGCGTGGCGACGACGCTGGTCGAGGCGCGCGACAAGCCCGGCGGCCGCGCCTATGTGTGGGAACGCGACGGCTTCACCTTCGACGCCGGCCCCACCGTCATCACCGCGCCCGATGCGCTGAAGGAATTGTGGTCGCTGTCGGGCCGCGACATCGCCGACGACGTCACACTGGTGCCGGTCGATCCCTTCTACCGGCTCAATTGGCCCGACGGCACCAATTTCGACTATACCAACGACGATGCGGTGCTCCGCGCGGAGATCGCCCGGCTCGAACCCGCCGACATCGCCGGCTATGCCCGCTTCCTCGAATATTCGGCGGCGGTCTATCAGGAAGGCTACGTCCGGCTCGGCGCGCAGCCGTTCCTCGATTTCGGCGCGATGGTAAAGGCGGCACCCGCGCTGATGCAGCATCAGGCGTGGCGGTCGGTCTATGCGACGGTGTCGCGCTTCGTGAAGAACGAGAAGCTGCGCCAGGCGCTCAGCTTCCACACGCTGCTGGTCGGCGGCAATCCGATGACGACCAGCGCGATCTACGCGCTGATCCACAAGCTCGAGCGCGACGGTGGCGTGTGGTACGCGATGGGCGGCACGAACCAGCTCGTCGCCGGCATGGTGCGGCTGTTCGAGCGGCTGGGCGGGACGCTCCGGCTCAACGCGCCGGTCGCGACGATCGACACGCTCGGCGACCGCGCCACCGGCGTCACGCTGGCGGGGGGGGAGACGATCGCCGCCGACGCGGTGGTCAGCAACGCCGACCTCGTCCACACCTACAAGCAATTGCTCGCCGGATCGCGCAGCGCCCAGCGCGCCACCGCGAAGCTGGAGCGCAAGCGGTTCTCGCCCTCGCTGTTCCTCGTCCATTTCGGGATCAAGGGGACATGGCCCGGCATCCCGCACCACATGATCCTGTTCGGCCCGCGCTATAAGGGGCTGCTCGCCGACATCTATGATCACGGGCTGCTCAGCGAGGATTTCGCGCTCTACCTCCATCACCCGACCATCACCGATCCGGGCATGGCGCCGCCGGGGCATTCGACCTTCTACGCGCTGGCGCCAGTGCCGCACCTGGGCAAGTTTCCCGCCGACTGGGCGCAGATCGGCCCGATCGTGGAAAAACGCATCCTCGATGAAGTCGGGCGGCGGCTGATCCCGGACATCCACGATCGCATCGTCACCAAGTTCAGCTACGGCCCCGCCGATTTCCGCGACGATCTTGGCGCGCATCTCGGCAGCGCGTTCAGCCTTGAGCCGACGCTGACCCAAAGCGCCTGGTTCCGCGCGCACAACCGCGACGATGCGATCGCCAATCTCTATTTCGTCGGCGCGGGCACCCATCCCGGCGCCGGCATCCCCGGCGTCGTGGCCAGTGCCAAGGCGACGGCGGGGCTGATGCTGGAGGAACCGACGACGTGAAGCGCCTTGCAATCTACTGTGGCTCGGCGACGCCGGCCGATCCCGTCTACGTCGAATCGGCGCGCACCGTCGGCCGCACGCTCGCCGAACGCGGCATCGGCGTCGTCTATGGCGGCGGGCGGCTCGGGCTGATGGGCGCGGTAGCGGATGGCGCGCTGGCGGCGGGGGGCGAGGTGATCGGCGTGATCCCGCAGGCGCTGGTCGACGCCGAGGTCGCGCATCGCGGGCTGACCGAACTCCACATCGTCGGCACGATGCACGAACGCAAACAGGCGTTCACCGACCTGTCCGACGGCTTCGTCACCCTGCCCGGCGGCACCGGGACGATGGACGAATTGTGGGAAGCGATGAGCTGGGCGCAGATCGGCTACCACGCCAATCCGGTCGGGCTGCTCAACGTCGCCGGCTATTACGACGGGCTGATCACCTTTGTGGAAACGATGGGCGATGTCGGGTTCCTGCGCGCGCAGCACCGCGGGCTGCTGATCGTCGACGACACGCTCGACGGGTTGCTGGCGCGGATGGCCGACTTCCGCCCGACGACGACGGTCGGCCAGATCGGCGCCAGCGACCTGTGAGCGGCACGGCGGCCCACGGCGCGGACCGCCCGTCGCGCGCCGCGCTGGTCGCCACCGCCGGAGAGATCATCGCCGCCGGATCGCGCAGCTTCGCCGCGGCCAGCCGCCTGCTCGACCGCACCAGCCGCGAGCAGGCGTGGCTGCTCTATGCCTGGTGCCGCACCTGCGACGACCTGATCGACGGGCAGGCGCTGGGGCATGATGCCGGCACGATCGTCGACGCCCCGGCCCGGCTGGCGGCGATCCGCGCGCGTACCGATGCGGTGCTGGCCGGCGACTGGGTCGGCGATCCGGGTTTCGACGGGCTGCGCTTCGTCATTGCCGAAACCGAGATGCCGCGCGCGCTGCTCGACGATCTGATCGCCGGCTTCGCGCTCGACGCCGACGAC
>NZ_DATMGG010000043.1:0-9187 GCF_035555815.1 Sphingomonas sp.
CGTCCCCGGCGCGATCGTGGGCGCCGGGGCTGGCGCGGACGCGGGGGGCGCCGCCGGGACGGGGCTTGCCGCCTGCGCCGCGATCAGCGCGGCCATCGCCAGCATCGTCACCATAGCGCGCCGAACTCCAACCACGCGGGCGCGGCGGTGTATCGCCGCGTCGCCCGCTCAGCGGTACGCCGCCGCCGCGCTTCCCTCAAGCGATTCCGTCGCGGGCGAATGCCTGGCGTGCGGTCACGGGGATCGATCGTGCGCGCTCACGCGCCGGCGCGCAGCGCGCCGCGATAGGCGAACAGCCCCGGCGTGCCGCCGGTCATCACATAGAGGATCGTCGATCCCGGCGCGAAATCCCCGGCGCGGATGCCCGCGATCAGCCCGGCGAACGCCTTGCCCGAATAGACCGGGTCGAGCAGCAGCCCCTCGCACCGCGCCATCATCCGCACCGCCTCGATCATCGCAAAGGTCGGGATGCCATAGCCGGGGCCGCGTTCGCTGCCGTTGACGTCGATGTCGGCGGGGTCGATCGCCGCCGCCGCCGGATCGATCAGCGCCAGCGTCGCCGATGCCTTCGCCACCGTCTCCTGGTGGCTGCGCGATTCCTCCGCCAGCACCGCGAACGATGTCACCACCGCCGGCGACCGCCCCAGCGCGGCATAGCCCGCCGCCAGCCCGGCGTGGGTGCCGGCGCTGCCGTTGGGGACGATGACGTGGCTGAAATCGATCCCCATCGCCGCCGATTGCGCGACGATCTCCCCGGCGCAGGCGGCATAGCCCAGGCAGCCGAGCGGCGACGATCCGCCCGACGGCGCGACATGGACCTTGCGCCCCGCGCGCCGCAGCGTCTCCGCGCGCGCCTCGGCATAGGCCAGCGAATCGACCGATCCGGGCAGGTCGTGGATCGTCGCGCCGAACAGGTCGTCGAGCAGGATGTTGCCGCTGTCGGTATAATCGACATCCTCGCGCGGCACGCTGCGGGTCAGCACCAGTTCGCACGTCAGGCCGGCCCGCGCCGCCGCCGCCGCGCTCAGCCGCGCGTGGTTGGACTGGCGCGCACCGACGGTGACGAACGTGTCCGCCCCGTCGGCGATCGCCGCGCCCAGCAGATATTCCAGCTTGCGCAGCTTGTTGCCGCCGCCGCCGACCAGCGGCGCGTCGTCGCGCTTGGCATAGAGCGCGATGCCCTGCGCGGCGTCGCCCAATGCCTGTTCGATCCGCGTCAGCCGCTGGATCGGGGTCGGCCCGTCGAGCAGCGGAAAGCGGGGATGGTTGGCAAGCGCGGCGGCGAGGTCCATGGGCGTGGGGTCCGTGACACTGGAGCAGGGGGACACGCCATGCGCCTTGCGTCCCGGCGGCACAACACCTGCCGCGCCTTGACTCGCCCCCCCCGCGCCGTTAGGCGGGCGCCTCGAATTTCTCACCATCGCAAAGCTACGGGACTCGATCCATGAAGATCGTGAATTCATTGAAGTCGCTCAAGGATCGGCATCGCGACAACCGCGTGATCCGTCGCCGTGGGCGCATCTACGTCATCAACAAGACCAACCGCCGGTTCAAGGCCCGCCAGGGCTGAATCCCGTGGCGCAGCCGTCGGCCGTCATCTTCGATGTCGGCAACGTGCTGTTCCACTGGCATCCGCGGTTCTTGTACGAGCGCCTGATCGAGGACGATCGGGCGCTCGATGCGTTTCTGCGCGACGTCGTCACCCACGACTGGCATTTCCAGCACGACGCCGGCCGCCCGTTCGCGGAGACGTCGGCGGAGCTGATCGCGCGCTTTCCCGAACATGCCGATCTGATCGCCGCCTGGGGGCCGCGCTTCACCGAATCGATGGACCGCCCGGTCGCCGGCATGGCCGATCTGCTGCGCGACCTCGACCGATCGGGCGTGCCGCTGTTCGCGATCACCAATTTCTCGGGCGAATTCTTTCCGCAGGCCCGCGCCCGCTGGCCGGATGTGTTCGACCGTTTCCGCGACATCGTCGTGTCGGGTGACGAGCGGCTGGTGAAGCCCGATCCCGCGATCTACCGCCTCGCGCTCGACCGATTCGGGCTGGCGCCGGGGGAGGCGGTGTTCGTCGACGACAATGCGGCGAACATCGACGCGGCCGATGCGCTCGGCATCCACGGCGTGCTGTTCACCGATGTCGACGCGTTCCGCGCCGATCTCGCCCGATTCGGTCTGCTGCCTCAGCTTTCGGTCGAATAACGCTTCAGCTCGTCGCCGATGATGCGGACGACGTGGAGCACGTTGGTGCTACCCGGCGTCCCGAACGGCACCCCGGCGCACACCACCACGCGGTCGCCGGCCTTGGCGATGTTGTTGCGCAGCGCGGTCCGCTTGGCCTTGGCGACCATCTCCTCGAACGACGCGACGTCGCGGGTGTGGACGGCGTGGACGCCCCACAACAGCCCCAGCCGCCGCGCGGTGTCGAGCTTGGGCGTCAGCACCATGATCGGCACCGCCGGCCGCTCGCGCGCGATTCGCCGCGCGGTCGAGCCGGAGGTGGTGAAACAGATGATCGCGACCGCCGACACGGTGCGCGCGATCGATTTGGCCGCCTCGGCCAGCGCGTCGGCGGTGGTCGGGTCGGGCTTGGTGATGGTGAAGTGCACCCGGTCGCCGTGCCCCGGATCGCGTTCGACCGAATCGGCGATCGAATTCATCATCGCCACCGATTCGACCGGCCACGCGCCGGCGGCGCTTTCGGCGGACAGCATGATCGCGTCGGCGCCGTCATAGACCGCGGTGGCGACGTCGGACACCTCGGCGCGGGTCGGCGTCGGCGCGGTGATCATCGATTCCAGCATCTGCGTCGCCACCACCACCGGGCGGCCCAGCCGCCGTGCGCTCTCGACGATGCGCTTCTGGAGCGGCGGCACCGCTTCGGGCGGCAGCTCGACGCCCAGGTCGCCGCGCGCGACCATCACGCCGTCGCACCCCTCGATGATCTCGTCCAGCCGGGCGACGGCGGACGGCTTCTCGATCTTGGCGAGCAGCGACGCGCGGCCCTCGATCAGCCGGCGCCCTTCCGCCACGTCCTCGGGCCGCTGGACAAAGCTCATCGCGATCCAGTCGACCCCCTGGTCGAGCGCGAACGCCATGTCGCTGCGGTCCTTCTCGGTCAGCGCGGCCATCGGCAGCACGACGTCGGGGACGTTCAGCCCCTTGGAATTGGACAACGCGCCGCCGACCAGCACCTGGGTGACGATCCGGTCCTCGTCATGCTCCAGCACGCGCAGCGCCAGCTTGCCGTCGTCGAGCAGCAGCCGCGCGCCGGGCTCGATCGCCTCGAAGATCTCGCGGTGCGGCAGCTCGACGCGGGTGGCGTCGCCGGGCGCGCCGGAGCGGTCGAGCACGAACCGCTGGCCGGTTTCCAGCACCACCCGGCCCCCGGCGAAGCCGCCGACGCGCAGCTTCGGCCCCTGCAGGTCGGCGAGGATCGTCATCGGCCGGCTCAGCCGCTTTTCCAGCCCGCGCACCGCCGCGATCACCGGCACCTTCGACGCCTGGTCGCCGTGGCTCATGTTGATGCGGAACGCGTCGACGCCGGCGACGAACAGTCGCTCGATCATCTCCGGCGTGCTGCTGGCCGGGCCGAGCGTCGCCAGCACCCGGACCTTGCGCGAGCGCGGATAGATCGTGCGGGTCATGGCGGGGTTCCTCTCGACTTGCGCGCCGGGGTCTAGCGCCTATTGCGGGGTGATCAACCGTGGAGACATGCGATGGATGACCTCGACGCCCTCGACGACCGCGTGGCGGCTGCCGCGTTCCGCCGGCTGGTTCGCCATCTGCGCCGCCGCAGCGACTCGCAGAATGTCGACCTGATGGCCACCGCCGGCTTCTGCCGCAACTGCCTGGCCGACTGGATCGCCGAGGCGGGCCATTTCGACAAGGTGCGATCGCGTGAGATCATCTACGGCATGGCCTTCGATGAATGGAAGGCGAAGTATCAGGGGGAGGCCACGCCGGAACAGCTGGCACGGATGCAACAGAGTGTTGCGCGCAACGCCGCGCTGGACGACGCGCTCGATGACAGTTTTCCGGCCAGCGACCCGCCGTCGATGACCCAGCCGAACGACTGACGACGCATGACAGGGGGGACCGGAATGAAGGGATTGATGATCGCCGCCGCGGCCGGGGTGCTGGCCTGTGCGGGCCTACCGGCGGCGGCGCAGTCGCAGGTCAGCTACATCCAGGCGGGGCGGCTGCTCGACCGTCCCGGACAGGCGCCGCGCGGCCCCGCGACGATCATCGTCCGCGACGGCAAGGTCGCGGAAGTGCGCGACGGCCTGGTCGCGCCCGAAGCCGGCGCGACGCTGGTCGACCTGCGCGATCGCTTCGTGATGCCGGGGCTGATCGACCTGCACGTCCATGTCTATGCCGACGGCGATCCGCTCCGGCAGCGCCTCGACGCGACCACCCGCGACGATGGCGATGCGCTGATCCTCGCGGCGGCAAAGGGGCGCAGGAACCTGCTCGCCGGCTTCACCACCATCCGCGACCTCGGCGGCGATCCGCGCGGGATCCGCGCGCTGCGCGATGCGATCGAACGCGGCGACATTGCCGGGCCGACGATCGTCAACGCCGGCACGATGATCTCGGTCACCGGCGGGCACGGCGACGGCCGCAACGGGCTGGCGGAGGATTTCGCCGATGCCGTGCACGCGCACCAGATCAACGTCTGCGACGGCCCCGACGATTGCCGCCGCGCGGTGCGCGCGCAGATCGGGCTGGGCGCGCTGGTGATCAAGTTCGCCGCGACCGGCGGGGTGCTGTCGAACGTCGCCGGCGGGCTTGGCCGGCAGATGACGCCGGAGGAGATGAAGGCGATCGTCGACACCGCGCACAGCTTTGGCCGCCGCGTCGCGGTGCACAGCCACGCGGCGGAAGGGACGGCGGCGGCGATCGAGGCCGGCGCCGACACGATCGAGCACGCCAGCTATCTCGACGACGCGACCATCGCCCTGTTCAAGCGCCACGGCACCTGGCTGGTCCCGACCGAGATCGCGCCGGTCGCGGCGGTGGCGAGCGCGCGGGCGGGCGCCTTGCCCGCCAGCGTGATCCCCAAGGCGGAAGCGGCGGTGAAGGCGCTCCACGAAAGCCACCGCCGCGCCTTTGCCGCTGGCGTGAAATTCGCCTTCGGCACCGACACCGGCGTGTCGCGCCATGGCGAGAACGCGACCGAATTCGCCTATCTGGTCGATCTGGGGATGACGCCGATGCAGGCGATCCGCTCCGCCACCATCGACGCCGCCGACGCGCTCGACCGCAAGGGCGAGATCGGCTCGCTCGAGCCGGGCAAATGGGCTGACGTCATCGCGGTGCGCGGCGATCCGCTGGGCGACGTGCGGCTGCTGGAAAAGACCGACTTCGTGATGCGCCACGGCGTGGTGCACAAGGCGAACGGCGAAGCGACCGGCTTCGTCGGTCGGTAGTTGAGCCGGGCCGGAACCTCGCCTACAGGCTCCGGTCCACACGCTTGGAGACACCAGGAATGAGCGACGTCATCGCCGCCGAACAGTTGCGCCTCTTCATCGAGCGCATCGAGCGGCTGGAAGAAGAGAAGCGCGGCATGATGGACGACATCAAGGACGTCTACGCCGAAGCCAAATCGACCGGCTACGATACCAAGACGATGCGCGCGATCGTGCGTCTGCGGAAGATGGAGAAGCATCACCGCGACGAGGCCGAGGCGCTGCTCGAAACCTACAAGGCCGCGCTCGGGCTGGCGTGAGGCCCCACGGTTGATCTAGAGGCGATCCATGGCAGGTCATTCCAAATTCAAGAACATCATGCACCGCAAGGGCGCGCAGGATAAGAAGCGCTCGGGCATGTTCTCAAAGCTCAGCCGCGAAATCACCGTCGCGGCGAAGATGGGTCTTCCCGATCCCGACATGAACCCGCGGCTGCGCGCGGCGATCAACGCCGCCAAGGCGCAGTCGATGCCCAAGGACAATATCCAGCGCTCGATCGACAAGGCGAGCCGGGGCGACGCGGAGACCTATGAGGAGATCCGCTACGAGGGGTTCGGCCCCGGCGGCGTGTCGCTGATCATCGAGGCGCTGACCGACAATCGCAATCGCACCGCCACCAATGTGCGCACCGCGGTGTCGAAGAACGGCGGCAATCTCGGCGCGTCCGGGTCGGTCAGCCATGCGTTCGACCGGATGGGGCTGATCACCTATCCCGCCGCCGCCGGCGATGCGGAGAAGGTGTTCGAGGCGGCGCTCGAGGCCGGGGCGGAGGACGTCACGTCCAGCGACGACGGCCATGAGATCTGGACCGCGCAGGGCGACCTGCACGAAGTCGCCAAGGCGCTCGAGCCGGTGCTGGGCGAAGCGGAGGCGGCCAAGCTCGCCTGGCGCCCGCAGACGATGGTCGAGGTTGGCGAGGGTGATGCCGCGACATTGTTCAAGCTGATCGACGTGCTCGACGACGACGACGACGTCCAGACCGTCTGGGGCAATTACGAAGTCTCCGACGCGGTGATGGAGAAGCTCGGATAACGGCCCCGCGCCCCGTCTCGCGCCAGCGAGACCGTAACATACCGGCCGCGCCGCCACTCCAAACGCCGCCGGGGCGACAGCCATCACCGCGATGAGGCCCCCTCCGCGCCTCCGCGCCTCCGCGCGAATCGCTCTTTTTCGTCTTCGCGCGGAGGCGCGGAGTCGCGGGGCTGTCTCGCCCGTGGCCGTCGATTCGCCTCGCCGCGACCGTGGTCCTTTCCGGCTTGCGCGGTTTTTTGGGGCCACTGGCGCGGCGGGTGGTGGGCTATGCTGATCCTCGGTCTCGATCCGGGTCTCGGCACCACCGGATGGGGGCTGATCCGCGCCGACGGCAACCGGCTCAGCCACATCGCCAACGGCCGGCTCCGTACCGACAGCGCCGCGCCGCTGCCGCGCAGGCTGGCGCATCTCGATGCGATGCTGACCGCGCTGATCGCCGATCGCGGCCCCCAGGCGGCGGCGGTCGAGGAGGTGTTCGTCAACGTCAATCCGCAATCGACGCTCAAGCTGGGGCAGGCGCGCGGCGTGGTGGTGTGCGCCGCCGCGCGTGCCGGGATCGACGTCGGCGAATATGCCGCGCGGCTGGTCAAGAAAGCGGTGGTCGGGGTCGGCAACGCCGACAAGACGCAGGTTCACGCCATGGTCGCGCGGCTGCTGCCCGGTGTCAGCATCGACGGCCCGGATGCCGCCGACGCGCTCGCGGTGGCGATCTGCCACGCCCACCACGCCGCGACCGCGCGGACGCTGCGTTGATTTGCCTTTCCTACACGCCGCCGTTCCGCTTATGTCCCGCGCCATGCCCGGCGCGCGACCCGTACGATGTGACATGATGGCCGATCGTCGAATCGCCGGCGCCCGAACGGGTGCGTCAGGCGTGACTTTCCTGTGACCTTCCACCAGGTATCGGCGCGATGATCGCGCACCTCAAGGGCATCCTCGCCAGCACCGCCGCCGATCATGCGGTGATCGACGTCGGCGGCGTCGGCTATCTGGTCGGCGCGTCGGCGCGCACGCTGTCGGCGCTCGGCGAGGTAGGCGACACGGTGACGCTCCACACCGAAATGCTGGTGGCGGAGGACTTCATCCGGCTGGTCGGTTTCGCCACCGCCACCGAGCGAGACTGGTTCCGGCTGTTGACCGGCGTGCAGGGGGTCGGCGCGCGCGTCGCCTTGGCGATCCTGTCGGCGCTCGCCCCCGACGACCTGACGCGCGCGATCGCGGCGCAGGACAAGGCCAGCGTCGCGCGCGCCAATGGCGTCGGCCCGAAGCTTGCCGAACGCATCGTTCGCGAGCTGAAGGACAAGGTCGGCGGGGTCGCGATCGGCACTGGCGCGGCGCCGGCCGCCCCGGCCGGCAGCGCGACGGCGGATGCGCTGTCGGCGCTCGCCAACCTCGGCTTCCGCCCGGCAGAGGCGAATGCGGCGGTTGCGGCGGCGGAGGAGGAACTGGGGCCGGGCGCCACGCTCGACGCGCTGGTCCGGCTCGCGCTGCGCAAGGCGGCGAAGTGAGCGGCGCCACTCCCGCCTGGCCGCCGCAATCGACCCCGCGCCTGTTCGTCGACGCGCCGCTCGGCGCGGGGGCGGCGGTGCGGCTCGACGGCGCGCAGGCGCATTATCTGGTCGCGGTGATGCGGACGAAGCCCGGCGATCCGGTCAAGCTGTTCGACGGCGCGTCGGGCGAATGGCTGGCGGTGGCGGAAAGCGTCGGCAGGCGCGATCTGACGCTGGCGGTGCGCGAACAGCTTCGCGCGGTCGAGACCGTCCCCGATCTGTGGCTGTGCGCCGCCCCGCTCAAGAAGGGGCGGATCGACTGGCTGGCGGAAAAGGCGTGCGAACTGGGCGTGGCGCGGCTGGTGCCGGTGGTGACCCGGCGCACCGTGGTCGACCGGCTCAACCTCGATCGGCTGCGCGCGCATATGGTGGAGGCGGCGGAGCAATGCGGCCGCACCGCCGTTCCCGCGCTGGCCGATCTGGTCAAGCTGCCGGCGTTGCTGCGCGACTGGCCGGCCGGCCGCGCGCTGTTCTTCGCCGATGAGACCGGCGGGGTGCCGGCGGCGGCGGCGATGCGCGCCCATGCCGGCCCGGCGGCGATCCTGATCGGGCCGGAGGGCGGCTTCGACAATGATGAGCGCGATGCGATTCGCGCGCTGCCCGACGCGATCGGCATCGGGCTGGGGCCGCGCATCCTGCGCGCCGATACGGCGGCGGCGGCGGCGGTGTCGCTGTGGATGGCAACGGCAGGGGACTGGCGATGATCGGGACATTGGTGGCGCTGGCGCTGGCGCTGGCCGGCGCGCCCGACGATCCGTCACCGGTCGGCGACTATGACGGCAGCCGGCGCGAGATGGTCGCGCGCCTGTCGCTGGGTGAGGATGGACGGTTCCGCTACGCGGTGTCGCTCGGCGGGCTGGACGAGGAAGCCGATGGCGCGTGGCGCATCGCCGACGGGCGCGTGCTGCTGACCAGCGATCCGGTGACACGGCCGGCAATCGATCTGGTCGAACAGGCGCCCGGTCCGCGCGGGCGGCTCCGCGTGGTGCTCGACATGCCGCAGGGGGGCGATCCGCAGTTCTTCGACGTCCGGCTCGACGGCAATCGGCCGGCGATGGTGCAGATGGGCACGGAGGGGCGCGACATCGAACTGAGCGCGCGCCAGCCGGTGCGGGTGACGATGACGCTCGG
>NZ_DATMGG010000044.1:0-11807 GCF_035555815.1 Sphingomonas sp.
CTGGATGACGGCTGGCTGGAACGCGTGATGAAGATCGACAAGAAATGGGCGGCCTTCGCGGCGGCCGAGGCCGAGCCGGTCGAACGCATCCGCAGCGAAGTGGCGGAAATCGCCCAGGCGACCGGCACCTCGCTGCCCGAGTTCCGCCGCATCGTGAACATGGTGCAGAAGGCCGAGCGTGAGGCACGCATCGCCAAGAAAGAAATGGTCGAGGCCAATCTGCGCCTCGTCATCTCCATCGCCAAAAAATATACCAATCGCGGCCTGCAGTTTCTGGATCTCATCCAGGAGGGCAATATCGGCCTCATGAAGGCGGTCGATAAGTTCGAGTATCGCCGCGGTTACAAGTTCAGCACCTACGCCACCTGGTGGATCCGGCAGGCAATCACCCGCTCGATCGCGGATCAGGCGCGGACCATCCGCATCCCGGTCCATATGATCGAGACGATCAACAAGCTGGTGCGCACCAGCCGCCAGTTCCTGCACGAGCAGGGCCGCGAGCCGACCCCGGAGGAGATGGCCGAGCGCCTGTCCATGCCGCTGGAGAAGGTCCGCAAGGTGATGAAGATCGCCAAGGAGCCGATCAGCCTCGAGACGCCGATCGGCGACGAGGAGGATTCGCACCTGGGCGACTTCATCGAGGACAAGAACGCGGTCATTCCCGTCGACGCGGCGATCCAGGCCAACCTCAAGGAAACGGTCACCCGCGTTCTCGCCAGCCTGACCCCGCGTGAGGAGCGCGTGCTGCGGATGCGGTTCGGAATCGGCATGAACACCGACCACACGCTGGAGGAGGTCGGCCAGCAGTTCAGCGTGACGCGCGAACGCATCCGCCAGATCGAGGCGAAGGCGCTGCGCAAGCTCAAGCACCCGTCGCGCAGCCGCAAGATGCGGTCGTTCCTCGATCAATAACGCTCTAATCGCCCCGCCCCGGCGTATCATCGCAGGAGCGGGGCCAGGCAGGAATCCGCCCCAGTCCCATCGCGGGCCACCCGACTTGAAGATGTGATTAATCGCGGGTCAACCGCGTCTTTACGTCCTTCGGTATAGGCTTTGTCCGAATGAAGCGGTGCCGGGATTCTTCCGGCGCCACCTCGGATCCGGGAGCTTATGGCGTTTCAATCGGTACATGGCGCGCACTTCGGTGAAGCGTGGGACTCCCTGATCGCGCTGGTCGCGGCGGAAGGCAGCGGCAATGAGCCGTTCGCCACCACGCTGGCCGGCGCCAGCGCGACGACACGCGATCTGGCCGACGCCGCGCATTGCTGGTGCATGCTCCACGCCCGCCATCCCGGCGTGCTCGAATTCGCGCAGGGGCGCGCCAGGCATCCGGTGGTCGAGGCGTGGCTGGCGGAAGCGGTGACCGGCTTCTCACGCGAACGCGACGGCATCGTCCGCCTGGTCGCGGCGGCGGGCCCGCTGCCGAGCACGCCTGGGCAGGCCGAGAGCGAAAGCGCGATCGCCGGCCAGCGCCACGCGCTCGACATGCTCGCCCAGTCCGACCGCGCCGGAGTCGCGATCGGGGCGGCGATGGCGCTGGTGCTCGACTGGCCGGCCATCCGCCAGGTGTTCGACGCCGGCGCGCGGCGCATGGGGCTTCAGGTGATCGAGACCGCGCTGCCCGCCGCGCGCGACAGCGCGACGGTGGTCGCGGCGCTCGCCGAACCGGCGGCGTTCGAACGCGCGATGCTGTTCGGTGCCAGCCAGACGCTCGCCCAGCATCGCGCGCTGTGGCAATTGCTCGAAGCGCGGGCGGAGGCGCGCCGGCATCATCCCGGCTGAACGCTTGCACTCCCCCATATTGTCCCTCTACTGCATACCCGATCTTTGAAATTTCGGCGGGGTTGGAATGCGGTTCGAGGGTACTCAAAGCTATGTCGCGACCGACGATCTGAAGGTCGCGGTCAACGCCGCCGTCACGCTGCGCCGCCCGCTGCTGGTCAAGGGCGAGCCGGGCACCGGCAAGACCGTGCTGGCCTATGAGATCGCCAAGGCGGTCGGCGCGCCGCTGATCGAATGGAACGTCAAGTCGACGACCAAGGCGCATCAGGGCCTCTACGAATATGACGCGGTGGCGCGGCTCCGCGACGGTCAGCTTGGCGACGAGCGGGTGCATGACATCGCCAACTACATCCGCAAGGGCAAATTGTGGGAAGCGTTCACCGCGCCCCAGCTGCCCGTCCTGCTGATCGACGAGATCGACAAGGCCGATATCGAGTTCCCGAACGATCTGCTCCAGGAACTCGATCGGATGGAATTCCACGTCTATGAGACGCGTGAGACCGTCCGCGCGGTCGAGCGGCCGATCGTGGTGATCACCTCGAACAACGAAAAGGAGCTGCCCGACGCATTCCTGCGCCGCTGCTTCTTCCACTATATCAAATTCCCGGATCGCGAGACGATGCAGGCGATCGTCGACGTCCATTTTCCCGGCATCCAGAAAATCCTGGTCAGCAAGGCGATGGACATCTTCTATGACATCCGTGAGGTGCCGGGGTTGAAGAAGAAGCCGTCGACCAGCGAACTGCTCGACTGGCTCAAGCTGCTGCTGCACGAGGACATGCCGCTCGACGTGCTCCAGAACCGCGATCCGACGAAGGCGATTCCGCCGCTGCACGGCGCGCTGCTCAAGAACGAACAGGACGTGATGCTGTTCGAACGGCTGGCGTTCATGGCCAAGCGCCAGACGCGGTAGGAAGGTCTTCCCCGGCAAAGGCCGGGACCCAGTTGCGGGGCGCCGGTGGATAGCGCGGCGCCGCGACCACATCGGCTCGCCTGACTGGCCCCCGGCCTTCGCCGCGGAGAGCCCAGCCGGCAACACCGCGCTTGCCCGCAGCGCCAGCGTTCCCTACCTGTTCGCGCATGTCCGTACCTGTGCCCGCCCCCGACGATCCGCCGTACCTGCGCGGCCTCAACGCCCCGCAGCGTGAAGCCGTGCTCACCGCTGACGGCCCGGTGCTGGTGCTGGCCGGCGCCGGCACCGGCAAGACCGCGGCGCTGACCGCGCGGCTGGCGCACCTGCTCTACACCCGCCGCGCCTACCCCAGCGAGATTCTCGCGGTCACCTTCACCAACAAGGCCGCGCGCGAGATGCGCGAACGGGTCGGCCGGCTGGTTGGCGACGCGGTGGAGGGGATGCCTTGGCTGGGCACCTTCCACGCGATCGGCGCGAAGATGCTGCGCCGCCATGCCGAACTGGTCGGGCTGCAAAGCAATTTCACCATCCTCGACACCGACGACCAGCTCCGCCTGCTCAAGACGCTGATCGCCGCCGCTGACATCGATGAGAAGCGATGGCCCGCCCGCGCGCTGGCCGGGCATATCGACGGGTGGAAGAATAAGGGCCTGCTTCCCCGCGACGTCGACGCCGGCGATTCGGAACTCTACGCCAACGGCAAGGGCGCGCAGATGTACGCCGCCTATCAGGATCGGCTGCGCGCGCTCAACGCCTGCGATTTCGGCGACCTGCTGCTCCACGTCCTGACCATCCTCAAGACCGACCGGGAGGTGCTGGCGCATTACCAGCAGCGATTCCGCTACATCATGGTCGACGAGTATCAGGACACCAATTCCAGCCAGTACCTCTGGCTCCGCCTGCTCGCGCAGGAACGCAAGAACATCTGCTGCGTCGGCGACGACGACCAGTCGATCTATTCGTGGCGCGGCGCACAGGTGGAGAACATCCTCAAATTCGAACGCGACTTCCCCGCCGCCAAGGTGATCCGGCTCGAACAGAATTACCGCTCCACCCCGCACATCCTCGCCGCCGCGTCCGGGGTGATCGCCAACAACGGCGGCAGGCTCGGCAAGACGCTGTGGACCGAGGAAAGCGAGGGCGAGAAGGTTCGCGTCATCGGCGTGTGGGACGGGCCGGAAGAGGCGCGCCGCGTGGGCGATGAGATCGACGCGGCATCGCGCGCGGGCACCTCGCTCAACGATATCGCGATCCTGGTCCGCGCCCAGCACCAGACCCGCGAGTTCGAGGACCGGTTCATCGCCACCGGCATCAACTACCGCATCGTCGGCGGCTTCCGCTTCTATGAGCGGGCCGAGATCCGCGACGCCCTCGCCTACCTTCGCGTCGTCGCCCAGCCCGCGGACGACCTCGCCTTTGAACGGATCGTCAACGTGCCCAAGCGCGGGTTGGGCGACAAGGCGGTCGCGCGGCTGCACCAGCTCGCGCGGGCGGAGGGCGTGCCGCTGTCGATCGCCGCCGCGCGCATCCTCGACACCGACGAACTGACCGGCGCCGCACGCAAGTCGCTTGGCGCGCTGGTTGGCGATTTCGCCCGCTGGCGCCGGATGGCGGAGGAGCTGCCCCACGCCGAACTGGCCCGGCAGTTGCTGGACGAGAGCGGCTACACCGCGATGTGGCAGGCCGACCGGTCGGCCGATGCCGCCGGCCGGCTCGAGAATCTGGGCGAGCTGGTCCGCGCGATGGAGGAATATGACAGCCTCGGCGCGTTCCTCGAGCATGTCAGCCTGGTGATGGACAACGAAGCCGCCGACACCGGGGCCAAGGTCACGATCATGACCATCCATGCCGCCAAGGGGTTGGAATTCGACACGGTGTTCCTGCCCGGCTGGGAGGAAGGGCTGTTCCCCTCGCAACGCTCGCTCGACGAGGGCGGGCTGGCGTCGCTGGAGGAGGAGCGCCGCCTCGCCTATGTCGCGATCACCCGCGCGCGGCGCCGCGCGGTGATCCTCCACGCCGCCAATCGCCGCATCTACGGCCAGTGGACGTCAAGCCTGCCAAGCCGCTTCGTCGGCGAACTGCCCAAGGCCCATATCGACGAGCACACGACGATGTCCGGCGGCGAGAGCCTGTGGCGCGCCAACTGGAGCGAACGTGCCGATCCGTTCGCCGACGTCGGTCGCGGCACCGGCCGCGGCCCCGGCTGGCAGCGCGCGGCGGGCGTCGATCCGAAGAAGCCCGGCGGCGGCTTCACCCCCCGCACCTATTCGCGCGAACCCGCCCGCGTGAAGGAAGCGACCCGCTCCGCGATCAGCCTGGGCAACAAGGGTCGCGACGACCTGTCGCTGGGGATGCGCGTGTTCCACCAGAAATTCGGCTATGGCGTGATCGCCGAGATCGAGGGCAACAAGCTCGAGATCGATTTCGAGGCGGCGGGGCGCAAGCGGGTGATGGACAGCTTCGTCACCGCCGGATGATGGCGCGGTCGGACGGGTTGAAACCCGCCAGCGCGCGATGGTCGACGCGATTCCGGCCCCCTGCCTTGGCATCGTACAGCGCGGCGTCGGCGCAGCGGATCAGTTCGGCGGGTTCGCTCCCGTCCACCGTGTCGGCATGGCCGACGCCGATACTGATCGTCACGATGCCGGCGGCGCCGGGGGCGGCCAGTTTCAGCGCCTCCACCTTCGCGCGCATCGCCTCCGCGATCCGCATCGCCGCCTCGCGCCCGGTGGCGGGCAGGATCGCCGCGAATTCTTCTCCGCCATAACGCGCCACCAGATCGCCGCCGCGCGATACCGTTTCCGCCAGCGCACGCGCCACGTCGCGCAGCCGCGCGTCGCCGGTCGGGTGGCCGAAGCGATCGTTGAGCTGCTTGAAATGGTCGATGTCGATCATCAGCAGCGCGATCGACCCGTGGCCGCGCCGCGCCCTGCCCCATTCGCGCCACAGCGTCTCGTCGAACTGGCGCCGGTTGGCCAGCCCGGTCAGCGCGTCGACGCGCGCCAGTTGCTCCAGCCGGTCGTGCTCCTCCAGGCTGCGGGTCTGGACCAGGATGTTGCGCAGCCCGGTGAGCAATGTGGCGACGATGAAGCCCGCCACCGCCAGCGCCGGATAGTGGGGCACCAGCACCCCCGATACGACCAGCAACGTCGCCGGCAGCACCAGCGGACTGCCCGCGCGCACCAGATGCGCCAGCCGCGCCGACACCGCCACCGGCGCCGCACGCTCGCTGCCGCGTCCGATCGCCAGCGCCGCCAGCAGCACGAACGGGACGTCGATCAACAGATCGGAATAGCTGCCATAATCCGTGTCTTCGGCGAAATGATTGATATAGCCCGCCGTCAGCAGATAGGCGCAGGCGAACACCGCCAGCGTCCCGAACAGCGATCGCCCGGTCGCGCCGGGACTCGCCACGAACCGGATCAGCGCAAAGATCGCGATGAACAGGTTTTCGATGTCGAACATCAGCGCCAGGCTGATCAGGCCTGCCGCGCTGGTGCCGGTCATGGTGGCGAAGGCGAAGCTGTGGGCGAAGAACAGGCCCCCCAGCGCCAGCGCCAGCGCACCGTCGACCAGCTGCGCCGGCCATAATTCGCGTTCGGGGCTGGCGACCATGAACAGCAGCGGCACGCCGTACAGCACGAACAGCACCATGCTGATCGCGTTGACCCCGCTCGCGTTGTCGAGCAGCAGCGTGTTGGCGGCGGTGGCCCCCATGCCGCCCGCCCACAACAGCATCGCCGCCGCTAGCGCGATCCAGCCATGCGGCACGCGCGATCGCCGCGCGCGCGCCACGCACGCTCCGCCGGCCAGCAAGGGCGCCGACACCGTGAACAGGAATGACAATGCGGGCGCCTGTCCGGTCGGCAGGACGATCGCCAGCGCGTGGAGCGCGACATAGGCGGGGAGCAGGGCATAGGCACGCCAGCCGGGAAGGATCGCGGAATCATCGCCCGTCGAACGGACGTGCCAACCGCTTGTTACCCAGAATCCACGCATAGACCGGTACTTGATCCGTTGCCGAACCGGGATTGTGACGCAATACCCTTAGAAAAGCGTAGCCATTTGCACCGGAGTGTCGAGGTGCGGCGCGCTGCCCCGTTCAGTCGGCAGGCTGCGATTCCCGTTCGACCGCCATCAACGCGCAGCCGGCGTACTTCTCCGCCTCGGGCTCGAACAGCGCGCTCGGCACGAAGCTGCGGTCGGTCAGGCGCAGCGCGCCCAGCCCCGTCAGCTTGAACGTCGCCAGCTTCGGCTCCTTCGCCAGCATCAGGTTGCGCGATACCGTCAGCGCGTCGACGTACAGCTCGTCGTGACGCATGTAGAGGATGTGCGGCGCGACGACGATATCCGCGCGATTGTACGTCGCGGCCAGGCAAAGCTGGCGCACGATCGCCTCCATGATGATCGCGGGGGCGGGCTTGGCGGCGGTATCGGACGCGTCGGACAAATACATACCCGGTATCTATAGATTATGCTGCATCGCAGCAATACCAAAGTTGTGGCGGCTGGTATAGTCCGACGCGCCTTCGGCTGCCGTTCGCCATGCCGCTGCGGAATCGTCCGATGCCGCGCCTTGGCGCGCCGCTGACGACGGCGGGAGCCGGGGCGGCCGCTGGCGGTCCCGGTTACACGCAGCAGGCTTGCCAATCGGGGCGCGGCGTTTCTAAGGCACTCCTGCATGGATGAAAAAGCCCCTCCCCCCTCTACAGCGCCGACCGTAGGCGCAGCGGAGGTGGAGGGAGAGGCGCAGACATCGCTTCCGCCGCCGCCCGGCGCCGCCCTGCCCCTCCCACATGACGGCCTGCCGACACCGCGTCGCTATGTCGCGATGGTCGCGGTGTCGTTCGGCACGGCGCTGGTGGTGATCGACGGCGCGATCGCGGCGGTGGCGCTGCCGACGATCGCGCGATCGCTCCACGTCGACAATGCGGCGGTGGTGTCGATCGTCACCATCTATCAGCTCACCCTGGTGATGCTGCTGCTCCCGTTCGCCGGACTGGCCGAGCGGATCGGTGTCAAGCGGATGTACCAGGGCGGGCAGGCGCTGTTCGCCGTCGCGACAATGCTGTGTTTTTTTGCCGAGAGCCTGCCGTTCCTGCTGATCGTGCGGACGGCACAGGCGATCGGCGCGGCGGGCGCGCTCAGCGTGACATCGGCGATGGTCCGCGCGATCTATCCGCGCGCGATGCTCGGCCGGGGGCTCGGGCTGAACGCGGTGATCGTGTCGAGTTCGGCCGCCGCGGCGCCGACCGTCGGGGGGCTGATCCTGGGCATTGCGCCGTGGCCGTGGGTATTCGCCAGCGCGGTGCCGTTCGCCATCATCTCGCTGTTCCTCGGGCGATCGTTGCCCGACCTGCCGCGCCGGAGCGAACCGTTCGACGTGCTGGGCGCGGTGATGTGCGCGGCGACGTTCGGGCTGGTGATCGGCGGGCTGGAAAGCGCCGTCCATGGCGACAGCCCGGTGGTGTCGGGTGCGATCGTCGTCGCCGGGCTGGGCATCGGCTGGTTCTTTGTCCAGCGCGAGATGCACGAAGCGAAGCCGATCCTGCCGATCGACCTGCTGTCGCGGCCGGTGATCGCGCTGTCGGCGATTGGCGCGTTCACCGCGTTCCTCGCCAGCCAGGCGCTGCTGCTGTCGCTGCCGTTCCGGCTTCAGCACAGCTACGGATTTTCCCCGTCCGAGGTCGGCGCGATGATCGCGCCGTGGCCGCTGACCACCTTGTTCGTCGCGCCGATATCGGGCGCCCTGTCGGACAGGATCCCGGCCGGGCTGCTGGGCGGCGTCGGCATGACGCTGGCGGTCACCGCACTGGTGCTTCTCGCCAACCTGCCGCCCGATCCCGGCTATGTCGACGTGGCGTGGCGGATGTCGCTGTGCGGCGCCGGATTCGGCATGTTCCTGTCACCGAACGCGCGGCTGGTCGTCGGATCGAGCCCGCGCGACCGCGCTACCGCCGCCGGCGGGCTGGTATCGACGATCCGCATGGTCGGGCAGACGTCCGGCGCGACGCTGGTCGCCGCTCTGCTGGCGATGGGCATCGGCGCCGGGCCGGTGCCGCCCTATACCGCCGCCGCGCTCGCGCTCATCGCCGGGCTGTGCAGCGTCGCCCGGCTGCGCCCCTCGATCCGCAATCCGCAGTTCGGCGAAGCGGAAGGAACCCAGCCGGCCAGCCAGGTGCGCTAGCCGCCGGGCAACGCCGCCCGGTCGGCGCGGCGCCAGGGCTTGCGCCCCGGTCGAGCCGATGCCGTCGAAATCGTGACGCGCCGTTGCAACGCACCATCGCTCGCGCCTATGAGCGCCTCACCCATGGCCACCGCCACCCATCCTCACCCGTTCACCATCCCCAATTTCCGCGCCTATTGGTTCGCCCGGTTCGCGGCGACGCTGGCGCAGATGGCGATGGTGATCGTGATCGGCTGGCAGGTCTACGACCTCGCCCGCCGCACGATGACGGTGAAGGAGGCCGCGTTCCAGCTCGGGTTGATCGGCGTCGCGCAGTTCGTGCCGCTGCTGGTGCTGTCGCTGTTCGCCGGGTGGGTCGCCGATCGCATCGATCGCCGCTGGATCGCGCGGTCTTCCGTGGCGCTGGAGGCGGCGTGCGCGATCGCGCTCGGCGGGCTGACGTGGAGCGGGCATATCGCGCTGCCGTGGCTGTTCGGCATCGCCGCGCTGCTCGGCGTCGCCCGCGCCTTCGCCGGGCCGGCGCTGGGGGCGTTGTCGCCCAATCTGGTGCCGAAGGAGGTCCTGCCCACCGCGATCGCGATCAGCTCGGTCGCGTGGCAGGGCGCGGCGGTGATGGGACCGGCGCTGGGCGGCTATCTCTACGCGGTCAACGACTGGCTGCCCTACGCCGTATCGGGCGGGCTGTTCCTGTTTGCGTTCCTGATGCTGATGCTGATCGGCGTGGTGCCGCGCAGCACGATCCGCGGCGACGCCAATCCGTGGGTCCAGATGATCGACGGGCTCCATTACGTCCGCCGCAACCGGCTGGTGTTCGGGGCGATCTCGCTCGATCTGTTCGCGGTGCTGCTCGGCGGCGCGACGGCGATGCTGCCGGTCTATGCGCGTGATATCCTCCATGTCGGCGCCGACGGGCTGGGTCATCTGCGCGCGGCGCCGGCGGCGGGCGCGGTGGCGATGGCGCTGATCTTTGGCTGGCGCCCGCTCAAATCGAATGTCGGCACCAAGATGCTCGGTGCGGTCGCGCTGTTCGGCGTGGCGACGGCGGTGTTCGGCCTGTCCGGGCCGCTGCTGGTGCCGCTGCTCGGCCCCTCCGCCACCGACGGCGAGTTCTCGCCGGCGATGCTGCTCGCGCTTGCCGCGCTGTTCGTGCTGGGCGCGTCGGACATGGTGTCGGTCTACGTTCGCCAGTCGCTGATCCAGCTGCATACGCCTGACGAGATGCGCGGGCGCGTAGGCGCGGTTTCGACACTGTTCGTCTCGGGATCGAACGAGCTGGGAGAGGCGGAATCGGGCTTTCTCGCCGCGCTGATCGGGCCGGTGGCGGCGGTGGTCGCCGGGGGGATCGGCGCGATCATCGTCACGGCACTGTGGGCGCGCTGGTTCCCGGAACTGCGCAACGCGCGCACCTTCGATCCACCGGACCATCTGGTCGAGCCGGTATCGGCGCCGCACGCCACCCTTGATGCGGAAGCCGCAAACCCCCATCCCTAACGCCGTGCACGAAGCAGGAGTTCGACCCATGAAGGCCCAGACCATCCTCGAGACGATCGGCAACACCCCGCATATCCGGGTCCAGCGCCTGTTTCCGGGTGCCGAAGTGTGGATCAAGTCCGAACGCGCCAATCCCGGCGGCTCGATCAAGGACCGTATCGCGCTGTCGATGATCGAGGCGGCCGAGCGCGACGGCGATCTGAAGCCCGGCGGCACGATCGTCGAGCCGACCAGCGGCAACACCGGCGTCGGGCTGGCGATGGTCGCCGCGGTCAAGGGCTACAAGCTGACGCTGGTCATGCCGGAGAGCATGTCGATCGAGCGGCGCCGGCTGATGCTGGCCTATGGTGCGACGTTCGACCTTACCCCGCGCGAAAAGGGGATGAAGGGCGCGATCGAGCGGGCGATGGAGCTGGTAGCGGCGACGCCGGGCGCGTGGATGCCGCAACAGTTCGAGAACCCCGCGAATATCGAGGTTCATGCCCGGACGACCGCGCAGGAAATCCTGAACGATTTCGCGGACGCCCCGATCGACGTGCTGATCACCGGAGTCGGCACCGGCGGACACATCACCGGCGTTGCCGAGACGCTCAAGAAGAGCTGGCCCAACCTCAAGGTGTTCGCGGTCGAGCCGGAACTGTCGCCGGTGATTTCGGGCGGCCAGCCGGGGCCGCACCCGATCCAGGGCCTCGCCGCCGGCTTCATCCCGCGCAACCTTCACACTCAGGTGCTCGACGGGGTGATCAAGGTCGACGCCGGCCTGTCGAAGGAGATGGCGCGCCGCGCCGCGCGTGAGGAAGGGATGCTGGTCGGCATCAGTTCGGGCGCGACGCTGGCCGCGATTCAGCAGAAGCTGCCGGATCTGCCGGCGGGCAGTCGCGTGCTCGGTTTCAACTACGATACCGGCGAACGCTATCTGTCGGTCCCGGATTTCCTTCCGGATGCCTGAAAACGACTCGCGCGGTTAACTGTTTTCCATTAGGAACCCACGCGATTCCAACGCGATCGTTCCCGGGGGGAACCGTGCGAAACGCGATGATTTGTGCCGGCGTGATGCTGGCGACGGTGTTGTTCTGGCCGATCGTGTTCGGCGGAGGCGGTAACCCCGCCGCCGCCGCACCGCCGGCGTCGCATCGACAGGCGGCGGCGGTGACCATGCTGGTGCCGCCATCCGCCACGCCGCTCACCGCGCCTCCCGCCGCTACCCGGCTGGTCCGCCCGCCCGTATCCGGCACGCCCGGTTCCGTGACCATGGTGGTGCCCGCGCCGCGGCCCTTCGCCAGCGAGACCTGCACCCATCGTTTCTCGCGCGCCGCGCCGGTGTGCACCACCGGCCAGTGCCGCGCGCGCGCCATCGACGCGCTCGATATCTGTGAGGGCACTGGCTTCTGGCCCGACTGAGCGGCGGCTTTCGCTGCGCGGGTGATTGGGTTA
>NZ_DATMGG010000045.1:0-20386 GCF_035555815.1 Sphingomonas sp.
CTCGCCAGCGCCCCGGCGCCGCCTTCATCGAACGCGGCGAAGGTCAGGTCGACCACCTCGCGCGGATTATGGTCGCCGTCGCGCGCGCGCAGCACCGCCTCGCGGATCGTGGTGGTGGTATAGCCGGCCATGCGCGCGATCAGCGCCTTTTGCAGCCCGGCGGCCGATCCGAAATGATGGAGCAGGTTGGCGTGGGTCCGCCCGACCCGTGCCGCCACCGCCTTCAGCGTCACCGCCTGCGGGCCGCTTTCGACCAGCAGCGCACGCGCGGCGTCGAGCGCGGCGTCGCGCGATTCTTCGGGAGACAGGCGTTTCCGGGTGGCAAGCATCGAAGGTCTGTAGAGCCAAGTCGCTGGAAAGGAAAACACCCCCTCCCGAGCGCGCGGAGAGGGGGTGGGCGAGGGGCGTGCCTCCCAGTGGAAACATCATCCCCGCGCGGGCGGGAATCCGGGGTCACATGGGGCGCCCTCGATTGCCCTGGATTCCCGCCTGCGTCGGGATGACGGCCGATTTCGCCGCCGCGAACCTCACGCGGCCATGCACATCGCCGGTCGGTCGTCGTCGGCCCCGCCGGTCAGGTCGAGCGCATAGGTCGTCGCGGGCAGCTGGCGCCGCCGCGCCCGGCATTCGCGGTGCGCGACGCGCCCGGTCGACCGGAAACCCAGCTTCCGCAGCACCCGGCCCGATGCCGGATTGTCGATCCAGTGCCAGGCGTTGACCCGTTTCAGCCCCAGCGCATAGCGGGCGATGTCGACCATCGCCTTGCCCGCCTCGCTGGCATAGCCGCGCCCCCAGGCATCCGGGGTCAGCCAATAGCCGAGTTCATGGCCGTCCTCTTCCGCGTGAAGGCCGATGCCGCCGACCAGCCGGGGCTGCGCGGCGCCCTCATGCGCCAGGATCAGACACGATACCTCGTCGGCGCGGCGCTTCAGCGACAGAAATTCTTCGGCGTGGTGCGGCTCGTACGGCCACGGCGCGCGCGCCAGCCGGGTGACGACGCTTTCATGCGCGATGGCGGCGGCCAGCGGGCGCGCATCCTCCGCCCAGCCGGGCCGCAGCGTCAATCTCGGGGTTCTCGCGAACATCATGACTCTCCTCGTCTCGCCGTGTCGGTCGGTGGAGGGAGCAAGAAAAAAGGGAGCCGGGGCGACCCGTCTCCCTTGGTTCGGTTCCGTTTCGGAACCCGGGTCGCCCTGGTGGGCAACCCGGCCGGTTGCCCGTTATTCGGCCGCGGCCGCAATCATCTCGACGGTGCAGAATTTGCGGCCAAGCTTGCCTTGCTTGAACGTGACTCGGCCGTCGACGAGCGCGAACAGGGTATGGTCCTTGCCGATACCGACGTTCGTGCCCGGATAGACCTTGGTCCCGCGCTGACGCACAATGATGTTGCCGGCGACGACAGCTTCGCCACCGAACTTCTTCACGCCAAGGCGACGGCCTGCCGAATCGCGACCGTTGCGCGAAGAGCCGCCTGCTTTCTTATGTGCCATTGCTGTCTACTCTCGCTTGATTCAGTCTTACGCCTGCGCCGCCGGCGCTTCGTCGGTGGCCGGGGCCTCCGCCTTCTTCGCCTTGGGGGCGGCCTTCGCCTTCTTCTCGGCCGCGCCGATCGCGACGATCTTCAGGATCGTGTGATTCTGGCGGTGGCCGTTCTTGCGGCGATAATTGTGGCGACGACGCTTCTTGAAGACGATGACCTTCTCGCCTTTGGCCTGCGCGACGATCTCGGCGGCAACGGTCAGGCCGTCGGTCGGCTGAAGGTCGGAACCCTCGCCCGCGAGCAGCACATCGCCGAGCGTCACCGACGCGCCGGCTTCCCCGTCGATCTTCTCGACGACGATCTTGTCTCCGGCGGCAACGCGATATTGCTTGCCGCCCGTGCGCACGACTGCGAACATGGGCTTTCGAACTCTTCTAGAATGCATGTACCCCGCGCCAGCACAGAGCCAGCCCGGGAGGAAGGGGGCAGCTAGTCGAGAGCGGCGTGGCTGTCAACCTTTTGCCGGCCACCGGCGAGGCTTTGGGCGCCCCCCGGCCAGCGTTGCCTGAAAGACACACGATAGTGTTTCTATTCCATCACAAACTATGACGCTCTTGTTACGAGCGGGCATCGACCGCAGATTCCTCGCCATCAGGGAGCTTCCAAGACTCCCGCCCATCTTCAAAAGGGAGTGATCTCGTCATGCGCAGGTCTCTAGCAACGATTCTTTCGGTCGGCGTGTCGATGGTGGCACTGAGTGCCACGCCGGCGTTCGCACAGGAGGCGCCGTCGGCCAGCAACGATCCCGGCGATACGATCATCGTCACCGGTTCGCGCATCGGCGGGCGCACCATCGCCGACAGCCCGGTGCCGATCGACGTGATCGGCGGCGATCAGATGAGCAATTCGGGCTATACCGAGACCAACAAGGTGCTCAACCAGCTCGTCCCGTCGTTCAACTTCCCGCAGCCCTCGCTCACCGACGGCACCGATTCGCTGCGCCCGGCGACGCTGCGCGGCCTCGCGCCCGACCAGACGCTGGTGCTGATCAACGGCAAGCGGCGCCACCAGTCGGCGCTGATCAACCTCAACGGGTCGGTCGGTCGCGGATCGACCGCTGTCGACCTCAACGAAATTCCCCCGATCGCGATCGACCGGATCGAGGTGCTGCGCGACGGCGCGTCCTCGCAATATGGTTCGGATGCGATCGCGGGCGTGATCAACATCCAGCTGTCGCGCAAGGAAGGCGTCAGCGGGTCGATCACCTGGGGCAAGTACGAAACCAGCGTCGACGGGATCCAGGAAGTCACCGGCGTCGCGACCAGCGGCGGGGTGCCGACGCTCAACCCCGACGGCACGTTGCAGCTGACCACCACCGGCAAGGATCGCAAGGCGCATGACGGGGCGACGCTGACGCTGGCGACCCGGCTGGGCCTGCCGATCGGCGACAGCGGCTATTTCACTTTCTCCGCCCAGTTCCGCGATCGCGATCCGACCAACCGGTCGGGTTATGATCCGCGCCAGCAATATGTCTCGCTGACCGATCCGCGCGAATTGACCGCCAACCGGCTCAACCACCGCTTCGGCGACGGCAAGGCGGTCGACTATAACCTGTTCCTCAACGCCGGCGCCGATCTGGGCGCGGGCTGGGAAGTCTATGGCTTCGGCAGCTACGGCATCCGCAACGCCGACGCCGCGGGCTTCTTCCGCCGCCCCAACGACGCGCGCAACCGCGATTTCGGCGCGTCGACCACCACGTTCGTGCCGTTCTATCCCGACGGCTTCCTGCCGTTCATCGAGAGCGAGGTCGAGGACGTGTCCGGCGCGGTCGGCGTCAAGGGCGAGTTCGCCGATGGGTGGAAGGCCGACCTGTCGGTGGTCTACGGCTCGAACGAGCTGCGCTACGGCGTCTCCAACACCTGGAACGCCTCGCTCGCCGGGGTCGACAGTCCGCGCAAGTTCAATGCCGGCGGCATCGCGTCGAGCCAGACCGTCGCCAACCTCGACATCACGCATGATCTGGGCGTCAGCTTCGTCAAGCGGATGGGCATCGCGCTGGGCGGCGAGTACCGCAAGGAGAACTTCAAGATCACCGCGGGCGAGGTCGACAGCTATATCAACGGCCCCTATTCGCTGCCGCCATACAACGCCGGCGGCGGATCGCAGGTGTTCCCCGGTTTCCGCCCGAGCAACGCGCTCGACGTGTCGCGCGACAGCTTCGCCGGCTATGCCGAGCTGGACACCGACATCAGCGACGCCTTCACGCTTCAGCTGGCCGGCCGCTACGAACATTATTCGGACTTCGGCGATACGGTGAACGGCAAGGCGGCCGCACGGTTCGAGCCGATCAAGGGCATCGCCATCCGCGGATCGGTGTCGACCGGCTTCCGCGCGCCGAGCCTGGCGCAGCAGTATTTCACCACCACCTCGACCAACAACACCGTGGTCGGCGGGGTGGCGCAGCTGATCGAGGTCGGCACCTTCCCGGCGACCAGCGCGGTCGGGCTGGCGCTGGGCGGCAAGCAGCTCAAGCCGGAAAAGGCGTTCAACTACGCCGGCGGCATCGCGCTCAACCCGGTACGCGGGCTGAGCCTGACCGCCGACTATTACAACATCAAGATCGACGACCGCGTCACCCTCACCGAAAACCTGACCGGCGCGGCGGTGGTCAGCCTGCTCACCGGGGCGGGGATCACCAACGTCACTTCGGCGCGGTTCTTCGTCAACGGCGTCGACACGCGCACCCAGGGCGTCGACATCGTCGGCACCTATCGCCTGCCGGAATTCGGCGCGGGCAAGTTCGTGCTGACCGCCGGCTACAATTACAACGAGACCAAGATCACCGACCGGGCCTCGTTGCCATCGCTGCCGGGAGTGCTGTTGTTCGGCCGGTCCGAATCCTATCGCCTGACCGACGGCCAGCCGCGCAGCAAGGTCAACGTGTCGGTCGATTGGGATGCCGGCCTGCTCGGTGCGACGGTGCGCACCAATCGCTACGGCTCGGTGTTCTCGCCCGGCACCGGCGGCGCGGTCGATGCGCCGAAGGGGACGATCGCCGGCGACTATACGCTGACGCCGAAGTGGATCACCGACGTCGAGGTGCGCGTGCACCCGATCGAGCAGGTGACGCTGGCGGTGGGCGCGGACAACGTGTTCGACGTCTATCCCGATCGGGTGCCGACGGTCGCGCCGTTCACCCCGAACAGCTACTTCCTGCCCTATTCGAGCTTCTCGCCGTTCGGGTTCAACGGCCGGTTCCTCTACGGGCGCGTGGCGTTCAACTTCTGATCGGAGCGGGGGAGGGGACGCCCTCTCCCCCGCCCATGACACGCCGATACGAAAAGGGGGCCACGCGGCCCCCTTTTTTTGCGCGGTTCGTCCGGCCTCAGTGGCGGTGTTCGGGCCGCAGCCGGTATCGGCCGTCGATCAGCTGGTCGAACAGGCCGCGAATCGCCGGGTGATCGACCGGCTCGTCGCTGTCGTCGGGCACCAGATTCTGCTGGCTGACATAGGCGATGTAGTTCGATTCGGCGTTTTCGGCGAGCAGGTGGTAGAACGGCTGGTCCTTGCGCGGGCGGATGCCCTCGGGAATCGCCTCATACCATTCGTCGCTGTTGGCGAAGACCGGGTCGACGTCGAAGATCACGCCGCGGAAATCGAACAGGCGGTGGCGAACCACCTCGCCGATGGCGAAACGCGCGGTCGCGACCGGCGGCATGGCGATGGCGGGGTCAAGGCTTTCGGTACGGGCGGGAAGATGAGTCATGCTGGTAATCTAGGGCTTCTTCGCGTCTGCACAAGCGAGCGCTTGCGGGCGACGATGTTCTTCGCTAATCGCCCCGCTCCAACGACCGGCGGCGGCCTCCTCAAGGCTGTCGTATGCGCCCGTTCTCATGCGGAGAGGTGCCAGAGTGGTCGATCGGGGCGGTCTCGAAAACCGTTGAGCGTGCAAGCGTTCCGAGGGTTCGAATCCCTCCCTCTCCGCCACTTCGCCAGATGCTGCGGCTCCTCCAGGCGGCAACGCGGGGCACCGCGCGCGTCTTTCCGATGCGTCCGCTGGCGGTCGTGCTCGGCGATGCGCTACACTGCGCGCGAGAGGAGAGGCGCAATGACCCAGCCGTACCAAAAGCAGAGGAAGCTTCATTTCGACCTGACCAACGTCGGCCTTCGCGCGCAGGCGACGGCGGTGGGCCTGGTGCAGTTGTGTATCGAACTTCAGCGCGCGAACGTGCTCGACGGGCAGGCGGTCGAGCGGATCAAGAACGCGATCGCCGACGAGGTGTCGCTGGCCGCGCCGCGCAGCATCGCGTCGACGAAATATCGGTCGGAAATCAAGACCCGGCTGGACCAGCTGTTCGCGGGCGAACATGAGGTCGGATCGGCGGAAGCCCTCGCCTTTGGCGCATCTCCCCCCGACGAGTGAGAGGCGCGGTCAGAAGCGGCGCTAGAAGCTCGGCTGCTCCGGGTCGCCGTCCTTGACCGGGGTGTGGATACCGCATTCGGTCTTGTCCCAGCCGCGCCAGCGGCCCGAGCGCGGGTCTTCGCCCGGCCGGACCTTGCTGGTGCACGGCGCGCAGCCGATCGAGGCATAGCCCTCGGCCTCCAGCGGGTGCCGGGGCAGCGCGTGGTCGGCGAAATAGGCGTCGATGTCGGCCCGGGTCCAGCTTGCCAGCGGATTGACCTTCACCTGATCCCCGTCCAGCTCGAAACGGGGCAGCGCGTTGCGCGTGCTCGCCTGGAACGCCTTGCGCCCGGTGATGCTGGCGTCGAACCCGGCCATCGCGCGCTCCAATGGCTTGACCTTGCGCAGCTCGCAGCAGCCGTCGGGATCGTAGGACCAGCGCAGCCCCGCCTCGTCGCGCGCGGCGATCTCGGTCGGGTCGGGGGTGAGAACGCGCAGGTTCAGCCCCAGCCGGTCGGCCAGCAGGTCGCGATAGGCCAGCGTTTCGGGGAAATGCTTGCCGGTGTCGAGGAACAGCACCGGCACGGACGCGTCGGCGCTGGCGACGAGGTGGAGCAGCACCGCCGATTCGGTGCCGAACGACGACACCAGCGCGACGTCGCCCAGCATGTGATCGGCGAACAGCGCGCGCAGCATCGACGGCGTATCGGTGCCGCGAAACATGTTGTTCAGCCGGATCGCGTCGCCGGCGGTCCAGCGCGGGGTCAGGTCGATCCGGTCGAGCGCGCGCGCCGCTTCAGCCATGCCGCAGCTTCCACACCGGCACCCGCGCGTCCGCGGCGGTCTGATAGACGAACTCGTAGCGGGCGAGCGTGGCATCGAGCACGGCGGGGTCGATCGGTGCCAGCGGCGCGAAGCTGTCGAAGCCGCAGCGGCGCATGAACAGGATCTGGTCGACCAGCACGTCGCCTTCGGCGCGCAATTCGCCGGTATAGCCCGCTTCGCGCAGGATCTGCGCCGCCGAATAACCGCGTCCGTCGCGAAACCGGGGGAAGGCGACCTCGATCAGCCGCAGCCGGTCGAGATAGGGGATCAGCGCGCGCGCGTCGTCGCCGGCCTCCAGCCGCACCGCGGTGGCGTTGGACTGGCCGAGGAAGGCGTCGAGCGTGACCGCCGGCTCCTCATGCGGCTCATCGTCGCGAAAACGCAGGTGGCTGTCGTCGTCAGCGGGCACCCGAACATCACCCATAGATCGCCTCCTTGAACGGTTCCATGCCCAGCCGGCGATAGGTGTCGAGGAAGCGTTCGCCGTCCGACCGCTCGCGCAGATAGACGTCGGTGACCTTCTCGACCGCGTCGACAATGCCGTTCTCGTCGAATCCGGGGCCTGTGATCTTGCCCAGGCTGGCGTCCTCCGCGCCCGATCCGCCGAGCAGGAGCTGGTAGTTCTCCGTACCCTTCCGATCGACGCCCAGGATGCCGATGTGGCCGGCGTGGTGGTGGCCGCACGCGTTGATGCAGCCGCTGATCTTGAGCTTCAGTTCGCCCAGGTCGCGCTGGCGGTCGGCGTCGGCGAAGCGGGTGGCGATCTTTTGCGCCACCGGGATCGATCGCGCGTTGGCCAGGCTGCAATAGTCGAGGCCGGGGCAGGCGATGATATCGCTGATCAGGTCGAGGTTGGCGGAGGCGAGGCCGGCGGCGGTCAGCGCCTGCCACACGGTGTAGAGATCGGCCTTGCGGACGTGCGGCAGCACCACGTTCTGGGCATGGGTCGCGCGCAGCTCGTCATAGCCGTGGCGTTCGGCCAGGTCGGCGATCAGGTCGAGCTGTTCGGCGGAGGCGTCGCCGGGAATGCCGCCTTCGGGCTTCAGGCTGATCGTGACGATGGCGTGGCCGGGCGCCTTGTGCGCGGCGACGTTCTGGTCGACCCAGCGGGCGAAGGCGGGATCGGACAGGTCGATGTCATCGCTCAGCCCGGTCTCGAACGCGGGCGGCGCGAAATAGCCGGCGATGCGGTCGAACTCGGCCTGCGGCACGTCGCTCCCGTTGGGCAGCATCGCCGCCCATTCGGCCTCGACCTGGCGGGTGAATTCCTCCCGCCCCAGATCGTGGACCAGGATCTTGATGCGCTGCTTGTGGATGTTGTCGCGGCGCGCCCAGCGGTTCCACACGCGAAGCGTCGCCTCGATGTAGCTGATCAGGTTGCCGGCGGGCAGGAATTCGCGGATCAGCGGCGCGACGAACGGGGTGCGCCCCATGCCGCCGCCGATATAGACGCGGAAACCGATCTCGCCGGCGTCGTTGCGGACCAGCTTCAGCCCGATGTCGTGCAGGCGGATCGCGGCGCGATCCTCGTCCGCGGCGGTCACCGCGATCTTGAACTTGCGCGGCAGGTAGCTGAATTCGGGGTGGAAGGTGGTCGCCTGCCGGATCAGCTCCGCCCACGGGCGCGGATCGGCGATCTCGTCGGCGGCGGCGCCGGCGAACTGGTCGGACGACAGGTTGCGGATGCTCTCGCCGCTGGTCTGGATCGCGTGCATCTCGACCGTGGCCAGCTCGGCCAGGATGTCGGGCGCGTCCTCCAGCTTGATCCAGTTGTACTGGATGTTCTGTCGGGTGGTGAAATGGCCGTAACCGCGATCATATTTGCGCGCGATGTGCGCCAGCATCCGCATCTGGCGGCTGTCGAACGTGCCATAGGGGATGGCGACGCGCAGCATATAGGCGTGGAGCTGGAGGTAGAGGCCGTTCTTGAGCCGCAGCGGCTTGAACTGGTCCTCGGTCATCGCCCCCGACAGGCGGCGGTTCACCTGATCGCGGAATTCGTCGACGCGGGCATCGACGATCGCCTGGTCGTAGTTGTCGTATTTATACATGGGCGGTGGGCCTGATTGTCGTCGCGCTTCGGCGTGTGGGTGCGGGGAAGCCGGGCGGGTTCACGCGAATCCGCGAAGCCGCGAAGAAGAAAGATGGTGTCGCGCGGAGGCGCGGAGACGCGGAGGTGTCGCGCCTGCCGCGCAGCGGCTCGATAATCCGCTGGCCGCAGAGCTGGCGTTGCCCGCTTGCGCGGGCGGGTGCCACCGGCGAACGATCTCCGCGTCTCCGCGCCTCCGCGTGAACCAGACGTCCTCGCGGCGCCGCTCGAACCCCGGTCATATTACCCAGCTCCCCGCACCCGGATCGGCGGGCTTCAGCGTCAGGTCGGGCCGCACCGTCGGGCCGAGCGCGCGGATGCGGTCCTTGATATGGGCGGGCCGCGGGCCGTTCGGGGTGGCGGTGGCGTCGATTACATAGGGGCCGTTGACCCGGCGCGCGCCTTCCTCGGCATGGGCGATCGATTCGCCGCCGTCGCCGACGTCGGCCGCGTCCTCGACATGGCGCGACCAGCCGCCGCCGGTCCACCACACGACGTCGCCGGTCGGCAGGTCGTTTCCGGTCAGCAATTTCACGCGAGCACCTCCGCAGCCTTGGCCCATGCGGCCATCTTGTCCTCGGCGTCGGCCAGCATCACCACTTCGCCCACGACGATGATCGCCGGGCTGCCAACCCGCTCGCGCTCGACCATCGGGCCAAGGTCGGCGAGCAGCGTGCGCAGCGCGCGGTGGCCGGGCAGCGTGCCCTTTTCCAGCACCGCGACCGGCATGTCCGGCGTCACGCCGTCGGCGATCAGCTTGTCGGCGATGTCGGGGCAGGTCGCGACGCCCATGTAGATGACCAGCGTGCGCCCCTTGCCCGCCAGCCCGGACCAGTCCTGGTCCTTCAGCCCCTTGCACTGGCCGGTGACGAAGCTGACCGCGCTCGACCAGTCGCGGTGGGTGAGCGGCAGCATCGCTTCCGCCGCACAGCCCAGCGCGGCCGACACGCCGGGGATCACCTCGACCGTCAGGCCGGCGGCGCGTACCGCCTCGACTTCCTCGCCGCCGCGGCCAAAGATGAAGGGGTCGCCGCCCTTCAGCCGGACGACGATCGCGCCCGCCTTCACATGCGCGACGATCAGCGCGTTGATCGATTCCTGCGGCAGCGTATGGCGCGCGCGGCGCTTGGCGACCGAGATGCGGTGCGCGGCGGGGGGGGCGAGATCGAGCACGCGTGGATCGATCAGCCCGTCGTGGACGACGACGTCGGCGATGCGCAGCGCGTCGACCGCGCGCACGGTGAGCAGGCCGGGATCGCCCGGACCGGCTCCGACAAGGATCACGCGCCCGCGCGTGGTGGGATCGAGAAGGCTCGGCATGGCGGTGCAGATGGAGCGATGCGCGGTGGCGGGCAACCTATCGATCCTTGGCCCACGCCTAGCCAATCTATCGGGACGGGTTCCAGACCGGATGGCGATCCCGGCGGCTATCCGATGGACGCGCATTCTTTCCCGGACGCGTCAGCCTTGCATCCCCCCGGCACCCCAGCCCACCGGCACAAGGCCGAGGTGGCGAAAAACACAGGGCAAACACCATGCGCGGGCGCGGTCGATCCGATGCCCGCCGGCCTATCCGTCGCGCAAACCGATGCCGATCGTCGCCCGCGCCTGATCGGCTTCGCTGGAGACGACCGGATAGGCGCAGTAATCGGCGGCGTAATAGGCGCTGGGCCGGTGGTTGCCCGACCAGCCGATCCCGCCGAACGGCACCGACGACGCGGCGCCGTTGGTCGGCTTGTTCCAGTTGACGATGCCGGCGCGGATATTGGCCCAGAACCGGTCGTACAGCGTCGGATTCTGGCTGATCAGCGATGCCGACA
Organism: Sphingomonas sp.; assembly: GCF_035555815.1. Classification (GTDB taxonomy): domain Bacteria; phylum Pseudomonadota; class Alphaproteobacteria; order Sphingomonadales; family Sphingomonadaceae; genus Sphingomonas. Next base: position 10,617 of record NZ_DATMGG010000045.1, read on the forward strand.
GGCCGTAGCGGGTGGCGTTCCCCTCCGCGATCGCCTCATCGAAATCGGTCGCGCGGATCACCTGGAGGATCGGGCCGAACAGTTCGACGTCGGGCCGCTCCTTCGCGTCGGTCATGTCGATCAGCGCGGGGGTGAGGAACGGCCGGCCCTCGACCGGCCGCTGGAGGTGGCGCAGCGGCCGTCCGTCCATCGCCGAGAGCGCGAGGAAGCTTTCGGTCAGCATGTCGGCGGTGTCGTTGTCGATCACCGGCCCCATGAACGGCTGCGGATCGGCATGGGGCTCGCCGACGATCAGGCGGTCGACGATCTTGTTGATCTCCACCAGCAGCGGTTCCGCCAGCTTCTGGTCGACGATCAGCCGGCGGCCGGCGGTGCATCGCTGCCCGGCGGAGGTGAAGGCGGATTGTACCACCAGCACCGCCGCCGAGTGGAGATCGGGGGTGTCCCACACCAGAATCGGGTTGTTGCCGCCCATCTCCAGCGCCAGGATCTTTTCCGGCTTGTCGGCGAAGGTGCGGTTGAGGGCGATGCCGGTGCGCGCCGATCCGGTGAACAGCAACCCGTCGATGCCGTCATGCCCGGCTAGCGCCCGTCCTTCGTCCGCGCCGCCGATCAGCAGCCGCACGCACCCTTCCGGCACGCCGGCGGCGTGATAGCATTCGACCAGGAATTCGGCGGAGGCCGGGGTCTTTTCGGACGGCTTGAACACCACCGCGTTGCCCGCCAGCAGCGCCGGGACGATGTGGCCGTTGGGCAGGTGGACCGGGAAATTATACGGCCCCAGCACCGCCAGCACGCCGTGCGGCTTGTGCCGCAGCGCCATGCGCGCGCCCATCGCCCCTTCGCTGCGGCGCTGGCCGGTGCGTTCGGAATAGGCGCTGATCGAGATGTCGACCTTGTTGATGACGGTGTCGACTTCGGTCCGGGCTTCCCACAGCGGCTTGCCGGTTTCCCGTGCGATCAGGTCGGCAAAGGCGTCGATCCGCGCGCGGACCACGTTGGCGAAGCGGCGCATCGTCTCGATGCGATAGGCGTGCGGGCGCGCCGCCCATTCCGCCCAGCTGGCGCGGGCGCGTGTCACCTCCGCGTCGACGTCGCCTGCCATGCGCCGCCACAGCACCGCGCCGGTGGCGGGTTCGGTGGATACGATCTCTGTGCCGCTCATCGCCCCGTCCTGCCGCGAATCGGGGGGATTGCCAAGGGTCAGGCCAGCGCCTCGCCCAGCGTGCGAACCTGCGCGACCTTGGCATGGAGCGGCGCCCAGTCGTCGCGCTCGTCGATCGCCGACCAGATCGATTCGACCTCATCGATCAGCATCGAACAGGGGGCGCCATCCCACCACGCCGCACGCGCTTTGCGTGGCCGGTAACCGGTGATGGCGGCGCGCGCCTCGTCAAAGCCGTCGTCGGGCGGGAGGATGCCGCCGAAGCCGGCGTGGAAAAAATCGTCGATCCCCACCTGCGACGCGCGCAGGCCGCGCTCGATCGCCTGCACCAGCGCGCGGTCGTCGCCGGTGCCGCGCGGGACCACGCCCAGCCGCCACAGGATCGCGTCGGTCACTTCGGCCTGATAGCGTTCGGGGAAGCGATCCAGCGCTGCGATCAGCGGCTCGGCCGCGGCGATGGTACGCAGCGACACCGCCAGCTGCATCACGTCCCAATGGATCGCCTCGGGCTGGCGGCCAAAGGCATAGAGCCCGGCGTGATCGAAATAGGCGGCGACGAAATCGGCGTCCCAGTGCGGGGCGAATCGCCACGGGCCATAGTCGAAGCTTTCCCCGGTGACGTTGATGTTGTCCGAATTGAGCACGCCGTGGACGAATCCGGCGGCCATGTAGCGCGCCGCCAGCCGCGCGGCGCGGGCGACGACGTTGTCGAGCAGGCGGACGGGGGCATCGTCGCCCGGTTGCTCGCCGTGCAGGTGGCGCAGGACATAGTCGACCAGCCGCCGCATCGCCTCCTCGTCGCGGTGATAGGCGAGCCGCTGGAAGGTACCGATGCGGATGTGGCCGTGGCTGAGCCGCACCAGCACCGCGCCGCGCGTCGGCGACGGCTCGTCGTTGCGGGTCAGCGCCTCCCCGGTCTCGATCAGGGAAAAGCTGCGCGAGGTCTCGACGCCCAGCGCCTCGAGCATCTCGGTCGCCAGGATCTCGCGCACGCCGCCCTTCAGCGTCAGCCGGCCGTCGCCGAACCGGCTCCACGGCGTCGTGCCCGATCCCTTGGTGCCCAGGTCCATCAGCCGGCCACGATCGTCGCGCAACTGCGCATAGAGGAACCCGCGCCCGTCGCCGATATCGGGATTGTACACACGAAACTGATGCCCGTGGTAGCGCAGCGCCAGCGGTGCGGGCAGGCTGCCGGGCAGGGGGGCGAAGCGGCCGCAATGCGCGATCCATTCGGCATCGTCCCAGCCGTCCAGCCCGACCTGCGCCGCCGCGCGATCGTTGCGGAAACGCAGGATCGTCTGCGGGAACGTCGCCGGCGCGACCGGATCGTAGAAGGCGTCGCCGAGTTCGAGGATCGTCGCTTGTGGTTGCAGGGGCGCAGTCATACGGCGATATGGGTGGCTATGGCCGATCGACGCAACCTTTCAGGATATCAGGACGGCTATTGGTGGTCGAACGACGGCCTGCGGCTGCACTATCGCGAATATGGCGCGGCGCACGCCGGCAACGGCCGCCCGCCGATCCTGTGCTTCGCCGGGCTGACCCGCAACGCGCGCGACTATGCCGCGGTCGCCGAACGGCTGAGCGCTGACTGGCGGGTGATCGCGGTCGATTTCCGCGGGCGCGGCGAAAGCGCCTATGCCGCCGATCCGATGAGCTATGTACCGCTCACCTATCTCCAGGATGTCGAGGCGCTGTTCGAGCATCTGGGGATCGGGCGGTTCGTCGCGTTCGGCACCTCGCTGGGCGGCATCGTCACGATGCTGCTCGCGTCGGCGGAGCGGCACCGGATCGCCGGGGCGCTGCTCAACGATGTCGGGCCGGAGCTGGACCCGGCCGGGCTGGCGCGCATCCGCAGCTATGTGGGGAAGGCGACGTGGTATCCGACGTGGATGCACGCGGCGCGCGCGCTCGCCGAATCGAATGCGGAGGTCTATCCGCGCTTTTCCGTCGAGGACTGGCTGGCGATGGCCAAGCGGCTGTACCGGCTCAACACCGCCGGGCGGATCGTGCTCGACTATGACATGAAGATCGCCGAGCCGTTCCGCGTGCCGGGGAATGAGGCCGGGCCGGACATGTGGCGCACGCTGGACGCGCTGGCGGGCAAGCCGGTGCTGGTGGTGCGCGGCGGCACTTCCGATATCCTGAGCGCGAAGAGCGCGGACGCGATGCTGTTGCGGTTGGGCCAGCGCGCCGAACTGGTGACGGTGCCCGACCGTGGCCACGCGCCGACGCTGGAGGAGCCGGCGGCGGCGGCGGCGATCGACCGGCTGCTCGAAAAGGTCGCGGCGGAACCGACACCGGCCTGAACCGTCTGACCCGTGGGGGGGCAGGAGGAACCGCACATGACAGACGCGACCGATGCCCATACCCGCGTGACCGGCCTGAGCGGCAAGCGCGTGATCGTCACCGGCGGTACGACCGGCATCGGCCGGGCGATCGCGGTGCTGCTCGCGTCGGAGGGGGCCGCCGTCCATATCTGCGGGCGTGATCCTACCCATCTCGACGACGCCCTGGCGCGAATCGGCGAGGTCGGCAGTGGGCAGGGCATGGCGATCGATCTGGCCGAACCGGACAATGTGGCGCGCTATTTCGCGGAGGCCGGCCGCGCGCTCGGCGGGCTCGACGTCGCGGTGATCAACGCCGCGATCCCCGCCGAAGGGCTGAGCACGATGAGCGAGGCGGAAGTGCGCTACGCCATCGCCACCGATTTCACCGCCTATCTGCTGAGCGCCCATGCCGCGATCGACGCGCTCGGCGATCGCGGGGATATCGTGCTGATCGGATCGATGAGCGCCCATGTCCTCGGCCCCCATTCCACCGTCTATGCCGGGATCAAGGCGGGCATCGCCGGGTTCGCCGAGGCGTTGCGCAAGGAACTCGGGCCAAAGGGGATCAAGGTGGCGCTGGTGGAACCGGGCAAGACCGGGGCCGACTTCCACTATCCCGACATTCCCGCCGAAGAGCAGCGCAGGATGATCCGCGAGGAGACGATGCTGCGCGCGGAGGATATCGCGGTCGGCGTGCATTATCTGCTGACCCAGCCGCGCCGCGCCGTCGTCCAGCAACTGACGATCGCCCCGCGCGAGCAGGACAAGGAATGACCTTTGCCGTCGATCGCCTGGTGTTCACCCCGCCGGACGTCGATCTGGCGCGGTCGCCGTTGCGCGGGCACATCGATGCCGAAACCTATGTGCTGGGCGCGTTCAACCCTGGCCTCACCCGGCTGCCCGGCGGCAATCTGCTGATGATGGTCCGCGTGGCGGAGGCGCTGCGCGATCCGATCCGCGATGGCCATATCCATGCGATCCGCTGGGCGGACGGGCGCTATCTGCTCGATGCCTGGCCGCTCGACCTGGTCGACACCAGCGACCCGCGCAAGTTCATGATGCGCGGCGGCGGGTGGCGGGTGATGGCGCTGACCTCGCTGTCGTGGCTGCTCCCGGTCGAACTGTCGCCCGATGGCCTGCGGGTCGAGGCGGTCCATTACGACCGCGCGATCGAACCGCGCCGATCGTACCAATGCTATGGCGTCGAGGATGCGCGGATCAGTCGGGTCGGCGATCGCTGGCTGATGACGACCTGTTCGGTCAGTCCCGAACGCCATGCCACCACGCTCTACACCTCCACCGACGCGCTCGACTGGACGCTGGAGGGGATCGTGCTCGATCACCAGAACAAGGACATGCTGGTCTTCGAGGGGCTGGTCGACGGCCGCTACTGGGCGCAGACCCGGCCGCTGGGCGACCTCTATTTCGCCTATCCGCCCGATAGCGAATGGCGCGCGGGTCCGTCGATCAACCTGGCGACCTCACCGGATGCGCTCCACTGGAAGCCGTGCGACCAGCCCGGCATCCGTCCCTGTTCGGGCACGGTGACCAGCGCGCGAATGGGCGGAGGCACGCCGCCGGTGCGCACCGAACGCGGCTGGCTCAGCCTGTGGCACGGCGTCGAGCCGTCGGGCGTCGTCGGCATCTACCGCACCTATTGGACGATCCTCGACCATGACGACCCCAGCGTGATCGTCGCCAGCGGAGCGGCGCCGCTGATCGAGCCGGCACCGGCGTTGACCGATCCGATTCGCGATCTGCTCTATCTCGACAATGTCGTGTTCACGACCGGCATCGCCGACGCGGGCGATCACTATGTGGTGGCCAGCGGCGAGGCCGACCTCGCCTGCCGCATCACCCACGTCCCCAAATCCGCTTTCGCGGGGGTAGGGCGGGTGTCATCACCGGGGCTGTGATGTTGGTAGCGGAGGACCGATTCAGCCTTGGCAGCCTCCCCTCCGAAATGCCGACCCTCTGAACCGCCCAACCTACACGTTCCGCGCCAGCGGCCCGCCCAGGCGGCGAACACGCGCCAGTGCCCCAGCCTGCTAGGAGTCGTTACCGTGACCATCAAATTGAAGTCCGCGCAGGCCACCGCCGCGATTAAGGCCGCTGTGACCGCCGACGTGGCAAAGGCTAAGCTGCAAGCGGAATCGCCGATCCGGGAGACCAGCGACATCCGGGCGCTGTGGAGACGCTATCCCAAGGCCAAGGCGCTGTTCGGGGAGATTATGAAGGTCTGGCGGCAATCGTGCGCGACCCGACCCGGCAAGGGCGGGAAATGGGCCGCCTATACCTATCGGGATTGGTGCAGACGCACCGGCCAGTCATTGGCCACCCTCAAACGCCAACTCGACGTTCTGGAGCAGCACGGGCTTATCGAGCGCGAAAACGGAGCGTTCGACGGCAAGCCTTCCGTGTCGCATATCCGCCCGACCGCGCACGCCATTCACTTGTCGCCCGAGGCGATCCGACCGACAGATTGGGAGCGGCTGGGGTATGCGAACGAGCACGCGGCACTGGCGGCTGTGAAGCAGGAAGCGAAGGGACCACCGCCCGCTCATCCGAAACCAAAACCGAAGCCCGCAAAGCCGGTGGAATCCTATCCCCAGAGCCTCCAAGAGTTGACCGCACTTGCCTACGGACCGAGCAAAATCGGGGCGGCAATCGGCTCACCTAATGGCTCAAAAACGGGGGCAGTTTGAGCCGATAGTTGAGCCATTAGTTGAGCCATTACATGAGCCGATTCATACACAGAAGGATAGAATATTCACTACGTTCATATTCTCCCCTTCCATCCGTCTTTTCCAACTACGTAGAAAAAGACATCCCCGCAGGCGCGCTCACGCACGCCTGAATTTCCATTTGTTTTCGGGGGAAGGTTACGGAGGGAGTTGCCCGAATAGAGAGAAGGCGCCGCGCGCCAGAGCCCCGCATTCGATGACGTGGCACAAGATCAGCGCCAGCCGGATTGCGTTTCCGATTTTGTTTAGTTAATCATCGTTCGCTTGGTTGTCCCCCGAAGGGCGAGTGTGACAACAGAGCGGGAGGCCCCCGCAAGCAGCTAACTTGCTTGTCTAGGGTGCCACCTTGTCGATTATCTCCCGTCTATTTGGGTTTGAAGCCCGCCAACAGAGCGAGACGCGCTCGCTTGCCAGCTCAGACGACGCGCTGCTGGACCTGTTCGGCGCGACCCCGGCCGCTTCCGGCATTTCCGTCACCCCAGCCAACGCCATGCGCTCGCCCGCTGTCCGTGCCGCCGTGGAAGCGATCAGCGAGGCCGTGGGCGGACTCCCGCTCCACGTTTATGAGCGGGGCACGGATAACGATCGCAGCCGGGCCACGGACCATCCGGCCTATGCCATCCTGCACGATCAGGCGAACGACTGGACCGACGCCCATAGCTTCCGCGAGCAACTGACCCGCGACGCACTGCTGCACGGAAACGGCTTCGCGTTCATCAACCGCGTCGGAGGCGAGCCGCGCGAGTTGATCCGGTTCAGCCCCCCGGCCGTGTCGGTCGAGTTGGACCGGACCACCTGCGAACCGCTCTACCGCGTGACGGGTGACAAGGGGCAGCGGGTCTATGATCGCCGCGACATCCTGCACATCGCCGCCCCCATCCTTGGCGACTTCGCGCAGGGCTATCGCATCGTTGATCGCATCGCGCTCACGATGCTTCGCGATCCTTATAGCGCGGCGGTTTCCAGTCAGACCCGTTTCCATTGGCGTCGTCGCGTCGGCGGGGCCGTGGTGAAGGCCGAAGCCTTCAAGGCTCTCAAGATCGCCGCTTCCTGATCCAGCGGGGGGTGACAGCTTTTGTCATCCCCAGCCCCTCCCATAAATTGAAAGGATATCGCCGTGTCCGATTCTGCAATTGCCGCAACGACCAACACCAAGGTTAGTATCGGCACGACCCTTGCCGCATCCGACGCCGCCAGCTTCGCCCTCGATACCTATAAGGCCATTGGCGGTATTCAGGACATCGGCGACTTTGGCGGCGAGTCTGAAATCCTGTCCGCTAAGCTGATCGATCGTTCGGCGGTCATCAAGCGCAAGGGTATTCGCGACAACGGGGATTGTCCGCTTGTCGTCGCCCGCGACCCGCTTGACCTTGGTCAACAGGCGCTTCGCGCGGCCGAGGCAACGCCGTTCGAATATAATATCAAGGTCGAGTTCATGGACAAGCCCGGCCCGACCGGGACCAATTCGATCGTCTATTTCCGAGCCGTGGTGGTATCGGCGCGAAACAATGTTGGCGGTGCTTCCGACTTCCTGCGAACGACTTTCAATCTGGCGATCAGCGGTGAAATTGTTCCCGTTAACGCCACGGTCGGCGAGGACGATTGATCGTGCACCCCGCCAGCGTCATCACCGTGAACCTCGGGGGCGGGGCCGTCGCGCTCCGCCCGACGCTGGCGTGCGCCATGCGGCTGGAGGCGCGGCCGGGCGGGGTCTCGGGGCTGCTGGACGAATTGAAGGACGGCAGCGTCTCGGCTGTCTGTGAGATCGTCTCGCCGCACCACAATCCCCCGCATCTGGCCAAGCAGGTGCTGCGCGCCGGGCCGGATCGGTTGCTTGCGCCGTTGCTCGAATATCTGCTGGGCTGCGTCGGCGCTGACGCCCTCATCATTGAGCGCGCGGCATATCGCCTTGGGCGACGTACCGGCATGGTATTCCTGAAAGATGCGCAGGACGGTTTCGGCTTCCTCGCGCACGATCATGGGCGCGCCACGATTCGCCGGATCGTGGGCATACCCGTAAGCACGCCCCCCAGCCGTCTTGCCCGCCGCTAACAGCCCCTCCATGCCACGCCGGACCTTCTTCGCGCCGTCCTCGCGGAACATCTGCGCAAACACGGCCTTCATGCCGACCATGGCGGTGTTGGCCTCTCCGCCGTCGTGAACGGCGAGGATTTTGATGCCGCCGAACGTCAGGCGCTTATGGATGCCCGCTAAGTCCTCCATGTCACGCGACAGCCTGTCCAACGCCTCGACAATGACGGCATCGCACTTCCCTGCGTAGGCGGCGGCGAGCATGTCTTGCAGCCCGTCGCGTCCGAACATGGATGCGCCGGACTTCGCCGCGTCGTGGCATTCGGCCGCGATCTGATATCCCTCCCGCTTCGCATAAGCGCGACATAGGGCGAATTGATCATCAACGGATTTCTCGTTTTGCAGGTCCGTCGAATAACGCGCGTAGAGGATGGCGCGGAGGGGTCACCCCGCCACGCGGCAAGCTGTGGGCGCCGTCCGCGCTCTATGGCTTCGCCAGCCGGGGCACGGGGATGTTGCGGAACCCGATCTACAAGGGGCTGATCGTCTGGAACAAGGTCCGCATGGTCAAAGACCCCGACACGGGCAAGCGCTTGTCGCGGCCCAACCCCAAGAGCGAATGGCTTCACGCCGAGGCGCCGGAATTGGAGATTGTGCCCGTTGACCTGTTCGACGCCGTTCAAAACCAGCTAGAGGCCAGATCGAAGCCGGACGCACCTGTCACGCAGCGCCGCCCCCAGCGGCTGCTATCGGGCCTTATCAAGTGCGGCGCGTGCGGCAGCGGCATGGCAGTTGCAGGCGTGGACAAGAGTGGCCGAACCCGCCTCCGTTGTTCGGCACATACCAATTCGGGGGCCTGCCCGAAGCCCCAAACATTCTATCTGGACGATGTTGAGACGTTGGTTATCGACACGCTCACGCATGAGTTGGCGACCCCGGAACAGGTTAGCCGCTACGCCCACGTATGGTTGGAAGGGCGCCACAAGGAAGCCGCGCAATTAATTGCACGGCGCGCCAAGATTGAAACGCGACTCAAGGCGATCGGCAAGGAGTTGGCGAGCATCACGGCATTGCTGATTAAGGGCCTAGGCGACCCCGAGGCGATGAACGACGCCGCCAGGGCATTAGGCGCCGAACGTGATCGGCTACGCGCGGAATTGGAGCGGGAACCGCCCGCGTCAAACGTCATAGTGCACCCGACCGCCGTCACCGCATTCGCCGAACGCCTCAAGGCGAATCGGGCGAAGCTGGCCATGGCGCTGCATCTGCTGGACGATCGCGGCGACCTGCACCGACTCGTTCGCGAAGTGGTCGCGTCCGTCACATTGTCCCGCGACGGGGAAGGGCGCTTGTGCGCCAACGTCGCCACGTGGCTTGACCAATTCACCGTGGAGGGGGGCAACCCCCTGGGGGGCTGCCAAAGTGGTAGCGGAGGAGGGACTTGAACCCCCGACACGCGGATTATGATTCCGCTGCTCTAACCAGCTGAGCTACTCCGCC
>NZ_DATMGG010000046.1:0-6983 GCF_035555815.1 Sphingomonas sp.
GCTCGGCTGGTCGACGGCGATGCTGCCGGTCGCGGTGCCGCCAATGCCCAGATTGGGGACGAAGGCGTTGACCACCGCCAGGTCGAGCTTGTCGAGCCGCGACTGGAGCGCCATGCCCCGGCCATAGCGGCCCGCCAGCCGCAGCGATCCCTGGTCGAAATCGATCCGAGTCGGCGACAGCCGGTATTCGCCCCCGACGGGTTCGATCCGCGCCGGATTGACCGTGCGGAAATTGATGCCGTTGGCCTGCCCCTGCAATGCCGCCAGCCACAGCTTTGGCGAGAAGCGCGCATTGGCGCCGATGCGGAACGGCACGCCCGACGATCCCTCGGCAAAGGCCTGTGCAGTGCCGTTGCCGCCATGATAATCGATCTTCGCGCGCGCGGTCTTGATGGCAAGATTGCCCATCTTGAATGCTGCGATCTGGGCATCGCCGACGATTGCCGGCTGGCCCGGATACATCACCGCCCGGCCGGTGATGATGGCGCGGCCGATGGTCAGGCCGGCGGTGCCGGGGATCACGGCATTGTTGGCGCGAGCATCGACGTCGGCGCGCTGATATTTCCCTTCGGCGCCCAGCCCCAGCGTGCCGTTCACTCCCGACCCGGCAAAGCGCAGGCTGCCCGCGAACGGCCCAGCCACGGTCTGTTCGACCCGGCCGTTGAACAGGATGCCCGCGAAGCGCGTGTTGCGGACGTCGGCGGCGATCCGGGGGGATGTCGCCAGCAGCAGATTGGCGTCGAACGGCCCGTAGTCGGTGCCGCCGGTCGCAGTCACCGCGTAGCGCGTGCCCTGCCCCCGGATCGTCGCGTTGAGATCGACCAGCCCGATGCCGACGCCGGGACGCGGCGCGCGCAGGTTCACCACCGGCGCGGCCAGCGTGCCGTTCACCCGCGCGGTCAACGGGCCATATTGCCGCGACCAGCCCTGGGCGTTGACCAGGATCGGCCCCGCCGGATCGTAGCGGCCCGATCCGGCGGTGATGCGGAATGCCGGCGCGTTCACCCGTACTCCGGAAAAGGCGATGATCCCCTGCGGGGTATAGTCGAGGTCGGCGCGGCTGTAGGCGTTGCCCCCCAGGAATTCGCGCAGCCCGTCGTTGAAGATGCGCGCGGTCTGCGCCGCCACGCGGCCGCGGATACCAAACCCGCCCGATGCCGCCGAATAGAGCTTCGCGTCGGTGGTGACGTTGACGATGCCGACGCCGTCGATGCGATAGTCGTTGACGCGGCCCTTCAGCGCGCCGGTGTAGCGCCCCTTCGCCATGTCGGCCGCGATGATCGCGGTCGCGTCGATCTTGTCCGAACGGATGCGCAGATTGTCCGACAGGATCTGCGTGCCGCCGGAAACCGCCAGATCGCCGTTCAGCCGCACGTTGGTGAGCAGCCCGCCGGCCGCCGCGTTCAGCCCGGTCACCCGCGCGACCCGGCCGGCGACCGGTATCATGATCCGGTCGGCATCGACGCGCGCCTTGCCCTCCACATAGACGCCTTCGGCGCCCATCTCTCCAAAGCCAAGCGCCGCCGCCTGGATCTTGTAGTCGATCACCGGTCGCGCGAACGGGCCGTCGAGCGCGACCGCCGCGCGGACCGATCGCCCGCTCAGGTTCGGTGCGATCGCACCGGGGGTCAGCAACCTCGCTTCCGCCCGGACGTTGCCGAACCGGCTCTGCCCCAGGTCGATCATCCCCTGCGCCGCGACGGCCAACGCCGACGACCGCAACTGAAGCCGCGTGTCGGCCTTGCGCTCGTTCAGGGTTGTGTCCAGCGCCACGTCCAGCCGCGGCGCGGTCAGCCGCTCGACCGGCCCTTTCAGGTACAGTCCCGGCTGGGTCGGCCCGCGCACGCGGAACGTGCCGTTACGCGCCTCGATCGCCAGATCGGCGAGCTGCCCGCCGCCCAGCGTCGCCGCCGCGCGGCCGTTCCACGCCTTCCAGCTGCCCTTGCCGGCGATCGTCGCGATCAGCGGCGCGTCGAGCCCGGCCATCGTCGCGATCAGCCCGCCCTTCGGCGCGGAAATCCTTGCGTCGATCCCCAGCCGGTCGGCATCGGGCACGGCGTCGAGATTGAGCGCCAGCCGGTCGCCGCCGCCGATCGTCGCCGCGTTGGCCACGATCTGCGCGCGGCGGTGCGCGACATGGGCGCTGCCGTCGAGCGTCAGCAGCCGGCGTTCGCCGCTCACCGCCGGCGCCAGATCGATCCGCTTGATCGTCAGCCGGCCGACGTCGATGTCGAGATCGGGCAGGATCGGTGCGTTGGGATCGCTCGGCACCGGTTTCAACTCGGGCAGGCGCGCCACGCTCACCAGCGGGCTGGCCAGCGACCGCACGTCGACATGGTTGCGCAGATAGGCGAACGGCCGCCAGTCGATCGCGATCTGCGGTGATGTGGCGAAAACGCCGTGCTGGTCCTGCACCTTGACGTCGCGCAGCACCATCGCGCCATACAGCGATCCGTCGATCCGGCCGACGCGCAGGTTGATGCCGTTGGCCATGGTGTAACCGCCGATCCGGTCGGCGACGAACCGCCGCCCGACCTGGGTATCGAGCCCGAGCACGATCGCCGCGGCGAGCACGATCAGGCCGATCAGCCCCGCCCCGCCCCACAGGGCGATTCTTTGCCACACCGGCCGGGCATCGGCGGCAGCGGGCGCGGCCTGTTCGGCGGGCATCTGGTCCTCGGCCATCAGAACGCCTGCCCGATCGAGAGGTAGAGCGCGATCTTCGCTTCGCCCGGCTTGCGGTTGATCGGGGTGGCGACGTCGATGCGGAACGGCCCGAAATTGGTGTAGTAACGCGCGCCGATCCCCGCGCCAAAGCGGATGTCGCGGCCCTTGGGCAGCACGCTGTCATACACCTGGCCGGCATCGACGAACGGGACGATGCCGAAATTGCCGAAGCGATAGCGCGCTTCGATCGAGAATTCGTTGAGGCTGCGCCCCCCGACGGGGCGGATCACCGTCGGCGAATCCTTCTCGTCCGGGTTGGTCGGGTCGTAATCGGGATTGGGCTCGATCGTACGCGGGCCCAGCCCCTGATAGCCAAAGCCGCGCACCGATCCGCCGCCGCCCGAATAATAGCGCCGTGACGGCGCCAGATCGTCGCGCGCGACCCCGGCGATCACCCCGGCGCGCACCCGCCCGGCGATCACCAGGCTGTCGGTGACCGGATAATAGCCCGTGCCTTCCACCATCGTGCGGACATACGGCCGCACCGATCCCTGCACCGACGTCTCAGGGCTGACGTTGAGCTTCAGGCGGAAACCGCGCGTCGGGTTCAGCAGATTGTCCGACGTGTCATAACCCAGGAACGTCGGCAGCGCGGCGATGCCATAGGTACGGCGCACGCGCTCGTCGCGGGCGAAATCATAGACGCTCTCATTGGTGCCGACCAGTTCGCCGCCGTAATAATAGGTCCAGCGTTTCTGCCAGATCGGCGTCGAATCATAGCTGATCCGCGCCGCGATCGTGCCGGTGAAAGCATCGAACGCGTCATAATGCGAATGGCTGGCGGAGGCGATCAGCGAGAAGGTGCGGTCACGCCGCCCGGCGTTCGATCGGCGGAAGGTGGTCGACAGCCCCTGTTCCTGCGTTCCGGCAACGCCCGCGACGATCAGCGCGCCTTCGGGCGGGAACAGGTTGCGGTGGGTCCAGCTCGCCTCGGCGCGCAGGCCCTGCCCGGTGCCATAGCCGGCGGTTCCGGCGATCGTTCGCGCCGGCCCCTTGTTCTGGCGGATCGTCAGATCGACCTGTTCGGTGCCGTCGGGGCCGGGCCGGCCGGTCTTGCGGGGAGAGACGCCGACGCTGGAGAACAGGCTGGTCGCGACCAGCGCCTGGCGCAGATCGTCGACCTTGCGGCTGTCATACAATTCGCCCGGCTTGAATCGCGCCAGCACCGCGATGTGATCGGCGTCGAACACCGGGTCGCCGCGCAGCGCGAACCCGCCGAACGTCCCGCGCGGCCCGGTTTCGACCGGCAACGTATAGTCGCCGCGAAGCGTGACGTCGTCGAGCAGGATGTCGCGCTGGCCGACCTCGGCAAAGGCATAGCCCTGCTGCGGCAGTTGCAGCGCGACATTGGCCTCCGCGCCCTGGATGCGCTCCGCCTCGATCGGGTCGCCGGTCTTGAGCGGCAGCGCCTTGGCGATCAGATCCGGCGGCACGGTCGGCCCCGCCTTCACCGTGATCGATCCCAGCAGATAGCGTTGGCCGGGCACAGCGGTCACCGTGGCGCGAACGCGGGCGGCCTGCCCGGGGATCTGTTCGATCGCCGAGGTCGCGGTAGCGTCGTAATAGCCGAGCGACTGCATCAGCCGCACCGCCAGCCCCTCATCCTCCTTCGCGCGGGCGTTGACTACCGCGGCGTTGGGCGCGTCGTTATCCTTTCGCAGCGCCGACAGCGCCTTGAACTGGTCGTCCAGCCCGACGGCCTCAAGCCCCTCGACGCGCGTTTCGTAGCGGATCGCCACCGCCGGCTGGTCGTCGACGCCGGCGATGACGACCGGGGTTACGTCGAACCCCGACAGCGGCGGCAGCGGCGCGGCCAGATCGGCCTCGCTCGGCAGGGTGACCGGTGCCAGATCCGCGTCGGGCGAAGCCGCGCCGGATTGACGGGCGGCCGGTTCGACGCCCGGCGCGAGCGGCGCGATCGGCTCCAGCGGCGCGTCGATATCGTCGGACAGCGGCGGAATCGATTGTTCGAACTGATCGTCGGGGATGATCGCGCCATCCTGCGCGGGGTGGCGCGCCTGGCTGTCGGCCGCCGTCGTCGCCGGGGCGCCCTGTCCAGGGGCCGGCCGGGACACCTGCGCACGCGCGATTCCGGGCAGCACCGCCGCGCCGGCCATCAGCCCCACAATGATCGCCGTCGAATGTACGCGCACGCCCGATTCATCTCCCACCCGGGGCTACATCGTCCAAGCGCACCCCCTTTGTCACCACCGTAACGGTCGAGAACAAATTTTGTGCCCATCGCCCGCCGCACGTCAAAGACGGTTGCCCGCGAAAGGATCCACCCCCTAGGAGGGGGCGAGAAGTGATGCGTATGAGGGAATTCGCGTTTGGAGACAGTATCGATCGTCCTGTTCCTGCTGCTGGCGGTGATCGTCAGCGGCGCGGTGTCGCGAATGTTGCCGGTGTCGCTGCCGACGCCATTGGTCCAGATCATGCTGGGCGCGGTAATCGGCCTGTCGACATCCTATCGCGTCACCCTCGATCCCGAACTGTTCCTGCTGCTGTTCCTGCCCCCGCTGCTGTTCCTCGACGGGTGGCGCATTCCGAAGGACGAGCTGCTCAAGGATCTGTCCACCGTCATCGAACTGGCGCTGGGGCTGGTGCTGATCACCGTGGTCGGCATGGGCCTGCTGATCCACTGGATGATCCCGGCGATGCCGCTGGCGGTGGCATTCGCGCTGGCGGCTGTGGTGTCGCCGACCGATCCGATCGCGGTGTCGGCGATCGCCGCGCGCGTGCCCATCCCGAAACGGATGATGCACATTCTGGAAGGCGAATCGCTGCTCAACGACGCGTCGGGCCTGGTCTGCCTGCGCTTCGCCATCGCGGCGGCGCTGACCGGCACCTTCTCCGCCTCCGCCGCCGCGCTCAACTTCGCCTGGGTGGCGGGCGCTGGAATCGTGGTCGGCGTGATCGTCACGCTCGCCGCGACGCGGGCCAAGGCGTGGGTTTCGCAACGTTTTGGTGAGGAGACGGGGTCGCAGATCCTCGTCAGCCTGCTGATCCCGTTCGGCTCCTACCTCATCGCCGAACACCTCCACGCCTCCGGCATCCTCGCCGCGGTCGCCGCGGGCGTCACTATGACCTTTGCCGAAATTTCGCGACAGGCGATGGCCGCGACCCGGATGCGCCGCAATTCGGTGTGGGATACGATCCAGTTCGCGCTGAACGGCATCATCTTCGTGCTGCTGGGCGAACAATTGCCCAGCATCCTGGCCGGCGCACGCGAAACGGTGCGCGTCACCGGGCATCACAGCACCTGGTGGCTGGCGCTCTATGTCCTCGCCATCGTCGCCGGACTGGCCGCGCTGCGGTTCGCCTGGGTGTGGGTGTCGCTGCGCCTGACGTTGTTGCGCCGCCGCGCCGATCCCGATCCCGATGCCGCGCCGGTCAAGGGCCCGCACTGGCGGCTGGTCGCGGCTATGTCGTTCGCCGGGGTGCGCGGGGCGATCACGCTGGCCGGCGTGCTGACGCTGCCGCTGACCCTCAACGACGGCACCCCGTTTCCCGCACGCGATCTGGCGATCTGCCTCGCGGCGGGTGTCATCATCGTGTCGTTGCTGATCGCCAGCGTCGGGTTGCCGATCCTGCTCAAGGATTTGACCATGCCCGCCGAGCCATCGCGTCAGGCAGAGGAGGACGCCGCCCGCGTCGCCGCGTCCGAAGCCGCGATCCGCGAGATCGAGCGCGCCCAGCACGATCTGGGGCAGCAGCGCGGCGACGCCGATTTCTACGCCGCCGCCGGCAGCCGGATCATGGACCTCTACCGCGACCGCATCGAAAGCCGCAGCCAGGGGCCGAAGGTGTCGGCAGAGGCCCGGCTTCAGGACAAGCTCGAACGCGATCTGCGGCTGGTCGGGTTGCAGGCGGAGCGCGACGCGGTGTTCCGGCTCGCCCGCGAGCGGCGGGTCGGCAGTTCGACCGCGCAGAAGATGATCCGCGAACTCGATCTGCTCGAAGCGCGCTATCGCGGCTGAG
Organism: Sphingomonas sp.; assembly: GCF_035555815.1. Classification (GTDB taxonomy): domain Bacteria; phylum Pseudomonadota; class Alphaproteobacteria; order Sphingomonadales; family Sphingomonadaceae; genus Sphingomonas. The sequence continues at coordinate 6,709 of NZ_DATMGG010000046.1, forward strand.
GGGCCCCGGTGGACGCGTCGGCGTCGCGCCACATCGACCAAAAGCGCGGGCCGCCGCCGGGCACCCGCCAGTCGCCCGTCAGGGTGAAGCCCAGCCGCTGGTAGAGCGGGACATAGCCCTCGACCGGGGTTTCCAGATAGGTCGGCACCCGCGCATCGAAGCCGGCGCGGATCGCCGCGCCGCCCAGCCCGCGCCCCTGATGCGCGGGATCGCATCCGGCGATGTGCAGATACCAGAACGCGCCCTTCGGGAAATGGGCGTCGATCGCGTTCCCC
>NZ_DATMGG010000047.1:0-18893 GCF_035555815.1 Sphingomonas sp.
GTCCACGTCGCGCAGCTGGTCCACCGCGTCGGGTTCGATCCGCATCTGCGCGGGGCGATCGACGCGCTGGTCGCCGCCGGACTGTTGCCCGCCGATCTGGGCGACGCGCATGACCTGTTGTCGCGGCTGCTGGTGACCACGCGGCTGGTCGCGCCCGATTGCCAGGCGCCGCCGCCGGCGACCCAGGCACTGCTGGCGCGCGCGCTGGGGGTGGCGGACTGGGCGACGGTACTTGCACGGCTCGACGCCACCCGGCAGAGCGTGCGGCGGGCGTGGCATGATGCAATGGGGCACGATGCGACGGGAGAAGACTGATGGCGATCGAGGAGGGCGACCGGCTGCCCGATCACGCGCTGACCGGGATCGACGGCGCGCCGCTGCCGCTCCGTGGTTTTCTGGGCAAGCCGCTGGTGCTCTATTTCTATCCGAAGGACGACACCACCGGCTGCACGCGCGAGGCGATCGATTTTTCCGCGCTGGCGCCCGAATTCGCGGCGGCGGAGATCGCGGTTCTGGGCGTGTCGAAGGATTCGCCGGCCAGCCACGCCAAGTTCGCGAAGAAGCACGACCTGACGATCGCGCTGGCGACCGATGCCGACGGGGTGCTGATCGAGGATTTCGGGGCGTGGGTCGAAAAGAGCATGTACGGCCGCCGCTTCATGGGGGTCGAACGGTCGACCTATCTGTTCCGCGCCAACGGCAAGCTCGCTCGCGCCTGGCGGAAGGTGAAGGTCGCCGGCCACGCCGCCGAAGTGCTCGCCGCTGCGCGCGATCTGTGAGTGCGCTGCGATGAGCGTGGCAGCGTGACCAGCGTCGCGGCGGCGGCGCGGGGCGTGCTGCTCACCGCCGATCCGCTGGCCAAGGTCGCCGCCGCGCGCCGGGTGGCGCGCGACTGGCGGCTGGGGCGGCTGGCGCATGACTTCGACGTCGCGATGCCGGCGCGCCCTGCCCGGTCGGCCCTGCCGGAATTGCTGCCGCCCAACCGGATGCCGAAGCGCGGCCGCGCCGGATCGGACCGCGGCCGGATCGCGCTGACCCACGCGCTGGCGCATATCGAATTCGTCGCGATCGACCTTGCCTTTGACATGGCCGGGCGGTTCGGCGCGCGCTTTCCCCGCGCGTTCACCGACGATTGGCTGGCGGTGGGCGCGGACGAGGCGATGCATTTCGCCCTGCTCGATCGCCGGCTGAAATCGCTTGGCAGCCACTATGGCGCGCTGCCCGCGCACGACGGGCTGTGGGAAGCGGCGGAGGCGACCGCGCATGTGCCGCTCGCGCGGCTGGCGGTGGTGCCGATGGTGCTGGAGGCGCGCGGACTGGACGTCACCCCGGCGACGATCGAGCGGTTCGAAGCGGCGGGCGACCTGCCGACCGCACGCATCCTACGACGGATCGTCGCCGATGAGATCCGCCATGTCCGCGCCGGCACCCGCTGGTTCGAATCGGCCTGCCGCGACGAACGAATCGTTCCCGAAACGACCTGGCAACGCCTTGTTTCGGAATATTTCCGGGGCGCCATTAAGCCACCGTTCAACGACTCGGCGCGCGACTCTGCCGGTCTGACGCGGGAATATTACGCCGCTATTGCCGCGACCTGATCCCGCCCGCATCAAGCGCACGTCTTGATGCGGAGGGGCATCCTATCGGGACAGAGGGAACGAACCGTCGCCGGCCGTTGACGCCGGAGGGCGTTTTTATGGTTGCGGGGACTGATGGTCGCTATCACGCTGCGAAATTGTTCGGACGGCATTCGCCGTGTCCGTTCGCTGTTCACCACCCGCGATTTCATCTTTCATGACGGAAAGGCGTTGCGCCGCTTCAGCGTTTCGGGCCGCGCGCAGGCGCTGCTGGCCGGCGCCGCCGTCGTCACCCTGACCTTTTCCGCCTATGGCGTCGCCTCCGCCGCGGTCGGCGCGGTGGCGGTCACCGGTATCGCCGGCGAGCCGACCTCGCCCGAGGCACGGATGGTGTCGATGAACGCGCGGATGCTGGCGATGCAGGCCGACGTCGCGGCGATGAAGGTCGCCACCCGCGTCCACGCCGCGCGCGTCGAGCAGCGTCAGGCGCTGATCGCCGCGGTCCTGTCGGGCAAGGGCGATCCCGAAAAGCTGGCCGCGGCGATGCCGACCGTGCCGGCCACCCCGGCCGCCGCCAATGCCGTCGTGGCGCCGTTGCAGCGGATCGAATATCGCCAGGTTGCGCTCGCCCGTCAGGCGCAGCGCGCCACGCAGCAGCGGCTGACGATGACCGCGGCGCACCTGCGCCGGCTGGGCTTCGGCCCGGAACGTTTCGTTCGCGGCGGCGCGATGGGCGGCCCGTTCGAGGCGGCGGACAGCACCGACGCGGTTGCCAGCACCGACGCCGACGCGCAGTTCAAATCGTTGTTCCAGACGTGGAAGAAGCTCGACACGCTCGAGCAGGGCGTGATCGCCATCCCGTCGATGCAGCCGGTCAACAACCTGACCTTCACCAGCAATTTCGGCGTCCGCACCGATCCGTTCCGCCGCGTCGCGGCGATGCACGGCGGGGTCGACATTCCGGGCCCGCTCGGCACGCCGGTCTATGCCACCGCCGACGGCATCGTCGCCCGCGCCGAACGCGCGTCGGGCTATGGCAATCTGGTCGAGATCAATCATGGCAAGGGCATCGAGACCCGCTATGGCCACCTGTCCAAGATCCTGATCGCACCGAACACCCGCGTGCGGCGCGGCCAGCTGATCGCGCTGATGGGATCGACCGGCCGTTCGACCGGCAGCCACCTCCATTATGAGGTGCGGATCGACGGTCGCGCGGTCAATCCGGTGCCGTTCCTTCAGCCGTCGAGCACGCTGGTGGCGATCCAGGATCGCGCGCTGCGCACCCAGCAGGGCGCGATGGGCGGCAGCCAGACCGCCAACAACTGATCGCGCGGGCCCACCGGGCGCGCCACCTACCGCCCGCCTCCTTCGTCATTCCCGCGCGCGGGAATCGATTGGCGCAGGTCATGCTTGCCATCGCGACGGCCGCCTGAACCAATTCCCGCCTGCGCGGGAATGACGAAGGGGTGGCGGCATCGTCGATATCCTTGAGGCGGTATTCGACTCGCCGTTCCAACCGGTTGCCGCGGGCGCCGCGCGCGCCTATCTGAAGGCCATGGCCACGCTCGCTCCCGCCGATGTGCAACTCACTTCCGCCGCCGCGGCGCGTGTCGCGGCGATCGCCGGACGGCAGGGCAAGCCCGCGATCCTGCGGCTGGCGGTGGAGGGCGGCGGCTGTTCCGGCTTCCAATATCAGTTCGGCCTGGCCGATGCCCCGGAGAGCGACGATATCGTAGCCGAGACCGACGGGGTCCGGCTGGTGGTCGATTCGATCAGCCTGGATCTGGTGCGCGGCGCGCAGGTCGATTTCGTCGAGAGCCTGGGCGGCGCGGCGTTCCGGGTGACCAATCCCAATGCTGCGTCGGGCTGCGGCTGCGGCACCAGCTTTTCGGTGTGAGCGCCGCCGCTTGAAGATCGTCAGCTACAACGTCAACGGCATCAAGGCGCGCCTGCCGCGCCTGCTGGAGTATCTCGCCGAGCAGCAGCCCGACGTGGTGTGCCTCCAGGAGCTGAAGTCGGCGGACGAGGGCTTTCCCGAACAGGACATCCGCGACGCCGGCTATGGCGCGGTGTGGCACGGGCAAAAGAGCTGGAACGGCGTCGCCGTGCTGGCCAAGGGTGGCGACCCGGTCGAGCGCCAGCGCGGGCTGGCCGGCGATCCCGACGACGAGCACAGCCGCTATCTCGAGGCGGAGGTCGACGGCGTGGTGATCGCGTCGATCTACCTGCCCAACGGCAATCCGGTGCCTGGCCCCAAATTCGACTACAAGCTGCGCTGGATCGACCGGCTGGCCGCACGCGCCCGCGAATTGCTGGCCGAGGAACGGCCGGTGGTGCTGGCCGGCGACTATAACGTCATCCCCAACGACGACGACGTCTATTCGGTGCGCGCGATGCAATCCGACGCGCTGATGCAGCCGGAGAGCCGGCAGGGCTATCGCGCGCTGCTGGCGCAGGGCTGGACCGATTCGCTGCGCACCCAATATCCGCGCGGCGGCGTGTGGACGTTCTGGGACTATCAGGCGGGCGCTTGGCAGCGCGATGCGGGGTTCCGCATCGATCACCTGCTGCTCAGTCCGATCGCCGCCGATCGGTTCCATTCGGCCGGCGTCGACAAGGACTATCGCGCCCGCGAGAAGGCCAGCGACCACGCCCCGACCTGGGTGCGCCTGCGCTGATCGCCCCGGTGTGGCCGCGGCGCATCGTCATCGAAGTTTTGCCGTTCTGTAACAGGAATGACCCGAACGCGGCTTAGCGGCGCGGACACGGTGGCCCGTCGGCCGCCGATTGGGGAATATCATGATGACCGATTTTTCGCGCCGCGGGCCGCGCCACGGGCGCGCTTGCGCCTTTTTGATGGCGTCCGCCGCGCTGGTGGCGTTCGCGCCGACCGCCTACGCCCGCGCCGCCGGCGGCGCCGCGCCCGATCCCGTCGCGGCCGACGGCAGCGAACCTGACGACATCATCGTCATCGGCAGCGGTGAAACCCGTTCGGTCTCCACCCTGCTGCCGTCGAACCTCGACGTGCTGCCGCCGGGCACCAGCGTGCAGAAGGCGCTCAACTTCCTGCCCGGCGTCAGCGCGCAGTCGATCGACGCGCTGGGCGTCAACGAACAGTCGCTGACGCTGCAGGTGCGCGGCTTCAACACCACCCACCTCGGCTATTCCCTCGACGGGATGCCGCTGGGCGACGGCGCGTACAACAACTACAACGGCCTCACCATCAGCCGCGCGCTGATCTCGGAGAACCTCGGCCGCGCCGAGCTGGCGACCGGCATCGCCGGGCTGGCGATCCCGTCGACCAGCAACCTGGGCGGCGCGCTGGCCTATACCAGCAGTGACCCCAAGAAGGAGATGGGCCTCGCGCTCAGCCAGACGATCGGCAGCGAGAACAGCCTGCGCACCTTCGTGCGGATCGACACCGGCGAACACGGCGGCTTCTCCGCCTATGTCTCCGGTCAGTACAGCCAGCAGGATCTGTTCGTGAACCAGCGCGCCTGGAACAAGTCGACGGGCAAGCAATTCAACGGCAAGCTGGTCTACGCCTTCGACGGTGGTCGGGTCACCGCCTTCGCCGACCTGTCGCGCACCAACCAGGCCGACGACACCTATCTGTCGAAGGACATGCTGTCGCGGCTGGGCTGGGACTGGGCGGGCTATGCGCCGGACTGGCAGGCGTATCTCGACCGCGCGTATTGTTCGGTGAGCAACCCGACCGCGCCGGCGCTGTGCGTCCCGGCGACGGCGCCGGAAAAGAACGCCGACGTCACCTTCACCAATGGCCAGATCCTGCGCAACGACAATCTGTTCTACCTGGCCGGGGACTATGCGCTGACCAAGTCGGTGAGCGCGCGGGTGCAGGTCTACCACCACAATGACAAGGGCGCCGGCAACAACTGGATCGCCGGCTGGTCGAAGCAGGGCACCGCATCGACCGCGGACGACATTCCGGTCCAGATCCGCGACACCCGCTACACGATCGATCGCACCGGCGTGCTCGGCAGCGTGACCTGGGACATCGGCTTCAACCGGCTCCAGGCCGGTTTCTGGATCGAGGACAACACCAGCAGCGCGGCGCGCTACATCTGGACCAACGTCACCGGCCCGTTCAGCCTGGCGCAGTATCTGAAGGGCCAGCCGGACACCGCGCAGTGGGTGCAGGAAACCAGGTGGAAGACCCGCCAGTTCTACGTCCAGGACACGGTCAAGCTGTTCGACGACGCGCTGAGCATCGATTTCGGGTTCAAGAGCACCTATGCGCGATCGGACGCCCAGGCGATCGACGGCATCGCCAAGGCGGCGCCGCCCGCGTCGAGCCAGTTCGCCAGCGGATCGCTGGTCGCCAAGGACAATTTCCTGCCGGAAGTCGGGGTGCACTGGCAGGTCGCGCGCGGGCACGAACTGTTCGCCAGCTATGCCGAGAACATGGCGATGTATCAGGGCGGCTTCAAACTCGGGCCGCAGTCGGTTTCGCAGGCGGTGTGGGACCTGCAGGGCAAGACGCTGAAGCCCGAGACGTCGAAGAGCTTCGAGGGCGGTTACCGCTATGTCAGCGGTCCGCTCCAGGTGTCGCTGGCCGCGTACAAGGTCAATTTCGACAACCGCCTGTTGCAGTACAACCCGTGCCCGACCAACCAGCAGCAGAACCCCGGCTGCGGTAATTCCTTCCACAACGCCGGCGGCGTCACCAGCAAGGGCGTCGAACTGGGCGTGCTGTGGAAGCCGACGCGCTGGCTGAACTGGTACAATTCGGCGTCGTTCAACGAATCGACCTATGACGAGGATCTCGACTGGTGCACCGCCACCTGCGTGGTCAAGCAGACCGCCGGCAAGCAGCAGGTCGATACGCCGAAGCAGATGTTCGCCAGCGTGCTGACGCTGAAGCAGGGTGGTTTTTCGGGCTCGCTCCAGGGCAAGTACACCGGGCGGCGCTACTACACCTATACCAACGACCAGAGCTTTGGCGGGTACACGACGTTCGACCTGGGCGTCGGCTATGACTTCGGCCGGTTCGGCTTCGTGAAGGGCGCCAAACTGTCGCTGAACGTCACCAACCTGACCGACAAACGCTATGCGTCGAACTTCGACGGCAGCGTGTTCGCGCCGGACGACGCGGCGGGCACCATCCTGGTGTTCCACTCCTCGGCCCCTCGGCAGGTGTTCGGCACGCTGAGCGCCAACTTCTGACCGCGCGCACCGCGGTCGTTCCCTTCCCCGCCGGCTTGGGCGGGGAGGGGGCGCCCCAGACGATCCTGGCCGAGACGCGGTTCGCGCTGCTCCATGGGTTCCTGTGAGAGCAGCGCCAGCCGACCGCGTCGGATGTCGCCGCGTTCGGCCCGGTCGTGGCAAGCGTCGCGACGTGTGTCCCGAACCGGACCATGCCGGATCGTCCCGCGCCACGCCGGGCGGCGACGCTAGTTGACCGGCGTCTCCTCACCACCGCCGACGACGGCGGCCGGATCAAGGCCCTGTTGCTTGAGATAGTCGAACAGCGCCAGCACCATGCGCTGCGCGCCCGGCACGGTCATCACCAGCCGGTTGACCACGACGAACTGCAATTGCGAGGGCGGGGCAGGATCGACCATTTTCTTGGTCGCCAGCGTGACGCGCACGGTGCCGTCGCGATGATCGAACGCGATCGCCTCATCGGCGAAGATGTCGCCGATATGCGGGTGCGACACCACCGCCAGACCGCCCGCCTTGTTCGCCATCATTCCGCTCCTCGACACGTGAACGCCATCGCCTAGGCCGCGCGCGGCGCCGAGGCAACTGTGACATGGGTCATTGTCTATATGACAAGGGTAGTTGACAACGCGCTATGTCAATCGTAAAGCGTCCTTGTCAAAACTAACAGGACGCTTGACATGCAGAGTAATAATCCGGCCCAGCGCCGCTACATCCGGCGCTTCGTTCCCGCGATGGTGGGCTATGTCGTGGTGCTGTTCGGGAGCACGTGGGTCGAACGCGTCTATCACCCGGAAGGCGCGGCGCTGTTTCTCCTGTCGCTGCTGCCGGCGCTGCCGCTGCTCGCGGTGCTGGTGGTGATGGGGCTGTATCTGGCGGAGGAGCGCGACGAGTTCATCCGCAACCGGCTGATCACCGCGATGATCGCGGGCATCGGCATCACGCTGGCGGTCACCACCGTGTGGGGGTTTCTGGAAGGCAGCGAAATGGTGCCCCACTTTCCCACCTTCCTGGCGTTCCCCTTGTGGTGCGGTTCGTTCGGCGTCGTGCAATGTGCGCTCAACCTCCGCGACCGGATGGGCGGAGGCGGGGCATGAAGAACCGGCTTCGCGTGCTGCGCGCCGAACGCGCATGGAGCCAGCAGGACCTGGCCGAGCGGCTCGAAGTGTCGCGCCAGAGCGTCAACGCGGTCGAGACCGGCCGCTACGATCCCTCGCTGCCGCTCGCATTCAAGATCGCCGACGTGTTCGACCTGACCATCGAGGACATTTTCACCAATCCCGCCAAGGAGAACGACCAATGACTCCCGCCAGCAAGGCCCGCCTGATCGCCGCCGTCGCATTGCCGGCGCTGCTGCTCAACCTATCCCCCGGCCATGCCCGCGCCGCCGCGCCGGCCCCCGCCACGGTCGCCGCCGCGCCGGTGCAGATGGAGCACATCTCGGTGAGCGTGACCGGGGCGGGACCGGACGTGATCCTGATCCCCGGCCTGTCCAGCCCGCGTGCGGTGTGGGACGGCGTCGTGCCCGCACTGGCGAAGACCCACCGTGTCCATGTCGTCCAGATCAACGGCTTTGGCGGCGACGATCCGCGCGCCAACACCGCGCCGGGCATCCTCGACGGCACCGTCGCCGATCTCGACACCTATGTCGCCAGGGCCGGGCTGAAGGCGCCGGCGGTGGTCGGCCATTCGCTGGGCGGGCTGGTCGGGCTGATGCTGGCCAGGGCGCATCCGGGCGACGTGTCGCGGCTGATGGTGGTCGATTCGCTGCCCTATATCGGCGACCTGTTCCTGCGCGGCGCCACCGTCGCGATGGTCGAGCCGCAGGCGAAGGCGATGCGCGAGCAGATCCTCGCCAGCTATGGGAAGCCCGCCGATGCCGTCGGCGCCGAGCGGACCGCCAACGGGCTGGCCGCGACACCGGAGGCGCGGGCCAAGGTCAAGGCGTGGGCGATGGCGGCCGATCCGCGCGTCACCGCGCAGGCGCTGTACGAGGACATGACCACCGACCTTCGCCCCGACATCGCCGCGATCGCCGCGCCGATCACCGCGATCTATCCCGCGCCCGGCGACGCGCTGTACCGCGACGTCTACGCCAAGGCGAAGCACGCGACCTTCGTGCCCATCACCGATACCGCGCATTTCGTGATGCTCGACCAGCCGGGGGCATTCGCGGGGGCACTTACCGCCTTTCTTGCTGCGAAGTGAGTTGACGCTCCCCCGCCGCTGCGCTCCAACGATGCGGCGGGGGAGAACATCGCATGACCGACGAACCATTGCCCGAACCGTTGCCGCCGCCGACGGAGAGCGCCTTTCAGTTCCATGGCAACTGGCGCGAATTCGCCCCGATCGCCTTCACCAATTTGCTGCTGACGATCGTCACATTGGGCATCTACGCGTTCTGGGCGCGGGCGCGGGAACGGCGTTATCTGTGGAGCCGCACCCACTTCATCGACGATCGGCTGGAATGGACCGGCACCGGGCTGGAGCTGTTCGTCGGCTATCTGATGGCGCTGGTGTTCTTCCTGCTGCCGCTGGCCGGGTTGCAGTTCCTGATGCAGGCGCTGATCCTGCGCGGGCATCCGGGGCAGGCGATCCTGCTGATGATCCTGCTCTATGTGCTGCTGCTCTATCTGATCGGCGTCGCGGTGTTCCGCGCGCTGCGCTACCGGCTCAGCCGCACCTTCTGGCACGGCATCCGCGGCGGCAGCGATATCCAGGGCCTGCGCTATGGCGTCGAGCATCTGTGGCGCACGCTGCTGGGCGGGCTGGCGCTGGGGCTGATGGTGCCGTGGTCGATGACCAGCCTGTGGAACCGGCGCTGGCGCGAGATGAGCTTTGGCCCGCTGCGGTTCGAATCGGACGCCGACTGGAACCGGATCATCGGCCGCTACCTGATCTTCTACCTCTCGCCGATCGCGCTGCTCGTGGTGTTGGGCATCCTGATGGCCACCGGCGCGCTCGCGGTCGGATCGATCGCCGGGGTCGATGGTGAGGGGGCGTCGCGTGAGAGCGTCATGGCCGGGCTGGTGATCGTGCTGGGCGCGTTTTACATCCTGTTCTTCGTCGTTCTGGGATTGGTGGCGCTGTTCTTCTACTCCGCCTATTATCGTGAGGCGGTGGGCAAGCTCACGCTCGGGTCGCTCAGCTTCGCGTTCACCGCGCGCACCCGTGACTGGATGAAGCTGGTGCTCGGCAACATCGGGCTGGTGATCGTCACCTTGGGAATCGGCTTCCTGTTCGTTCCCTATCGCAACTGGAAATTCTTCGTCACCCATATCGAGGCCTATGGCGAACTGCGCCTCGATGAGCTGACCCAGTCGACCACCCGCGCGCCGCCGCAGGGCGAGGGACTGCTCGATGCGTTCGATGTCGGCGCGTTCTGACGGCCGGTGATGGCGACCTCCGACGATGCGCGCGTGTGGTATTATGACGGCGCCAGCGCGCTCCGGCGCGACGCGCGGCTGGTGCCCGACGGTGCGACGTTCACGCTGGTCGAGGACGATCGCCGCGACGGGCCGTTCGCCTTTGCCGACCTGATCGGCCACGGCCGGATCGAGGGCGCGCACCAATATGGGCTGAAGCGGCGTTCCGGATGGCGGATCGGGCTGGCGGAACCGATCCCGGCGCCGGTGGCGGCGCTGCTGCCGGGTGAGCGGCGCTATGGTGGGATCGTCGACCGGCTGGGGCTGGTCCAGGGCACGTTGATCTTTGCCACGGTCGCCGGGCTGGCGGTCCTCGGCCTGTCGTTCGCGCCCGGCGTTGCGGCCAAGCTGGTCCCGGCGCCGGTCGAGCGGCGGCTGGGCGACCTGATGGTCGGCGATTTCGGCGGACGCACCTGCGCCGCCCGGGCGGGCGCGGCGGCGTTGCAAGCGCTGTCGGATCGGCTTGGCCCGGCGGTGGCGGGCGCGGACATCCGCGTGGTCAACGTGCCGATCGTCAACGCGGTGACGCTGCCGGGCGGGCATATCCTGATCTTTCAGGGGCTGCTCAAGGACGCGCGGTCGCCCGATGAGGTCGCCGGGGTTGTGGCGCACGAGCTGGGCCATGTCGCGCACCGCGACGTGCTGGCGGCGCTGATCCGCCAATTGGGGCTGAGCGTGCTGCTGGGCGGGCTCGACGGCAATGTCGGCGGCTATACCAACGCGCTGCTCGCCGCCGGGTACAGCCGCAGCGCCGAAGCCGACGCCGACGGCTTCGCGATCGACGCGCTGCGCGCGGCGCGGATCTCCCCGCTGGGCACCGCCGCCTTCTTCGCGCGGCTGGGCGCGGGCGAGGCGAAGCTGGGCGCGTCGGCGCGGGTGCTCGGCTATATGTCCAGCCACCCGCTGTCGGGCGAGCGCCAGCGGCTGTTCCGCGCCAGCGCCCGTGCCGGCGCGACGCCCGCGCTCGACGCGGCGCAGTGGGCGGCGCTACGCACGATCTGTACCGCCGACCCGGATGTCTCCAAAACCGAGCTGCGATTCTGAACCGATGACCGATCGAAACCTGGCCTATCACCTCACCCCCGGCGCCGGGCCGACCCTGGTGTTCCTGCCCGGCTATGCCTCTGACATGACCGGCAGCAAGGCGCTGGCGGTCGAGGCATGGGCGGTGGCGCATGGCCGCGCCTGCCTGCGCTTCGACTATGCCGGCTGCGGCGCCAGCCCTGGCGCGTTCGAGGATGGCACGCTGGCCAGCTGGCGCGACGACGCGCTCCACCTGATCGACACCGTGGTGGCGGGGCCGGTGGTGCTGGTCGGATCGTCGATGGGCGGGTGGATCATGCTGCTGGTCGCGCTGGCCCGCCCCCACCGGGTCGCGGCGCTGGTCGGCATCGCGCCCGCACCCGACTTCACCGACTGGGGCTTCACGGATGCGCAGAAGGCGGTGCTGGCGCGCGACGGTCGGCTGGAGGAGCCGTCGCAATATGCGCCCGAGCCGACGGTGACGACCCACGCCTTCTGGAAGTCGGGAGAGGCCAACCGCCTGATGGGCGGCGCGATCGCGATCGACGCGCCGGTGCGGCTGATCCATGGCCAGGCCGATCCTGACGTACCGTGGAAGTTGAGCCTCGATCTGGCGCGTCTGATCCGTTCACCCGATGTGCAGGCGATCTTCGTCAAGGACGGCGACCATCGGCTGTCGCGCGACGCCGACATCGCGCTGATACTGCGCACGATCGAAGGACTGCCATGATCCCGGCGCTGCTGTTGTTGCAGGCTACCGTCGCCGCCCCGCCGGTCGAATCGGCGGAGGCGCGGTTCGAGCGGTGCGTCGACCTTGCCACCGGCGACCCGGCGCGCGGCGAGGCGGAGGCATCGGCGTGGCGGCTGGCCGGCGGCGGCGCGCCCGCGCGGCAGTGCCTGGGGCTGGCCTATGCCACCAGCGGCAATTACGTCGGCGCGGCGGGCGCCTTTACCGAGGCGGCGCACCAGGCCGAGATCGCCGCCGATCCGCGCGCCGGCGGCTATTGGGCGCAGGCGGGCAACGCCTGGCTGGCGGCGGGGGAGGCGACCAAGGCGCGCACCGCGCTCGACGCGGCGCTGGCCAGCGGCACATTGGCCGGGCTGGAGCTGGGCGAGGCGCAGCTCGACCACGCCCGCGCCGCCGTTGCGACCGACGACCTGGCGACCGCGCGCGCCGACCTTGACCGCGCGATCGTCAACGCATCGGCCGATCCGCTCGCCTGGCTGCTGTCGGCGACGCTGGCGCGGCGGATGGGCGACCGACCGCGCGCGGAGAAGGACATTGCGGAGGCGCTGCGACTGTCCGCCGACGATGCCGCGGTCCAGCTGGAGGCCGGCAACATCGCCGCCGTCGCGGGGGACGAGGGACGCGCGCGGCTGGGCTGGCAAAAGGCGGTTCAACTGGCGCCGGATAGCCCGTCGGGGGTGGCGGCGCGCGCCGCGCTCGCCCAATTCGACGCTGACAAATAGCCTTCGCCACCCTATCTCCGCGGCGTCACTCCCCAAGAGGCGCGCCGACATGAAATACCTTCACACGATGATCCGCGTCACCGATCCCGACGCGACGATCCGCTTCTTCGAACTGCTCGGCCTGAAGGAGGTGCGGCGGATGGAGAGCGAGCAGGGTCGCTTCACGCTGATCTTCCTCGCCACACCCGAGGATATGGCCGGTCCGGGCGAACGCGCCCATGCCGAGGTCGAGCTGACCTACAACTGGCCGGAAGAAGGCAAATCGGCGGAAGTCTACGCCGGCGGCCGCAATTTCGGCCATCTCGCCTATCGCGTCGACAACATCTACGAGACCTGCCAGCGGCTGATGGACGCGGGCGTCACCATCAACCGTCCGCCGCGCGACGGCCACATGGCGTTCGTCCGCACCCCCGACAATATCTCGATCGAGCTGTTGCAGGACGGCGTGCTCGAGCCCGCCGAGCCATGGGCATCGATGCCGAACACCGGCGAATGGTGATGGCCGACTGGCCCGACCGGCGTTTCCTCGACCTGACCGGCGCCGAGGTGCCGATCGTCCAGGCACCGATGGCCAATTTCGGTGGGGTCGCGCTGGCGGCGGCGGCGGTGCGCGGCGGGGCGCTGGGATCGCTGCCGTGCGCGGTGCTGTCACCGCACCAGGCGATCGTCCAGGCCGCGGAGGTGCGCGACGCGGCGGACGGGCCGATCAATCTCAATTTCTTTTGCCACACGCTGGGCCCTGTGCCCGACGACAGCGCGTGGCGCGCCGCGCTGGCGCCCTTCTACGCCGAGGAGGGCGTGACGCCCGGCACGCCGCCGCCGTTGCGCAAGCCGTTCGACGCGGCGATGGCCGAGATGGTCGAGGCGGTGCTGCCCGAGGTGGTCAGCTTCCACTTCGGCCTGCCCGATGCGGACCTGCTCGCCCGGGTCAAGGCGACCGGCACGGCGGTGTTCGGCTGCGCGACGACCGTGGAGGAGGCGCGCTGGCTCGCCGAGCGCGGCGTCGATGCGGTGATCGCGCAAGGGGCGGAAGCGGGCGGTCACGCCGGCTGGTTCCTCGACCGCCACCGCCCGACGCCCCTGCGCGAACTGCTCGCCGGAATCGTCGCCGCGACCGACCTGCCGGTGATCGCGGCGGGCGGCATCGTCGATGCGGGTGGAATCGCCACGGCGCTGAATGCGGGGGCGAGCGCGGTGCAGATTGGCACCGCCTATCTTCCCGCGCCGGAAAGCCTTGCCAGCGCGGTGCACCGCGCCGCGCTCGGCACGGCGGCGGAGACGGTGTTCACCACGCTGTTCACCGGCCGCGAGGCGCGCGGCATCCGCAACCGGCTGATCGACACGCTGGGGCCGACGCATCCCGCCGTCCCGCCCTTTCCCCACGCCTCCGCCGCGATCGCGCCGCTGCGCGCCTTCGCCGAAGCCGATGCGCGCGGGGACTATTCATCGCTATGGTCGGGCACCGGCGGCGCCGCCGTCCGTCCCGAACCCGCCCAATCGCTGACCGAACGGCTTGCCGCCGAGACCCTTGCCCTGTTGGAGACTTCCCATGTCCGCGCTTGAGATTGCCCGCGTCGCCGCCTTTGACGACAATTATATCTGGCTGGTCCACGATCCCGTCTCACAGGAAACGATCGTGGTCGATCCCGGCGACGCGGCACCGGCGCTGGCCGAGGCGAAGGCGCGCGGCTGGGCGATCACCCAGGTGTGGATCACCCATTGGCACCCCGACCACACCGGCGGCATCCAGGCGGTGAAGGACGCGACCGGCGCGGTCGTCACCGGCCCGGCGGCGGAGGCGGAGAAGATCCCGACGCTCGACCGCACCGTGACGGAAGGCGATACGGTGACGATCGGCACGCACACCGCGCGGGTGATCGACACTCCGGCGCACACCGCCGGCCACATCAGCTACGTGTTCGACGACGATGCGCTGCTGTTCCCCGGCGACACGATGTTCGCGATGGGCTGTGGCCGGCTGTTCGAGGGGACGGCGGCCGACATGTACGCCGCGATGCGAAAATATGCGGTGCTGCCGCCCGCGATGCAGGTGTTCGCCGCGCACGAATATACCCAGTCCAACGGCCGCTACGCGCTGGTCGCGGAACCCGACAACGAAGCGCTCAAGGCGCGGATGGTCGAGGTCGATCGGCTGCGCGCGGCGGGGGAGGCGACGCTGCCGACCACGATCGCGCTGGAGCTGGCGACCAACCCGTTCCTGCGCGCCTCCTCTGCCGAGCAATTGGCCGAGCGGCGTGCGGCAAAAGATGATTTCCGCGGTTGATTCCGTTATAGATGATGGGGGGCGATTGGAGGTCGACGATGTTGCGTATTGCCTTACCGTGCCTCGTGTTGCTCGCGGGATGTACCATGTCCGCCGAGCAGGCCGAGCGCGCCGATGCCAGCCAAGCCCGCGAAGAGGCGCGGCTGGCCAAGGATCTGACCGGCTTTGAAGCGGGCAAGCCGACCAACTGCGCCGATCTGCGCAACGCCAGCGTCACCGTCTATGGCGGCGACACGCTGCTCTATCGCGACAGCGGCCGGCGGTATTGGCTGAACAAGCCCAGCGGCGGCTGTTTCGGCCTGAAGCGCGACGATATCATCGTCACCAAAAGCTATGGCAGCCAATTGTGCCGCGGCGACATCGTCCGCACGGTCGACCGCACCGGCGGCTTCCCGACCGGCGCATGCTCGTTCGGCGACTTCGTGCCCTATACCAAGCCGCGAGGATAAGCCGCTCGTCATCGCGAGGGGCTTGGCCCGGCGGCAATCCAGAGTCGCGTTCGGGACGCTGGGTTGCCGCGCTGCGCCCGCGATGACGACCCGGGCGCAGTCTCCGGGCCGCGCGGTGAGCGGTCCTAGAGCACGTAGCGGCTGAGATCGGTGTTGCGCGCGACGCTGGCGAGCTGGCTGTCGACGTAGGCGGCGTCGACGGTGAGTGTCGTGCCCGCCCGATCCTCCGCCTCGAAGCTGACCTGTTCGAGCAGCTTTTCCATCACCGTCTGCAAGCGGCGGGCGCCGATGTTCTCGACCTGGCCATTCACCTCGGCGGCGATGCGCGCGACCGCCTTGATGCCGTCGGCGGTGAAATCGACGGTCACGCCCTCGGTCGCGATCAGCGCCTTATATTGTTCGGGCAGCGACGCCTTGGTGTCCGACAGGATCGCGATGAAATCGTCCTCGGTCAGCCCGTTCAGCTCGACGCGGATCGGCAGGCGGCCCTGAAGCTCCGGCAGCAGATCGCTGGGCTTGGCGACGTGGAACGCGCCCGAGGCGATGAACAGGATGTGGTCGGTCTTCATCGGCCCGTATTTGGTGGCGACCGTCGTGCCCTCGATCAGCGGCAACAGGTCGCGCTGCACGCCCTCGCGGCTGACCGATCCGCCGCGCACGTCGCTGACCGCGATCTTGTCGATCTCATCGAGGAAGACGATGCCGTTGGCCTCCGCGTCGGCCAGCGCGGTGCGGCTGACCTCATCCTGGTCGAGGCGCTTGTCGGCTTCCTCCTCGACCAGCTTTTCCCAGGCGGCGGGGACGTGAAGCTTGCGGCGCTTCAACTGGGCGCCGCCGAACGCCTTGCCCATCATCTCGCCCAGGTTGATCATCTGCGCGCCGCCGCCGGGGATTTCGAACGGCATCTGCGGTGCTGCTTCCAGCTCGATCTCGATCTCGGTCGAATCGAGATGGCCGTCGTGGAAGCGCTGGCGGAAGGCGGAGCGAGTCGCCTCGCTGGCGCCCTTGCCGGTCAGCGCGTCGAGCAGCCGGGCCATCGCCGCCTCCTCCGCCTTGTCCTTGACCGCGAGCCGGCGACGTTCCTTTTCCAGCCGTACCGCTTCCTCGACCAGATCACGGGCGATCTGTTCGACGTCGCGGCCGACATAGCCGACCTCGGTGAACTTGGTCGCCTCGACCTTGACGAACGGCGCGTCGGCCAGCTTGGCCAGCCGCCGGCTGATCTCGGTCTTGCCGCACCCGGTTGGGCCGATCATCAGTATGTTCTTCGGGCTGACCTCGTCGCGCAGATCGGGGGCGAGCTGCTGGCGGCGCCAGCGGTTGCGCAGCGCCACCGCCACCGCGCGCTTGGCGTCCGCCTGGCCGATGATGTGCGCGTCGAGGGCGGCGACGATCGCCTTGGGAGTCAGATTGTCGTTCACGGGAATTCCTGTTGAATCAATTGTCGCTGTCGAGCGCTTCCATCGTCAGCCGGTCGTTGGTGTAGACGCACAGCTCCCCGGCAATCGCCATCGCCTTGCGGGACAGCGTCTCGGCATCCTGTTCGTAGTCGACCAGCGCGCGCGCGGCGGCGAGCGCGAAATTGCCGCCCGATCCGATCGCGGCGATGCCGCCCTCCGGCTCCAGCACGTCGCCGTTGCCGGTGACGACCAGGGTGACCGACTTGTCGGCGACGATCAGCATCGCCTCCAGATTGCGGAGGTATTTGTCGGTGCGCCAGTCCTTGGCCAGCTCGACCGCGGCGCGGAGAAGCTGCCCCTGATGCCGTTCGAGCTTGGCCTCGAGCCGCTCGAACAGGGTGAAGGCGTCGGCGGTCGCGCCGGCGAACCCGGCGATGACGCTGCCGTCGCCCAGCGGGCGGACCTTGCGCGCGTTGGGCTTCATCACGGTCGGGCCTTGGGAGACCTGGCCATCGCCGATGACGACGACGCGCCCGTTCCTGCGCACGGAGAGAATGGTGGTGCCGTGCCACACCGGTGTCGTTTCGCTCATGCGCCGGATATGGGGAGCGGGCCGGACTGCAATCAAGGCTTTCTCTCACGATGATGTCAGCGCATCATCACGGTAGCGACTCGAACACAACAAGGGGAATTCGAGAATGGCCTCCACACCTCCGCCCGGATCGCCGATCTTCCCGCCGCCCAGCGCCGGCATGGTCGACCGGATCAAGAACATCCTGCTGTCGCCCAAGACCGAATGGGACCGGATCGACGCCGAGCCGATGACCGAAAAGGGCATCTTCACCGGATGGGTGCTGCCGCTGGCGGCGATCGGGCCGGTGGCGAGCCTGATCGGCGGGCAGGTGTTCGGCTATGGCGCGATGGGGATCGTGTTCAAGCCGCCGCTGGTGATGGCGCTGACGACCGCGATCCTGGGCTATGTCCTGTCGATCGTCGGCATCTGGGTGCTGGCGAAGATCGTCGACGCGCTCGCGCCCAATTTCGGCGGCGTCAAGAATCCGGTGTCGGCGCTGAAGGTGGTCGCCTTTTCCTACACCGCCAGCTTCGTCGGCAGCATTTTCGGCCTGATCCCGATGCTGGGCATCATCAGCGTGTTGTTCGGGCTGTACGGACTCTATCTGCTCTACCTTGGCCTGCCCAAGCTGATGAAGGCGCCGCAGGACAAGGCGCTGGGGTACACCGTGGTCTCCGTGGTGTGCGCGATCCTGCTCTACATCGTCATCGGCGCGGTCGTCGCCGGGCTGAGCGCGACCTTTGCCACCACCGCGATGTATTCGCCCACGGTGGTGAGCGGCACCGCGACCGTTCCCGGCGTCGGATCGGTCGACCTCGGCAAGCTGGAACAGGCCGCCAAGCAGATCGAGGCGAGCGCCAACGCCGCCTCCGGTGCCCCCGGCACCGTGCCGGCGGGCGCGGTCAAGGCGGTCGATCCCAACACGTTGCAGGCGTTGCTGCCGGCATCGGCGGCGGGGTGGACGCGCACCAGCGTGGAGAACCAGAGCGCGGGGGCCGGCGGCATCGCCGGCTCCACCGCCAAGGGCGACTATAGCCGGGGCAGCGACACCGCCAGCCTGTCGGTGACCGACATGGGCGCGATGGGGGCGATCACCGCACTGGGCAGCGCGTTCAACGTCCAGTCGAGCAAGACCACCGCGAATGGCTATGAAAAGACCGGGCAGGTCGACGGCCGGCTGACCACCGACAAGTGGGACGGCGAATCGCGCCGCGGCGAATATTCGACCGTGGTGGCGAACCGTTTCATGGTCTCGGTCGAAGGCAACGCCGACAATGCCGATACGCTGAAGGCGCTGGCCGCGAGCGTGCCGCTGGGCACGCTGGAAGGCCTGGCGAAGTAATCGCGCCGGGCATCGCACCGGGGCATCGCACCGGGGAGCGGGTGGCCGGCCCGCCGAACCCTCCGTCCCGCTGAAACCTGTCGAACCAGCCCGCTCCCGACCGTCGAGGGGCGGTTTTTTGTGTCGCGTGGCCTACGCTGGCGATCTCCGTCCGCGCGGGGCGGG
>NZ_DATMGG010000048.1:0-4097 GCF_035555815.1 Sphingomonas sp.
CTGGCCCTTGGGCGTCTTGGTCACCGACGAGAAGATCTGAAGTGCGACATTGCCCTCGATCAGCCGGGGCAGGTCGACTTGGCCGCGCCCCGACCGCGTCAGCGGGTTGCGCTGCCACAGCAGCGTGTCGACGTGCATGTCGGCGATCGCCAGCCGGGCGTGGAGCGCGCGCGTCTCGGGCGTGACCTGCGGTAGCGCGGTCGGCGCGACCTTGTTCATCCCACGCTCGACGATCGCCGGCGCCAGCGCGAAGAAGCCCGCCACCGCCGCAGCGACCAGCGCCAACGCGATCCACAGCCACTTCCGCATTGTACCCCCTCCCATTGCGGTACGCCGTTCGCCCCGTTCCGTCCGTCTCGCCGACGCTCGAGCCTGCCACGAGAGCCTGTCTCGGTCGGCAGTCGGAGGGGCCACTCCGAACGAGCGGAGAGGCGCCTACCGCCGCTCCAGCGTGACGAAGCTATAGCCTTCGTGATCCTCGCGAAAGACCTCGCGCCAGTCGGCGGGGTCGAACGCCGGCACCGCCGCGTCGCCTGCGGGCGTGGCATGGACCTCGGTCAGTTCGATGCGGTCGGCGAGCGGCAGGAACAGCGCGAACACCTCTGCGCCGCCGATCACCGCGATGTCGGGGACGTTGCCGGCCAGCGCAATCGCCTCCGCGACCGAATGGACCGGCTCCGCGCCCGGCGCGGACCAGCCCCGGTCGCGCGTCAGCACGATATGGCGCCGGCCGGGCAGGGGGGCGGGGAAGCCGGCGAAGGTCTTGCGCCCCATCACCATCGGCTTGCCCATCGTCTGCGCCTTGAATCGCTTCAGGTCGGCGGGCAGGCGCCACGGCAGCGCGCCGTCGCGCCCGATCACGCCATTGTCCGCCCGCGCGAGGTGAAAGCTGATCCGGGGTGCCACACGCGGCTTATGAGGCGGGCAGCGGACCCTGCCAACTGTTTCCCTCCATCGGCAGCGTCGGATGCGCGTGACGCACCGGCGCGGCGGCAAAGGGCGATAGCGCCGGGGCGGGAACGACCTGAGCGATCAGTACCGCGACAACCAGCAATGGCCTGAGCATCTCGTTACCTCCCGTATGAACTACAACTGTAGTCAAAGGGCTGAACGGCGGCTGAATGGTGGCGTCAGACGGCGACTTCGGCCTTGATGTGCGGCTGTGCCGCATAGTCGTCGATCGCGAAATCCTCATAGTCATAGGCGTCGATCGACGGCGGCTGGCGCAGGATGCGCAGGCGCGGCAGCGGCCCCGGCGTGCGCGCCAGCTGCTCGCGCGCCTGGTCGAGATGGTTGGTGTAGAGGTGGCAATCGCCGCCGGTCCAGATGAACTCGCCCGGTTCCAGCCCGCATTGCTGGGCGAGCATGTGGGTGAGCAGCGCATAGCTGGCGATGTTGAACGGCACGCCGAGGAAGATGTCGGCCGAACGCTGGTAAAGCTGGAGCGACAGCCGCCCGTTGGCGACATGGGTCTGGAACAGGCAGTGGCACGGCGCCAGCGCCATCGCGTGCAGCTCGCCGGGGTTCCACGCGGTGACGATTTGCCGGCGCGACGCGGGGTTGGTGCGGATCGTGTCGATCAGTTCGGCGATCTGGTCGATATGGCGGCCGTCGGCGGCCTGCCAGTCGCGCCATTGTTTGCCATAGATCGGGCCGAGATCGCCGTCCTCGCCCGCCCATTCGTCCCAGATGCCGACCCGGCGTTCCTGCAGCCAGCGCACGTTGGTGTCGCCGCGCAGGAACCACAGCAGCTCGATGATGATCGATCGCAGGTGCAGCTTCTTGGTGGTCAGCACCGGAAAGCCGTCGGCCAGGTCGAATCGCATCTGGTGGCCGAAAACGCTGAGCGTGCCGACCCCGGTGCGGTCGTTCTGCGCGGCGCCGTGGGTCAGCGCGCGCTCCATCAGGTCGAGGTATTGGCGCATCGTCGGCCGATCTTAACGTCGCCGCGCGCGCGCGCATAGCGATCGATCCGTATTGGTGGCGCTTTGCTCCGAACCCGATCTAATCGCTACGCGGAAAACAGCAATTTTCTGGCATTATTTCAGTAAGATGCCTGTGATGCCCTACGCCGTTCCGTCCCACCTCGCCAGTGTGGCGGACGCACGCGCGCTGTTCGGGATGATCGCCGACGCGCGGCGGGAAATCGCGGTGATCGCCTATCTGGCGGCGGATCATCGGCTGATCGGGCTCGACTATGTGGTCGGGACGCGCGATTCGGTGGAGGTGGCGCCGCGCCTGGTGGTGAGTGGCGCGCTGCGCCACGGCGCGCGGCAGGTGGTGATGGCGCACAACCACCCCAGCGGCGATCCCCGGCCCAGCCCCGCCGACCTCGCCCACGCCCGACGGCTGGCGCAGGCGCTGCACCCGATCGAGGTGCGGCTGGCCGACCAGCTGATCCTGGCGGGGCCGGCGACGATCAGCCTGCGGGCGCTGGGGTTGTTGTAGCAGCGGGGCGGGCGGTGCGGCACGGCCGGATCGCCCCGGGATCGGGGCGCGGCCCCTGCGGGCGGAACATCGCGATATAGCCCCCGGCCGACGGCATCGCCTGCCGCTCGATCTGGACATAGCCGACCGCGGCGAATTCGCAGGCGAGCAGCGCCGGCGGGGTGCCGTGGTTCTGCGTCTCGCGGTTCGCATCGACCACCACCACCGCGCCGTCGGGCTTCACCGACGGGCGCAGATGCCACAGGAACTCATAGGGCGACTGGATCTCATGGTACATGTGGACCATCAGCACCCGGTCGAAGCTGGCCGGCGGCAGTCGGGGATCGGCCGGCGCGCCCAGCCGCACGCTGACATTGTCGAGCCGTTCCCGGGTGACTCGCTGCGCCAGCGCGTCGCGGACCGCAGGGACGATGTCCTCGGCCAGCACGCGGCCGTCGGCGCCGACGCGCTGGGCGAGGCGAATGGTATAATAGCCTTCGCCCGCGCCGATGTCGGCGACGGTCATGCCGGGCTTGATGTCAGACTTGTCCATCACCGTCGCCGCTTCGTTCAGCCGGTCGCGCGCTTCCTCGGTCGACCAGCGCGGGGAAACGATGCTGGCGACCGGACGGTCGGCGGCGGGGAAGGCGGGCGTCGCGCCGCGCTGCTTGTTGGCGACGGTGACCGGCGCGCTCTCGCAGGCGGCGAGCAGCAGCACGGCCAGCCCCACCCCGATCCGCGCCGTGCCGGCACGTTGCCCCATCACTCCGTCCTTCCCGCCGGGCCACGCCGGCCCCGCGCCTGCGATAGCGCGGCGACCCGGTGCCCGTCGAGCGGTCTTGATGGCGCAAATATTCACCTGTCCGTCTCGAGCAGTCCGTCCGACTGCTCGAACCCTGCACGAGGCGAACGGACGCTCGAAGTGGCCGCCGCTAATCGACGTCCTCCACCACCACCGTCTCGCCGGTGACGCGCTGCGCCAGCGCCGCCGCCATGAACTCGTCGAGGTCGCCGTCGAGCACGTCGGACGGGGAGGTGGAGGTCGTGCCGGTGCGCAGGTCCTTCACCATCTGATAGGGCTGGAGCACATAGCTGCGGATCTGGTGGCCCCAGCCGATGTCGGTCTTGGTCGCGTTCTGCGCGTTCGCCGCCGCCTCGCGCTCGGCCAGCTCGCGTTCGTACAGCCGCGCGCGCAGCTGGTTGTATGCCTCGGCCTTGTTCTTGTGCTGGCTGCGCTGGTTCTGGCACTGGACGACGATGCCGGTCGGCAGATGGGTGATGCGCACCGCCGAATCGGTGGTGTTGATGTGCTGTCCGCCCGCACCCGACGCGCGATAGGTGTCGATGCGCAGGTCGCTGTCGTTGATGGCGACCTCGATATTCTCGTCGATCACCGGATAGACCCAGACGGACGAGAAGCTGGTGTGGCGCCGCGCCGCGCTGTCATAGGGAGAGATGCGGACCAGCCGGTGCACACCGCTTTCGGTCTTGGCGTAACCATAGGCGTTCTCGCCCTTGAGCAGCAGCGTCGCCGACTTGATCCCGGCCTGTTCGCCGGCATGATGATCGATCAGCTCGACCTTCATGCCGTGGCGCTCGGCCCAGCGCGTGTACATGCGCTGGAGCATCTCCGCCCAATCCTGGCTCTCGGTGCCGCCGGCGCCGGCGTT
>NZ_DATMGG010000049.1:0-13519 GCF_035555815.1 Sphingomonas sp.
AGGCTGCGGCCGCCGCCACGGTGCGGGGCGATACTCCCGGTGCGACCTATGACAAGCGCATCTTCACCCAGTTCGCCGAGCATCTCGGCACCGGTATCTACGGTGGGCTGTGGGTCGGCCCCGATTCGAAAATTCCCAACACCCGTGGCTTCCGCAACGACGTCGTCGCCGCGCTGCGGCGTCTGGCGGTGCCGGTGATCCGCTGGCCGGGCGGCTGTTTCGCCGACGAATATCACTGGCGCGAAGGGATCGGCGCGCGCGCCAGGCGGCCGGTCAAGATCAACACTCACTGGGGCGGCGTCACCGAACCCAACACCGTCGGCACCCACGAATTCATGGACCTGACCGAACAGATCGGCGCCGAGCCCTATGTCGCCGGCAACGTCGGCAACGGCACGCCGCAGGAAATGGCGGAATGGGTGGAATATATGACGGCGCCGGCCGGATCGCTGGCGGACGAGCGCGCGCGTAACGGGCGCAAGGCGCCGTGGGCGGTGCCCTATTTCGGCGTCGGCAACGAATTGTGGGGCTGCGGCGGCAACATGCGCGCCGAATACGCCGCCGACCTGACGCGCCGCTATGCCACCTTCATCAAGGCGCCGGCCAACACCCGCATCCTGAAGATCGCGGCGGGCGCCAATGTCGATGACTATAACTGGACCGAAACGATGATGCGCGTCGCCGGCGGTCAGGTCGATGCGCTGTCGCTGCACTATTACACCATCCCCGGCGGCTGGCCGCCGCGCGCGTCGGCAACCGATTTCGACGAAGCCGGCTGGGCCGAGACGCTGGCCGGCGCGTGGCACATGGACGAGCTGGTGGCGAAGCACAGCGCGATCATGGACAAATATGATCCGCAAAAGCGGTTGTTTCTGGCCGTCGACGAATGGGGCACCTGGTACGCGGGCGATCCCGGCACCAATCCGGGCTTTCTGCGCCAGCAGAACACGCTGCGCGACGCGTTGGTCGCGGCGATCCACCTCAACATCTTTGCCAAGCACGCCGATCGT
Source organism: Sphingomonas sp. (assembly GCF_035555815.1). Lineage (GTDB taxonomy): Bacteria > Pseudomonadota > Alphaproteobacteria > Sphingomonadales > Sphingomonadaceae > Sphingomonas. The sequence continues at coordinate 1,011 of NZ_DATMGG010000049.1, forward strand.
GTGCGGATGAGCGCGATCGCGCAGATGGTCAACGTACTGCAGGCGATGGTCCTGACCGATGGCGACAAGATGACGCTGACGCCGACCTATCACGTGTTTGAGATGTACAAGCCGTACATCGACGCGACGGTGCTGCCGGTCGAGATCGCGTCGCCGTGGTACAACAAGGACAAGTGGGTGATGCCCGCGATCAGCGCCTCGGCGGTGCGGGACAAGGCCGGCATCGCGCACGTCGCGCTCGCCAATGCCGATCCCAACCGGCCGATCACGCTGACGGTGGCGCTGAAGGGCGTGCGCGCGCAGGCGGTGAGCGGGCGCGTGCTGACCGCCGCCACGATGAACGCGTTCAATACCCCCGGTGCGTCCGAAGCGGTGGCGCCGGCGGCGTTCGACGGCGCGCGATTGCAGGGGGAAACGATCACGGTCACGCTGCCGGCGAAGTCGGTAGTGATGCTCGACCTGTCGTGATGGAGGGACCGGCATGATGATCCGATGGAAATCGGCAATGCTGGCGATATGTATCGCTGTCGTCGCTTCCCCCCCGGCCATCGCCACCCCGCAGGTGCCGGTGGCGATCAACGACCGGCTCGGCGGCGATCTCGCGCCGGTCCACGATCCCGTCGTCATCCGCGAGGGCGACATTTATCACCTGTTTTCCACCGGGATCGGCGAAGGCGACCAACGCTTCATATCGGCGCGGGTGTCGCGCGACAGAATTCACTGGGAAAAGGGCGCGGCGCCGTTCGATCGGCTGCCGGGATGGGCGACCGCGGCGATTCCCGGCGCGACCAACATGTGGGCGCCCGACATCAGCTTCGTCGATGGCCGATACCGGCTCTATTATTCGGTCTCGACCTTTGGCTCGAACCGTTCGGCTATCGGCCTTGCCACCACCGCGACGCTCGATCCGGCCGCGCCCGGTTACGGCTGGCGGGACGAGGGGCTCGTGGTGATGTCGACGCCCACCGACGATTTCAACGCGATCGATCCAGCCTTCGTCGCCGACGGGCAGGGGCGGCACTGGCTGGCGCTGGGCAGCTTCTGGACCGGTCTCAAGCTGTTCGCGCTTGATCCGCGCACCGGCAAGCTGCTGCGCGCGGACGAAAAGCCGATCGCGCTCGCGGCGCGGCCGGTGCCGGCCGGCGCACCCTCGATCGTCGAGGCGCCCTATATCTTCGCCCATGGCGGCTATTACTGGCTGCTCGCCTCCTACGACTATTGCTGCAAGGGCGTGAACAGCACTTATTACACCGTGATCGCACGTTCCAAGACGGTGACCGGGCCGTATCTGGGCAAGGACGGCAGTTCGATGCTGGCCGGCGGCGGCACGATCCTGCTGCGCGCCGATCTCCAGGAAAAGCAACGGTTTCGCGGCCCGGGCCACCCCGGCCATTTCCGCGACGCCGACGGCAACGACTATGTCGTCTACCACGCCTACGATCGCGAACACGGCGGCGCGCCGACGCTGCGGATCGCACCGCTGCGCTGGGACGCCGACGGCTGGCCAATCGCTCAGGTCCAATAACGGAGGAAGCGCGTTGATGAGAATGTCTCGCCGCCTGTTCGTCGCCGGTGCCAGCGTCGCCGGAGCCGCCCCCGCGCTTGCTCGCCGCGCGACGCCGCCGCGCATCGTCAATCCGCTGGTCCGGCAGCGGGCCGACGCGCAGGTGTTTCGTCACAGCGACGGCTGGTACTATCTGACCGGATCGGTCCCCGAATACGACCGGTTGGTGCTGCGCCGGTCGCGCACGCTGGCCGGGCTGTCGACCGCCACCGAAAAGACGCTGTGGCGCCATCTGGCGGCGGGGCCGATGTCGGGCTTCATCTGGGCGCCGGAGCTTCACCTGATCGACGGGCGCTGGATCATCTATTTCGCCGCCGGTCCCAGCGGCGGCGGCGAGGACGTGTTCCGCATCCGCACTTATGCGGTCGTGTGCGACGGCGCCGATCCGATGACCGGCGGCTGGTCGGTGCTCGGCCAGCTTGAGACGCCGTGGGACAGCTTCAATCTCGATTCGACCAGCTTCGTCCATCGCGGCACGCGCTATCTCGCCTGGGCGCAGCGCGAGCCGGGGATCGAGACCAACTCGAACCTCTACCTCGCGCCGCTGGCGACCCCGCTGACCCTCGCCGCCGCGCCGGCCCGGCTGTCGATCCCCGAGCTGCCGTGGGAGATTCGCGGGTTCAAGGTCAATGAGGCGCCAGCGCTGCTGGCGCGCAACGGCCGGCTGTTCCTGACCTATTCCGCCAGTGCCACCGACGCCCGCTACTGCATGGGCCTGTTGACCGCGCGCGACGATGCCGACGTGATGGATCCGGCGGCGTGGACAAAATCGCCGGTGCCGGTGATGAGCAGTTCGCCCGCGCACCATATCTATGGCCCCGGCCACAACAGCTTCACCGTCGACGAACACGGCCGCGACATGCTGGTGTTCCACGCCCGCGATTATGAGAAGATCGAGGGCGATCCGCTGTTCGATCCCAACCGCCACACGCGCGTGCAACCGGTCCGCTACAACCCCGACGGCGTGCCGCTGTTTGATCCGCCGGCGGCGAACGGTCCGCTGGGCTGATCGCACGATCCGGGCGCGATCCGAGGGGCGAAGGCGATGCAGTCATCGAGGTCTTCGACAAGGTCCAAGGACAGCGCGAGCGCTGCGTCGCGCTGAACGGCGCATCGGGTCTTCACATCCACGATCCGCGCCGGCGCCCTGAAGTATGACCGATTGATCATATAATTTCCTGCGCTAGGTTCGTGCCGAACAGGGCGGCGGCCGAAGCGGCGGGAGGATGGCGATGCGGTACATCGGTTTGGTCTGGGCGCTGGCCGGATTGCTGGTCGCGCCGGGGGCGGCGCAGACCACGGTCGCGCCGCGTGTCGTCACCACCGGCGGCACGATCGACGGCAGTCGCGCCGCCGATCGCCTGATCTTTCGCGGCGTCGCCTTTGCCGCGCCGCCGGTCGGCCCGCTGCGCTGGCAGCCGCCGCAGCCGCTGCGCTGGTCGGGCGTGCGCCGCGCGATCGATCGCGCGCCGGCGTGCATCCAGGCCGACTATGGCTGGAACCGCGCCGACTATCTGTTCGCCAGCGAGGATTGCCTGACGCTCGACATCGCCACCCCGTCGCTGACGGGCAGCCGTGCCGTGCTGGTCTGGATTCACGGCGGCAGCAATCACGCCGGCGGGCCGGGCGACACGGTGATGTCGTCGCTGGTCGGGCAGGGGGTGGTGGTCGTCGCGGTGCGCTATCGACTGGGCACGCTGGGATTTCTGGCGCCACGGTCGCCGCAGGGGACCGGCGGCAACTACGGGCTGATGGACCAGATCGCGGCGCTGCGCTGGGTCCGGGCCAACATCGCCCGCTTTGGCGGTGATCCCGCCAAGGTGACGATCGGCGGCGAAAGCGCCGGAGCGCAGGATGTCGGTCTATTGCTCGCGGCCCCGGCGGCGCGCGACCTGTTCCGGCAGGCGATCATGCAGAGCGGCACCCCCGCGTTCGGCATGGCCTATCGACCGGTCGAGCAGGCCTTTCGACTGGGCGATCAACTGGTCGCGGCGCTCGACGGACTCGATCCGCGCGACGCCTCTCCGGCGGCGCTGGTCGCGGCGGACGGCAGGTTGCACGACGCCGATATCGTTCACGACGATTATCTGTGGCTGCGCACCACCATCGACGGGGTGGTCCTTCCCGAATCGCCAGCCGCGCTGCTCGCCGCCGCGCCGGGCAAGCCTTTGCTGATCGGCACCAACGTCCGCGAACTCGACATACCGGGCGGTCGCCCGTTCCGCGACGGCTTCATCGCCGGCCACTACGGCGCGAAGGCTGATGCGGCCCGCGCCGCCTACCGGATCGGCGGCGGTGTCGATCCAGCCCCGGCACCGCGCGGCGGGACGATCGACGAGCGGATTTCGACCGACGCCACCTTCGTCTGCCCAGCCGACCGGTTGGCGCGGCTGTGGGCGGGGAAGGGGGCGCCGGTCTATCGCTATGTGTTCGACGATGCGCCGGGCGGGGGCATGACCTCCCACGCGCGTGAGCTGAGCTATGTGTTCGGGGAGGACCGCGCCGGCGGCGTCCACCTGCAGGATTATTGGGCGGCGTTCATCAAGACCGGCGCGCCGGGCGGCGGATGGAGCGGGTGGCCCCGGCGGATGCGGTTCGACGCGTCCGGCGCTACGCCCGAACCGGCGAAGATTCCGACGGTCTGCGACCTCGCCGTCGATCTGTGAGCGCCGCGATCAGGCTTCGCTGTCCTGGATCGGCACCTGCTGGATCACCTCAAGCACCTTGCTGATCAGGACGGTCATCGCTGCACGGGACGCTTCGACGTCGCGCGCCAGGATCGCGTCGTGCACCGCGGCGTGGTCGGCGATGCTGGCCGAACGCCCGGTCAGCCGGTTGGTGAACCGGATCGAGGTGCGCAGCGCGGTGCCGACGACGCTGCGGAACTGGACGAAGAACGGGTTGTTCGACGCGCGCAGGATGGCGACGTGAAACGCGATGTCGGCGTCTAGCCCGTCGTCGAGGCCGTCCTCGGCGGTACGCATCCGGTAGAGGCCGGCGGTGATCGCCGCGCGCTGCTCTTCGTCCGCCGCGACCGCGGCCAGCGCCGCCGCCTGCGGTTCGACCGCGATCCGCAATTCGTTGAAGTGCCGCAGCAGCGTCAGCGAGCGGCGCCGTTCCAGCAGCCAGCGCAGTACGTCGGTATCGAACAGGTTCCACCCGTCCTCGGGCCGGACGAACGTCCCCTGCTTCGGCCGTGCGCCCAGCAACCCCTTGGCGGCGAGCATCTTCACCGCTTCACGCGTCACCGAACGGCTGACGCCATGTTGCTTGACGATGTCCGCCTCGGTCGGGAACGGTTTGTCGCGATAATCGCCGATGACGATCGCGCGGCCGAGCACTTCCTGCAGCCCCCAGGTCAGGTTGCGTCCCAGGTCGTCCGGCCCCAGCCGACTATCTGCCGCCATCGGCCATTCCTGTATCCGTCATCTTACGCCCTCTACCCATCCGCCGGACAGTCGCAGAAGCTGCCGGGACGAACAAGGTTATCATCATATAAAAGGCCAGACGTGACCGTGTTATCCCCTCGACAAGTGCGACTTATCAGATAATAGTCGCGCTGTGAACGGCCGACCGCGCCGTGTCGAGGCGGGGACGCTCATGCGACTGGCGACATTGGATATCGTGGCGGTGCTCCGGTGAGCCGGCGCTTCATCGCCGTCGACTGGGGTACGACCAACCGGCGGGCCTATCTGATCGAGGACGGCGTGGTGGCGCGGACCGAGCGTGACGCGATGGGAATCGCCGCGGTTCCGGCCGGCGATTTCGTAGCCGAGGTCGCCGCGCTGCGAGCGCGCTTCGGTGGTGGGCCGATGCTGCTGGCGGGCATGGTCGGGTCGAACCGCGGCTGGATCGACGCGGGCTATGTGCCCTGTCCCGCCACGCTCGACAGCCTCGCCGCATCGTTGGCAGGAGCGGACGAGGGGGTGTGGATCGTCCCGGGCGTGAGCACCGTGCGCGACGGCCGCGCCGACGTGATGCGGGGCGAGGAGGTCCAGCTGCTCGGCGCTGTCACGGCGGGGCTGGCCCCGGCCGACGCGCTGCTCTGCCAGCCCGGCACGCATTGCAAATGGGCGCGCGTCGCGGGCGGGGTGCTGGAAGATTTCGCGACCGCGATGACCGGGGAGATGTTTGCGCTGCTCCGCGATCACGCGCTGATCGGTGCTGCAATGGGCGCGCCGGTCTCCGCCGGCAAGGCGTTCGCCGCGGGCGTGGCGCGGGCGGGGGAGGGCGATCTGCTTGCCGCCTTGTTCGGCGTGCGGCCGGCGAGCCTGCTCGGGCTGCGCGACGATGCCGATGCTGCCTCCTATGTCAGCGGACTGCTGATCGGCGGCGACGTGCTGGCGCAGGTCGCGCCGGGCGACGTCGTCCACGTGCTCGCCGATGCGGCGTTGGGCACACTCTATGCGGCGGCTATCGCGCAGATTGGCGCGACCGCGATCGCGGTCGACAGCCACGCCGCGTTCGTCGTCGGGGTCACTCGCATATGGGAGCTTGCATCGTGACCGATTTCGCCACCGCCTTCGCCACGCTGCCGCTGGTCGCGATCCTGCGCGGGGTGCGCCCCGATGAGGTCGAGGCGATCGGCGACGCGCTGGTCACGGCCGGGTTCACGCTGATCGAGGTACCGCTCAACTCGCCCGATCCGTTCGACAGCATCGCTCGGCTGGCGCGGCGGTTTGGCGGCGGCGATGCGCTGATCGGCGCGGGCACGGTGCTGTCCACGAAAGATGTTGCGCGGGTGGGCGATGCGGGCGGCTGCATGGTGATCTCGCCCAATGCCGATACCGCGGTGATCGCCGCGTCAGTGGCCGCGGGCATGGCGTCGCTGCCCGGATTCTTTACCCCGTCGGAAGCGTTCGCCGCGATCGGTGCGGGCGCCAGCGCGCTCAAGTTGTTCCCGGCGGAGGCGGCCTCGCCGGCGGTGCTCAAGGCGCAGCGCGCGGTGCTTCCCAAGGCGGTACCGGTGCTGGCGGTCGGCGGGATCACACCTGAAGGCATGGCGCCGTGGCGCGCCGTCGGCGCCGGCGGGTTCGGGCTTGGCTCCGCGCTCTACATGCCGGGGATGCAGGCGGAAGAGGTTGGCGCCGCCGCGCGTCGGTTCGTCGCCGCATGGCGGGACGGCGCGGCGTGATGTTGCGGCTTGCCGCCGCGCTGGCGCTGGCGCTGGTCGTCGCGCCGGCGGACGCGCGCGATCAGGCGACGCTGGTCAATCCGCTGCTACCGTCCGGCCCCGACCCCTATGTCGTCACCGACGGCGGCTGGTTCTATTTCATGGCGACGCGCGGCGACCGGCTGACGATCCGTCGGACGCGCGATCTGGGACGGCTGGCGGAAGCGCAAGAGGTGGAGGTGTGGCGCCCGCCGGCAACCGGGCCGAACGCGATCTCGATCTGGGCGCCCGAGCTTCATCGCATCGACGGCAAATGGTTCATCTATTACACCGCCGCCGCCAGCGGGCATGACGACGACGATCATCGCGGCGTATTCGTGCTGGAAAATGAAGGGCCGGATCCGCTGGCCGGCCAGTGGGTCGATCGCGGGCGAGTCGACACCCGGCTCACCGGCATCGACGGGACGGTTTTCGAGGCGCGGGGCCGCCGCTGGTTCGTCTATTCCGCCTATGACGGGCCGGACAGCGTGCTCGCGATCGCGCCCCTCGCCAATCCGTGGACGCTCGCCGCGCCCGAAGTGACGATCGCGCGTCCCGACAAGGTATGGGAGCGGCAGGGCGGGCGCCAGATTCTGGAGGGGCCGGCATTCCTGCAAGGTCCAAAGGGAGACCTGTTCCTCGCCTATTCAGCCAGTGCTTGCTGGTCCGACGATTATGCGCTGGGCCTGCTTCGGCTGCGGCCGGGCGATGATCCGATGGACGCCGCGGCGTGGACCAAGGCGCCCCTGCCGGTGCTGGCAAAGGCGCCGGGCAACAATGTCTACGCCCCCGGCCATAACGCGTTCTTCACCGCACGTGGCGGGCGCGAGCCGTGGATCATCTATCACGCCAACGATGGCGCTGGTGCGGGATGTAAGGCGACACGGTCGCCGCGCGTTGAGCCGATGCGGTGGGCCGACGACGGTACCCCGATCTTCCCGGTCCCGGTGCGGGCGGGCGCTCGTGCACCCGCCCCCAAACCCTAGCGGCGGTTGCCACGCCTCGGCGCGGGCGACTCCGCGCGCGTGACCTCGGGCACCACGCCCTTGGGTGACGTCGCCAGGCGTCGGATCAGATCGGTCTCTGCGACGCGATAGGGGGTGCCGTCGTTGCGGAACACCTCATGGAACCAGATCGTCGGTTCGCTGGTGACATAGGGTTTCTGCCAGCTATCCCACGGCAGGCGCGTCTGCGTCTTTCCGTCGACGAAGCCCCAGTTCATCATGCCGACGTTGTAACGCTTCGCGATCGGCAGCGACCCGTCAAAGGTCGATCCGTTGCCTCGCGCCATATATTCGGTGCAGATGATCGGGCGGTTGTACGGCAGCAACTGCCTGATGCGCGCCTCGAATGTCTCCGGCCAGCTATAGTCGTGGAAGGTGATGACGTCGGATTCGCCGAGCTGGAGCTTTTCCATCGCGGTGAGCTTGCCGCCGGTCGGCGTCCAGTCGTCGTGCCACCACACGCCCGAGGTCAGCGGCTGGGACGGGTCGACGGCGCGTGCCCATTCAAACGTCTGCGCGAGCAGCGCACGCACCAGCGGCTCCTTGCCCTCCTGCCCCTTGTACTGGTCGGCGCCGTTGTCTGGCTCGTTCCACAAATCCCAGCCGAGCACGCGATCATCGTTGGCGAACGCGCCGATCACCCCCTGCACATACGCCTTGTAGCCGGGATAGCGGCTCTTGTCGCGCAGCCCCGGCAGGCCCGGTCCCTGCACCCATCCGCTGTTGTGGACGCCGGGGATCGGCGGATGCTGCGGCCCCAGCTTGGGATCGGGATCCCAGCAGCTGTCGAACAGCACGAACAGCGGCTTGATGCCGTGGCGCTGCGCGATCGTCAGGAACTCGCCGATGCGCCGCTTGAACCCTTCCGGATCCTGCTGCCACAATTGGTCGTGCAGGAACACGCGCATCGTGTTCATGCCGATGCCCTGTGCCAGCCCCAGCTCGTAATCGATCCGCCTGGGATCCCAGGTCTCCGCCTGCCACATCTCGAGCTGGTTGATCGCGGTCGCCGGCGCGTAGTTCGATCCGACCAGCCATGGTTGGCGGTCGTACCATGTCCTGGCCTGCGCCTCCGTCCAGCGCGGCCGCGCGTCGGCGGCGCCGGCGGCGAGCGCCGCGGCCGCCGTCAGCGTTGCAAGGAAAAGCTTCATGGCATCCTCCCTTTGATCAGCGCTTCTGAACGAAGAGCTTGTAGGTCATCGTGTTGCGATAGGTCTGGCCCGGCAGCAGCTTTACCGACGGGAAGCCGGGCTGGTTCGGCGCATCGGGAAACAGTTGTGGCTCCATCACGATGGCGTCGCCCATGCGATAGATCTGGCCCTTCTTGCCGATGATCGTCCCGTCGAAGAAATTGCCCGAATAGAATTGCAGCCCCGGCTGGTTCGACCACAGCTCATATCCGCGTCCGGACACCGGCTCGACAACGCGCGCCATCAGGTGCTGGGTCGGCGTCACCGCGCTGCCGATCACCCAATTGTGATCGTAACCGCGGCCATAGGCGATCTGCTCGTCACGCGCGTCGCGCACGCGATCGCCAATCGCGCGCGGGGTGCGGAAATCGAACACCGTGCCGGCGACCGGCTTGTGCTCTCCCAGCGGGATCGATGTCTCGTCGGTGGGCGTGTAGCGGTCGGCCGGGATGGTGACGACATGCCCCATCGCGCCGCGCGGGCTGCCGACGCCCGCCAGGTTCCAATAGGCATGGTTGGAGATGTTGACGAAGGTCGCCTTGTCGGTGGTCGCGCGATATTCGATCGTCAGCTGGTTCTGTTCGTCCAGCGCATAGGTCGCGGTGGTGGTCAGCGTACCGGGATAGCCCATGTCGCCGTCCGGGCTGACATAGCGTAGCGTGACCGAGGCGGTCGGTCCGCTCTTCACGTCGATCACTTCCCACAACACCTTGTCGAAACCCTTGGTGCCGCCGTGGAGCGAGTTGACCCCGTTGTTGACCGGGGTGGTGTAGCTCTTGCCGTCCAGCGAGAAACGGCCCTTGGCGATGCGATTGGCGACCCGGCCGACCGTGGCGCCGAAGAATTCGGGCTTGGCCAGATAGCCGTCGATCGTATCGTAACCGATCTGGACGTCGTCGCGCTTTCCGGCCTTGTCGGGCATGGTGAGCGACTGGATCGACGCACCCAGCGCGATGATCGTGGTCGAGATTCCCTTGCCGTTCGTCAGCGTGACGGCATCGACCGCGCGGCCGTCGGCGAGCTTGCCGAAGGTCGAGCGTTTCGCCTCCGCCGCCAACGCCGGCGACGCGAGCGCGGTGGTCAGCAGGGCGGCAATGATCACACTACGCATTTCGGACTCTCCCATTTTTGCAGGCCGTGCGGCGGCCTATCCACGATAATTTTGGGTAGGCAGGCCCCGGCAACCGGGGTCGACCTCGAACAGCGCGCCGCCAGCCGGTTCGTCGACCCCGTCGGCGGCGGACGTCACGAACATCCGGTCCAGGTCGGCGCCGGCAAAGGTGCAACTGGTGATCTGGCTGGCCGGCAGGGTGATCAAGCGGTCGAATGTGCCGTCGGGGGCGAACCGCCGCACGCACGATCCGCCCCAGCAGGCCACCCACAGGCCGCCATCGGCGTCGAACGTCATCCCGTCCGGTGATCCCCAGCCGTCCTCGAACACGATGAACGTGGATCGATCGGTCAGGGTGCCGTCACTGGCGATGCGGTAGCGATAGATAGTGCCGAGCGCGGTGTCGGTGTGGCACATCCAGTCGCCTCCCGGCGCGATCGCCGGCCCGTTGGCGATGGTGTAGTCGTCGTCGACCCGCGCCGCCACGCCGTCGGTATCGAACCGGTAGAAGGCGCCGGTCGGGCGGTCGCATGTCAGCGGCATCGATCCTGCCCAGATGCGCCCGGTGGCATCGGCGGCGGCATCGTTGAACCGGTTGCCCTCGCGATCGTCCTCCGGCGCCGCCAGCGGCGTGATCGACAGCGGGTCGAGCGACAGCGCGACGAACCGCCGGCCAAGCCCGGCGATGAAGCCGGGCGCCGCCGCGCGCTCGATCACCCAGCCGATGGTCTCGGGCATTTCCCAGCTGTCGACGCGCTCGTCGGACAGGCGAACGCGGTTCAGCCGCCGGCCGAGAATGTCGACCCAATAGACCGCCTGGTCGCGCGCGGACCATAGCGGTCCCTCGCCCAGCGTATCGCGGCGATCACGCGCGATGACGCGGGGGGCCGTCATCAGTGGCTGTCGCGCGGCAGGCCGCGCTGCTGGGCGATGCGCTGATACTTGACCGCCGGTTCCAGCACCGCGCCTGTCGCGAACTGGCCGGTCAGGTTGCGCTGGATTTCCTGCCACGGGGTCTGCGATTGCGGGGTGATCGCCGCCTCCATCTCCGCCAGCGAGCCGCGCCGCACCTCCAGCTCGGCGTCGTCGACCAGCATGTCGGCGGTGCGCGCCTTCAGGTCGATCCGGATGCGGTCGCCGGTGCGCAGCAGCGCAAGCCCGCCGCCGACCGCCGCTTCCGGACTGGCGTTCAGGATCGACGGGCTGCCGCTGGTGCCCGATTGCCGCCCGTCGCCGATGCAGGGCAGGGCATGAATCCCGGCGCGGATCAGCGCGACGGGCGGGCGCATGTTCACCACCTCGGCCCCGCCCGGATAGCCGACCGGCCCGGCGCCCCGAATGACGAGGATGGTGTCTTCATCAATGCCTAGCGCGGGATCGTCGATGCGGTGATGGTAATCCTCCGGCCCGTCGAACACCACGGCGCGGCCGACGAACGCGTCCGGGTGCGAAGGATCGCTGAGGTAGCGGGCGCGGAAGGCGTCGGAGATCACCGACAGCTTCATCACCGCGCCTTCGAACAAATTGCCCGACAGGACGGTCAGCCCGGCGGCGGACTTGAGCGGGCGATCGAACGGGCGGATGACATCGGTGTCCTCGATCACTGCGTTCGCGACATTCTCGGCCACGGTGCGGCCGTTGGCGGTCAGCGCCGTGCCGTCGAGCAGCCCGGCGCGGTACAATTCGCCCATCACCGCGGGCACGCCGCCGGCGCGGTAATAATCCTCGCCCAGATATTCGCCGGCCGGCTGCAGATTGACGAGCAGCGGCACCTCCGCGCCGTGGGATTCCCAGTCGTCGAGGTCGAGCTCGACACCGATATGGCGCGCGATCGCATTCAGGTGGATCGGCGCATTGGTCGACCCGCCGATCGCGGAGTTGACGCGAATCGCGTTGAGGAACGCCGCGCGGGTCATGATGTCCGAAGGCTTGCGATCGGCGTCGACCATCTCGACGATACGCCGGCCGCTTTCCCAGGCGACTTCCTGCCGGTCGCGGTAGGGCGCCGGGATCGCCGCCGATCCGGGCAGCGACATGCCCAGCGCCTCGGTCAGCGAGTTCATCGTTGTCGCGGTGCCCATCGTGTTGCAATAGCCGGTCGACGGCGCCGAACTGGCGACGAGCTTGATGAACCCCTGATAGTCGATCTCGCCGGCGGCGAGCATCTCGCGCGCGCGCCACACGATCGTGCCCGATCCGGTGCGCTGGCCCTTGAACCACCCGTTGAGCATTGGCCCGACCGATAGCGCGATCGCCGGGATGTTGACGGTCGCCGCCGCCATCAGCGCGGCGGGCGTGGTCTTGTCGCAGCCGATCGTCAGCACCACGCCGTCGAGCGGATAGCCGTAAAGCACCTCGACCAGCGAGAGATAGGCCAGGTTACGATCGAGCCCGGCGGTCGGGCGCTTGCCGGTTTCCTGCAGCGGGTGCGTGGGGAACTCGATGGCGATTCCGCCGGCGTCGCGAATCCCCGCCTTCACCCGCTCGG
>NZ_DATMGG010000050.1:0-33332 GCF_035555815.1 Sphingomonas sp.
CCGATATTGCGGCTTGTGGTTGATGGTGCCCGGAAGCCGCAGCATTTTGGTGACCGACCAGCCGCCTTTGTCACCCCCGTCCTTCGCCCAGATGTTGCGCGATATTTGCTCGGCGATGTCGCCTGGCGAAACCTCGCGCCATAGCCAAATACCCTGAAATCGGCCCGGCGATGTCGCCCACAAGATGTTGGGCTGAGGGTCGTAGGCATCGGGATCGGCATCATCGATATCGCACCACGCACACCGGCTAGGCAATGCGAGCGCCATGCGCCTGTGCGGTCCTGCAAAGGCGTTGGGACAAAAATAGATGTCGAAGCGATCGGCAGGATGTGCCGCAATGATCGCCGCGAGTTTTGCACCCCTGTCGCCCCTGATCGCGTGATCGCGCCAACGATCGCCACGACGGGTGGCGATGAAGGTGTAGGCGCGGGGTTCATAATCCCACAGGTCCACAAGGAACCGGATTGCCGCCTCAGTGGCGGCGCGACTTTGTTTGCCGGTCGTCAGCGGCCGGTAGCGCCACGGCATCACCGCCGTGCCTCCTTGGCGAGGCGGGCGAGATGTTCTTCGACTTCCCGTAGATTCCAATAGACTTTCTGACCAATGCGGAAGCGGCGAGGAAAAAGGCCCTTTTTCTCCCAGGCGTGAAGCGTGGACCTCGCGACACGAATGCCGCACCGGCAGCGCAAGCCGTCGGTGTCGATAACCAGTGGATTTTGCATATTTTTGGCTCCTTTCATCGAATGGAGCCAAGGCAGATATACCTATTCGAATGCTTGTTCCGGGGGTGTTTCCGGCTCAGAAACCTCCCTTGACAGGGTGCGGTTTCCCAAATGGCCGATGATAATTCGCGCCAAGTCTCTCAGGTCCTTTTCGTCAGGATGCTGGTCATGCATCAGGTGGTAGTGATCCTGCACGGCGGCGACCAGCGCGCTTGGCTTGCGTAACGTTAGATCATCAAGGGCAAGTTGCCACGCAAGGCAGCAGATTTCACGCCAGTCATGTGTGACCGACTTGCGCGCGGTCGACGGACGCAATGTGTCGAGGAATCGCGTCAAATCGGAGCGCCCGATGAAGAGAACGTCCCATTCCTCGGGCGCCCATGTGAACTGGCTTCGAGGGATATCAATGCGGAAAAACGGCTTGGAGAGCCGCTGCCGGTCCAGATCGGTATAAGCGCCCTCATCGTCCTGTCCAAAGGCGCGAAGGCGGCCTCCGACCAGCCATTCAAAAATGCGCTTGCTGGCTGTCTCTGCACGATCCCATGCCGCAACGTTGTTCGCCTCTGCACGGGGTTTCCCAAGCTCATCAAGATCGGTACGTCGCCAGTCGTCAATCAGCTTCGACCCAATCAGGTCGGTGGCGTCCGCAAGACACAGATAGTCGCCAAACGATGCTGGCCCCGCCGAAATATCAGGCAATTTGTTCAAGGAACGCTCCCCATTTCTCCAGCGCGACGCGCTTCTCGTCGGTATAGCCATATCGGTTGTAAACCGCAGCCACCCCGGAAATCTCCCCGCTGATGTGGTTCAGGACTTTCTCGACGATGTGCGGCGCAACGCCCGCCCGCGCCATGCCTGAGGCCGCCGTGCGGCGAAGGTCATGCAGCCGCCAGCCCGATGTGCTCGACTCTTCCGAAATGCGCCGCAGCATCTTCGAAAACCCGCTGACGGGCGTTCGGCGGTTGGTACTGAACACAAGGTCGCAGGCGTCGAACACCGGCACCGCATCGAGAACACGCATGGCGAATGGCGTCAGCGGCACGGTGTTCGCCTTGCCGTTCTTCGAATATTCCGCCGGTATCTCCCACACCGCCGCATCGCGATCGATGTGGCTCCAGCGCATTTCCGCTAGCTCGCCGCGACGTTGGGCGGTGGCGAGCAGGAGCAGGACGAACGGGCCGAAAGGGAACGGCTCCGCCTTCGAAGCCTTCACGATGCGCGCGACCTCATCATCCGACAAAACCCTGTCGCGGGCGCGCTCCCGGCTGGGTGCGCTGATCCCGAGGATCGGATTGGCGTCGATCAAGCCCCGCTGCGCGCTCCAGTTCAGGAATTTGCGCGTGTGGGCGTGGATACGATTCGCCTGATAGAGCGCGCCGCGTTCGCTGGCCGCATCCACGATCCCCAATATATCCACCTTCGTGATCGACCGGATATCACGCTGGCCAAGGACGGAGACCAGTTCGCGGTTCAGGATGCGTTCGGCGGCTTGGTAGCTCTTGTTGCGAGGCTTGGCATAACTGCGAATGAAATCCGCGACCGCCTCTTCGACGCTGGTGATCGTCCGTCGCCGCTGTTGGGTCGGGTCAACCCCTTCCTCGATCAGCCGCAGGATATCCATCGCCTTCTCGCGGGCTTTCGCCAGCGGTGTTGCGGGGTATGTGCCAAGGACTTCGCGGCGCTGTTCGAGACCCCAGCGATAGTTGTAGACGAAGGTCTTTCGCCCCCGCGTCGTGATCCTCACGCCGAAGCCGGGGAAACTCGCATCACGGATATCAACCCGCTTCACGCCTGCCTTCGCCGTTTCCAAGAACCTGTTCGATAATACTCTTCGCACGGTCGCCATCCTTTCGATGGCAACCTAATAATCACCGATTTCCGTATTTCTCAAAGAAATAATCTGCCGTGGACAGCATGATGCGGAAAAGTTCATCCTGACACAGAATTCAACAATGCCTATAATCCGCAATCGACCGGGGGGTCTATTGGATCGAAAGCCCATGCAGTTGCACGCACCACCTTCCGCGACACTATTTCTTGGTTTTCAGAGTCACGTAATTTCGTGATTTCTGGCAATGGTCGGGAATCTCCCGGCTGTAATGTTGTCGAATGCCCCTCTCATGCCGCCTTTCTACGACCGCGCTTCGGTTTGGGTGCGGCGGTACGCTCTGCCCTAATGCGTTCCAGCAGGATGGTGGCGGGTTCGTCGGCTGGGTCTTGTGGCACCAGCTCACCCTGGAAGGCTTTGGCGAGAATGGTCTGATCGAGATGGTCAATCAACTTGCGGGCGCTGGTCGCGTCGGCGGCGAGGCGATCGATCCATGAAAACGCCACGGTAACACGTCGAGCGATTTCCCGCTGTTCCGCTAGACATGGAAGCGGTATAGGAGTTGTCAGAATATCATTCGAGCTAATGTGTGGCAGGTCGCTTCCGGTCGCCTGCGTAACAGCATGCTCGATGAAGTGCTGGCTATTGATGAGGTGCCAGACATAATCTGGCTCAACCAGTTCTGAGGGCGCGTATCGCGCCACACGCTGGACAAGCAAGCATCCGGCGTCCTGTGCCTCAATTCGCGCGACCTTCAAGCCAGAAGAGATTACCGGGCGATCCATTGCGATCACGATATCTCCCGCATCAAGGCTATACGCCCGATATTCCTCTGCTAGCTCTACAGGTAGCCGAGCTTCGTCATCCCATGTGATCTTGCCGGGGGCGATGTTCGCACCTCTCAACAGTCGAACGCCATCTGGTGCATACCACTTGCTTTTGTAGGCATAACCAACTTGCAGACGGCCAACATCGGCAAGCTGAGCATCGAACCAGCCAGTTGGTACTGGAAGTGCACCCACCGCACGATTGACATGCAGCCGCGAGCCCCGCCGGGCATTCAGATAAGCCTCTCGCTGGGCTTTGAGCGAGGCCAGTTCATTATTGCTCCAGCTAGCTGAACGATTCTGCTCGCGCCAATCCCGCGTCAAGTCGCCCCGGAAGGCGGCGGCGAGGACGGCTTGTTTGTATTTCTCGACGAGGCGCGGGATGTGGTCGAGGTGGTCTCGGGCGCGTTTGGATTTCCCGGTTAAGCTGTCGATCTTCGCCACGATCCGCCGCTGTTCGGGGAGTGGAGGAAGAGCGAACGTTTGTTCTTTTAGGAAGTTGGCAGGCACGCGCCGTTGACCAACGGCCCCTGTCATCAATGCTTCGGCGTCGTTCCGAAACGATTTTTGCCGGAGGTAGCGCCATATAAAGTCCGGCGAGATGTCCCCTAAGGGCCGCACCACATGAAATTCAGTTGAACCGCAAGCCATGCCATTTTCTAGGCCGCGCGCTACTGCGATCTTCCCGTTTTCCATGCAAGGCGTGATCTTAGCGAAGATCACATCTCCGTCGCGGAATTGAGTGTAGCCCTTCGATACTTCGGCAAACGGCCGGATCGAGGGACTGACTATTTCCCCTTCGGTGTCGCTGACTGCGGGCATCGGTACAAACGAGATATGCGTATCGGCAGCAACATCACCAAGGCGGCCGGGATTAATCTCCGCCAAATCATCGAGGGTGGTTTCTGCCCACCCATGTGGCAAATGGTTCATTCCGCTGCCTCCGCGATGGCAACGGCCTCCTCAACACTATCCGGCTCCAGTTCCTCCGAAAGCGTTTCAATCTCCTCTAGCGCGGCTTTAAGGTGCCCGATGATGGCGGCAGCGATATCCTCCGGCTCGGTCAACGCCTCCTCGGCTTCCGCCTCGGTATCACGCAGCCAGGTGATATCGAGATTGTCGTTGCGACCAGCGACGACCTCCCGATCGAACTTGCGCCAGCGGCTGTCCTCGCCCTGATCCTGCCGCTCAGTCCCCCCATTGGGATCGGAACCATATACGACCTCGAAATCAGCGAAATCGGCAACGGTTAAAGGGCGGGTCTTACCGAAAGCAGGCATGTTCGCCCGCATATCATAAACCCAAACAGCCTTGGTGTTGCCCTTGTCATTCTTGCCGCGCTGGAAGAACAGCACGTTAGTCTTGACGCCCTGGGCGTAGAAAATGCCGGTCGGCAGACGAAGGACCGTGTGGAGGTCGCACAGGTCCATCAGCCATGTGCGCAGGCGGCGACCTGTGTTGTCCTCAAACAGCACATTATCCGGTACCACGACAGCGGCGCGGCCGCCCGGCTCCAGCGCGCGGACGATATGCTCGACGAAGGCAAGCTGCTTGTTCGACGTGTCGGCGGCGATCGAGAAGTCTGATCGGGTCGGACGACCGCCGCCCTTCTTAGTGCCGAACGGCGGATTGGTCAGGATGAGATTGGCTTTCGGCAGCGCCTCGCCATCGGGCGACAATGTATCGATATTCTCGACGCCGCCTTCGATGCCGTGCAGCAGCAGGTTCATCATGCACAGGCGATGCGTATCGGGCACCAGCTCTGCCCCTGCGAATGCGTTGTGCCGCTGGAAGAAGGCTTGCGCCTCCGGCAGCTTATAGAGGTCGTCGGTGTGATCCTTGATGTAGCGATCAGCCGCGACGAGGAAACCCGCCGTTCCCGCCGCCGGGTCCTGCACAATCTCCCCCGGCTGCGGTTGCATCAACCGCACGATGCAATCGATCAGCGGACGCGGCGTAAAATACTGGCCTGCGCCCGATTTCTTGTCGGAAGCATTCTTCTCCAATAGCCCTTCATAGAGGTTGCCCAAGCCCTCTTCGCGGGCCGAAAACCAATCGAGCTGGTCGATGTTGGAGGTGAGCGCCTTGAGATTGGTCGGCTTGCGGAGCCGGGTTTGCGCATCGGTGAAAATGGCGCTGACCAGCCCATCCTTCGCCTTGCCGAGTTCGAGCAGCATGGCTTTGTAGTAATCAAGCTGTTCCATCCCCTCACGCTTGGCGAGGATGCCCCAGCGATAGCCCTCCGGCAGGCGATCTTCCTTGCCAGTTTCCTCCAGCATCTTGAGGAACAGAAGGAAGGTCAGTTCAGTGACATATTCGTTATAGGTGACCCCATCGTCGCGCAGGACGTTGCAGAGGCCCCAGAGCTTGGCGACGATATCGGTGGTCGTGGTCATTTAGGCGGTCTTCTTCCACAGTTCTTCGTTGATACCGGCAAGGATGCTTTCAAGCTCCCCGCCGAACACCTTATTGAGGCGATTAAAGCCGCCATCGGCGACAAACGGCTCCTTGTCGATGGCTTCGCGGTCCACCACGATCTCTTTCGCGATCTGCTCCCCGATCCGGTTCAGCCAGCGCTTTTGCGGTTCGGTCCATTGGCGGCTGGACATGATCGCTCGCATGGCCGCGCGCACCCGATCGTCATACGGCACCAGCGGATCGCCGAGTGCCGCCTGCCTCACGAAACCGATGATCGATGCGGCGATATCCTCATTCTTCGCATCGGCCCAGGCACGGCGCAGATTGGCATCGGAATAGCCCTCGCGGTCGAGCGCAAGGCGCAGTTCCTTGAGGTCGGCGCGGGTCAAATCACGTGGACGTTGGACAACGAGCTTCAACGCAGCGATCTTGTTCACATTGTCGCGCACAAAGGCCGCGAAGCTATCGAGGAAATCTTCCGGTTTCTCCGCCTCGCCATAGCCGCGCGTCACGCCGATGATCTCATCATCGTGATGCGAGATCGGCACGAAGCGCGGATTGTCGCCATCGGCCTCCCAATCGAGGATCGGCCCGATCGCAGCGCGATCCTTCAACCATGCGGCAAGGCCGGGAGCATCGCCGGACAGCACACGTTGCAGCATCGCTTCCGGCGTTTCGCCTGCAACCGACTCGAACTGCTGGCGGGCTTCGTCAGTGAGCTTATTGAGGCGGCGGCGCAGCTTCACGGCAAGCTGTTCGCGGATCGTCTCGCGCTGGGCATCGTCGGACGCCTCGGTCATCTCACGGACAAGCTGTGCAAAGCTGATCGACGGGTTGACCACGACTGGCTTCATGTCGGTCAGGTTCTGGAGATGCGGATAGAGGTCCACCGCGTCGAAGATGCGGAACACCTCCTTGCCGATCTCATCGCAGCGGCGCGTCGCGCGTCCGATCATCTGTTCATAGAGGATGCGGCTGTTGACCCGGCGCAGGAACACAAGATTGGTAATCTTGGGGACGTCAATGCCGGTGGTGAGCAGATCGACCGTGACCACGATCTGCGGATTGGCATCGTTGCGGAACGACCGGATCAGGTTCTTCACCCGGTCCACGCTGCCGGTGATCTTCTTGACCGACGCATCGTCGATTTCGCCATAGGCTTCGGCAAACGCCTTCTTGATCGCGCCGACCACGATATCCGCATGAGCATCTGTCGCGGCAAAGATCAACGTCTTTCCGGGAAGCGCCGGATCGATGTGCCGCGCCAGTTCCTCGGCCACCACACGGTTGAATTCCGGGGTGATGACCTGCTTGTTGAACGCCTCGACCTCGAACCGGATTTCGTCGGGTGCATGAGCGAGATCGACTTCGCCGGTGCGGGTGTTCAGCAGGGGAAGCTCTTCATCCTTCTCGAACTTGATCCCGGCGCGCGCCAAGGCGGTTTCGATGCGGATTGGCGGCTCGTGATCGATCAGGAATCCATCGATCACCGCTTCGCGATAGGAATATTTGAAGATCGGATCGCCGAAGATTTCCGTGGTGTGCAACGCGGGGGTGGCGGTAAGGCCAACCTTCACCGCATCGAAATAGTCGAGCACTCGGCGATATTTGGAGATGTAGTCATCCTGCCCCCGGAAGCTCAATTCGGCGTCTGACATCTCACGGTCGAGCAGATAGCCCCGGTGGCATTCGTCGATCACCATCAGGTCATATTGATCGACGGGCGGTGCCTCAGACGTATCGGCGGCAAACAGCACGCGCTTCACAAGACCCTGAATGGTGCAGATATGGACCTTGGTTTCGACATCGGGCGCGACATCGCCCAGCCCCTTCAACCCGAAGATTTCAGCGAAGGTCTTGCCGGACACCACCTTTGTGGTCGAAAATTCCCCTTCGGTCTGATCGCCAAGCGCGCTGCGATCGACGACGAAGCAGATACGGCGGAACCGCTTGGCCGACAGCAGACGATAAAGCATCGCAATGGCGAGCTTGGTCTTGCCGGTGCCCGTGGCCATCGCGATGAGCATAGTACGCTGTTCGGCCGACAGCGCCTTTTCCACCGCACGGATGGCACTTTCCTGATAATGGCGCAGCGGGAAGCCGAACTCGAAAGGCTGTGCCTTCAATACGGCGTCAGCGGCATCCTGATCGACCTCCAACAAGCCCGACAGGCCATCGGGCGTCGGCCAATCGACCAGCGCACGGCGATGATTGGCGGCACGGCGCGTATCGCGGAACCAGATGCCGCTCTCGGTTTCGATTTGCTTCAGGTATGAGCGGCCGTTGGCGGCGAACACGAAAGGCACCTTGTGGTCGCCCCAAGGCCCACCAGCAAATGCGAAATCGGCGCTGTCTTTGATCCCCGCCGAGTAGCGTTCGGCCTGGTCGATCGCCGCCGACACATTCTTGCGCCGCCGCTTGGCCTCCACGACGCCGACCAGCGTGGTCCCGACGAACAGAGCATAGTCGGCTGGCCCGCTTGCCGTCGGCCATTCCGCAATTGCCATGTTGCGGCCCTTGGCTGGACGCACACCGGCACTGTAACGCAGCGAGCCGGTGTCGACCTCCCACCCACGATCGCGAAGCTGCTGATCGATAAGGGCGCGGGTTTCCGCCTCGTCCAGATCGATTTTGGCGGCGGCCTGCTCCCCCAGCTCAACGAGGGATACAAGCTCCATGCGTGGGGCAGCTTCCGCCGTGGCCTGTAGCGCTGCAAGCTTTTCCGCAATGGCGGCCTTTTCGGCCTCGACCTCCTGCGCCAATGCTTCCCACGTCGCCCGCTCTTCGGCTTCGCGTTTCAGCCGTTCCTCACTTGCCTCACGCGCACGGGCGTGTTCCTCCGCTTCCCGGCGAGCACGCGTTGCAGCATCTTCGGTGTCCGCGACCTTGTGGCGGAGCGCTTCGATTTCTTCGCGGAGCGCGGCTGTGGCATCGACCGGTTCGGGCGGCGGAACGAACGCGCCAGCAGAAAAGGCCGCGTCCCGTCCGTATGTCCGATGAAACCAGATGCCGAGGGACCAAGCGAATTTGAGCGCGGTCAGTGCAGTGGCATGATTGCCCTTTACTTCATGCACGGCGGTGTTGCCCGCCTTGCGGAGCGCATGGAAAATGTCCGCGGCTTCTTTCGGAATGAGCCGGTCATAGGACAGCCGCCGCAGCGTTTCCTCAAAGCTCTCCCGCTCGTCGCGGTATACGGCGTGATGGGCGGCTACCAGCTTAGTCATCAACTCGGCGAACTGGCGCAACTTGACGATCGCCGTCGAGGGATCGTCGCGGAAATAGCGTTCCGCGAGCCCTCCCAGCGTTACCAAACGCCCGTCGTGCTTGGCCAGAAAGTCGAAGTTAAGTGATTCCATTCGCCCCCCGCCTGAACCTCCTAGCCGATCACTTTAAAAATGTCTTTGCCTTCAATAGGTCACGCAAAAGGAACGACACCATAACTGTGAAATTCGGCGCGGGGATTTATTCCAATCGCGCCGCCAGTCGCACCATTAGGTCCATACGCTCATGAAAAATGGCCACCACAAGGGCGGGCGCATCATCGCGCGGCAGGCAGAAGATATAGTGATGCTCGCAACGGACCATCCGCAAACCCTGATAGAGCGCCGACATGTCTTTGAAGAAGCCCTCGCCCGCCGCGACGCTTTCCATACCCGCTTGCAGCTTGGCAACATAGCTGCGGGTCTGCGCATCACCCCATTGCTTGCGCGTATAGCGGATAACGTCGCGCAGATCGGCTTCCGCCGCCGCCGACAGAACATAGCCGACGGTCAAGCGCGGCTATCCCGGCCCAGCTCTTCATCAACGATGGCATCAACGCTCTTGGTGGACACGCTGCCCGCCAAGCCTTCGGCGATCCGTTGGCCCAGCAGAGTTTTCAATTCCTGCCACGCTGAATCTTCCCCCGCATCGGCGGAAAACAGGCGCTCAATGGCATATTGCTTGATCGTCTTGCCCTGCAATGCCGCCAAGGCTTTTAGACTTTGGTGCTGCTGGTCGGTAATATCTATGGTCAGTCGACTCATGGGAACCTCGCATATCGCTCGATCCCCACATTACCACAAATGTGCATTTGTGGTAACCCGTCGATATGGCGCTCCCAAGCCTCGCTTTGCAGCTATCCAAACAAGGCATTTTTAGGGCATCAGACGCGTGCAATTGAATGAAACAGAGTGAAATCGATCCGAACGCATCACTACACCAAAGATTCGCATTGCCAATGCGTTACGCTACAAGATCGAACAGAATAATACAGTAAAATCAGACACTTAGTGAAACTCTTAATCAGCGGGTCCTAGGTTCGAGCCCTAGTGCGTCCACCAAATTCCACAATAATTACAGCTACTTACCCCATACGGGGATCGCTCCTACATGCTGCCACGAATGTCGTGTAAGAGCAGTGTAAGAATGCGGGGTTCTCTACTCCTCGCACCACGCTCCCTCGGCCGTGACCTTGCCTCCTTCAATAGTCGCGAAGCATCCGGGATTGTATCGCGTCGCATCGCAGACCCCCATCGCTGTCTGGCCTGGTTCCGGGAGACGTGTTTGCGGGTCACCATCGACGCTCAAGAGGCATCGCCCCTGACAATCGGCGCTGCCGGTGCACGTTTTTCCGCCGTCGGTGAAGCGCATTTGACAGATGGGGTAGCCGAAAGCGCTGCGGCTCTCATATCCTCCGCCGGCCACGCACATCTGGCGTTCCGTTGAGCTAAGCTTCGGCGGTGTAGCGCAGCTTCCTAGAAAGATTGCCGTGCTCATCACGACCAGCGGCAGTGCTCGGGACATAATCATCGAAGCAACGTCTCATGATACGATGCTTGCAGCAACGGGGTTCGTTAGCAGTATATCGTGGCAGCACCCCACGCCCGAAGGCGTAGGGTGCTGCCAGCGTCAGGGCGGAAGGAGGTGTCGCCTACCCCCGCTGCGACCAGGCTCTGGGGCGCTCCCGAGGGGGACTGACCACCAAGTGGCACATCGCGGTCGACACGTTCGGCCGTCCCGTCCGCTTTATTCTCACCGGCGGCAACGCTAGCGACGCGCGGTCCGCCATCCCGTTGCTGAGCGGCCTCGATGCCGTTCATGTTATCGCCGACAAAGCCTATGACGGCCATGCCATCCTCGACCACATCGAGGCCACAGGCGCGCAGCCGATCATCCCGCAACGCACCTGCATGCCCCGCAAACGGGCGTTCGATCCCGTCAAGTACAAGCTCAGAAACCGCATCGAGCGAACCATCGGCAGGCTCAAGCAACTCCGCCGCATCGCAACCAGATACGACAGAATCCCTCAAAACTACCTTGCCAGCCTTCACCTCGCCGCGCTCTCATTCTGGTACTGAATGTCGATTCAGCCTAAGGGTCAAGACTTGCTGATCAGAGCCAGAATATGACGCTGGCAGCGAAGGCGATGGCGGAAAAGACGGCGGTTGGGCACGTTCGTAGCGTCTGGCGACCCGCCACCAGTCCTTCGGTTCAGCCCGTTCAGAAAACGCTCTAATTCTCCGCGGCGATCAGGTTGAGCGCGGCGTCGACCGCCCTGGTTGCCGATGCATCGTCGGGCATGTCGTTCGCATAGGCGGCGAACACCAGCGTCTGGCCGCTGGCGGCGGTGAGGAAGCCGGCCACCGCATTGGCCTGGTTGAGCGTGCCGGTCTTGGCGAACACCCTGCCCTCCAGCGGGGTGCCCTTGAACCGGCGCGACAGCGTCCCGTCGACCCCGCCGACCGGAAGCGTGGCGCGGAACGCCGCACCCCATGGCTGCTGTGTCGTCCAGCGCAGCAGCGCCACCGTCGCGCGCGGGGTGACGCGATTGTAGTTCGACATCCCCGATCCGTCGGAGAGATCATAGGACCAGCGCGGCACGCCGATGCCGGTCAGCATCGCCCGCATCGCCACCTGTCCGTCGGCGATCGATCCGCTGCCGGCGATGCGCGAGACCCGGCGCAGCAACAGATCGGCGTGGAGGTTCTGGCTGACCTTGTTGGTCAGCGTGAGGTCTTCCGCCAGCGGGGGCGGCGTCAGCCGGGCGAGCGGCACCGGCAGCGGCGCGGCGGCGGCGGGCGCCGCGCCCCGGATCGCCGGATCGTCGGCGGGCGCGAGCGGGCGGTGGCGCACGTCCACACGCCCCTTTACCGTCACGCCGCGCTCGATCAGCAACGCCTTCAGCCGCGACGCGGCGAAATCGGCGGGATCGTCGATGCCCAGGCGCAGCGTGTGCGTGTCGCCGACGGCGATCGTCCCATCGATCACCATTGCCCGTGCGTTGACCGCGCGCGCAAACCGGATCGCGGTCTTTCCGCCCGACGGCACCGTCGTCACCCGGTTGTCGATCGTATAATAGGGAAAGCCCGACACCAGCGCCGGCTGCCCCGCCTTGCCGGGACGGACCTCGATCGCCAGTTCATTGTCGTCGATCGTCAGTGCGGAGATGGCGGTGCCCGAACGCGAACCGATGTTGTTCCAGCTCATCCCCGGACCCCAGCGTTCGTCGGGGAACAGCGTGTCGTCGCCGATCACATCGCCCACGCGCCGCGTCGCCGCCGCCACGGCATCGGCCAGCGTCGCCAGGCAATCGACCTTGCAATCGGGCGCGCTCGACAGGCGCGCGTCGCCATTGCCTTCCAGGATGACGTCGCCGCCTTCCAGCCGCACCGCCGCGCCGCCGGTGGCGTCGGGCTGGTCGATCGCCGGCATCCGCGCGAACGCCAGCGCGGTGGTGTAGATCTTGGTGTTCGAGGCGGGGACGAAGCGATCGTCGGGCGCCAGCGCGACGATCTCGCGCCCTTCCAGCGTCGCCACCACCAGGCCGAAGCGCGTGCCGGGGCCCTGCTGGTCGCGCAGCATCGCGGCGACCCGTTCGGGCAGCGCGGGCGGGTCCGCCGCCACGGCGGGGGCGGCGGTGGCCAGCGCCAGCGAGAAGATGAGGCTAGCGGTCGTCCGCTGAGCGATAGACGGCTTCATCAAGCTCTCCTTCCCAGCGCGCGACGGTGGTCGCCACCACCAGATTCGCGCTGGCGCTGGGGACGGTGCGGGTCATGTCGAGCAGCCGGTCGAACGGCAGCACGAAGCCGACCACCAGCGCGGTCTGTTCCGGCGACACCCCGACCGCCGACAGCACCGCCGCCAGCATGAACAGCGACGCCGACGGCACGGGCGCGGTGCCGAACGACGCCAGCGCGCCGGTCAGCAGCACCATCGCATAGACGGTGAGCGTCATCGGCACGCCGAACGCCTGCAATGCGAACAGGCTGAGCAGCCCGACGTACATCGCCGTCCCGTCCTTGCCGATGCTGGCGCCCAGCGGCAGCACCGTCGAATAGACCGATCGACCGACGCCCAGATTGTCGCCCGCGACGCGCATCGCCACCGGCAGCGTCGCGCCGCTGGAGGCGGTGGAAAAGGCGATCGCCAGCGCATCGATGATGCCGCGAAAGAACGGCAGCACCGGCAACCGCGCGAGCAGGCGCAGCACCAGGCTGTGCACCACCGCCATCTGGATCAGCGATCCCACCACCACCGCGATCGCCAGCCAGCCGATGTTGACGAACACCGCCGCGCCGTTTGCGGCGACGGCGTTGGCGATCAACGCGAACACGCCGAACGGGGTCGCCTCCATCACCAGCCCGACGATGCGCAGCAGCACCGCCGACATCGATTGCAGCACCGCCGCCAGCGGCCGGCCCGCATCCCCGGCCAGCACGGTGCCGACACCGACCATGATCGCGACGAAGATCAGCGCGAGCATGTCGCCCTTGGCCAACGCTTCGACGATGTTGAGCGGGATGATGCCGATCAATTGCTGATAGGGCGTCACCGCCGGCCCCAGCGCGTGCGCGGTCGCCGTGCCCAGCGGTGCGCCGACGCCCGGCTGGATGATCGTCGCGACCAACATCCCCACCGACACGCCGACGAAGGTTGTCAGCGCGAACAGCCCGACGGTGCGGCCGCCCAGCGTGCCCAGCCGCTTGGGATCGGCCAGCGTGGTGATCCCGGACGCGATCGTCACCAGCACGATCGGCGCGACCAGCATCCGGATGGCGCGGACGAACAACTCCCCGATGAACGCGACCGACGGCGTCGCGCTGGGCCATATCAGCGCGAACAGCAGGCCAAGCGCCAGCCCGCCCAGAACGCGCTTCCACAGCGCGATCGCAAACCAGGCGCGCATCACGCGCAACTTCCCTTGGGCGTCACATGGTATAGCGCGCGACCGGCGGCGACGCCGGTCGTCTTCCCATTGTCGATCGCGATCCGCCCGTTGACGATCACCGTCCGCACACCCGACGCGAACAGTTCGGGCTGGTCATAGGTCGCGCGCGACGCAAACGTCTTGGGATCGAACACGACGACGTCGGCGAAGGCGCCGGCGCGCAGATGCCCGCGCCCGGCCAGGCCAAAGGTGTCCGCGGTCAGCGACGTGCTGCGTTCGATGAACGCGCGCAGCGTCAGGACATGGTCCTGCTTCACGTACTTGTCGTATTTGCGCGCGAACGTGCCGTAGACGCGCGGGTGGCCGGGCGACGCGTCGGAACCGGTCATCACCCACGGCTGGCGCATGAAGGCGGCGATGTCGCGCTCGCTCTGGTTGAACGAGACGACGCCGGGATCCTGGACCCGGATGGTGGTGATCGCCGCCGCGACCGGGTTTTGTTTCAGCCGTGCCGCGACCTGCGCCAGCGTGCGCCCCTTTTCGGCGCCCTCGGTGATCAGCAGCTTTTCCGGGCCACCGCGCTTGCGCAGGTTTTCGGTGATGTCCTTGGCGAGCCGCTCCTGAAGCGAGCGATCGTCGAAGCGGCGCAGCAACGCCTGCCGCCCGCCGTCCTGCGCCCACAGCGGCATCAGCGACGCGACCAGGCTGGTCCCCGACGCCGACCACGGATATTGGCTGGCGGTAACGTTCTGACCGGCCCGGCGCGCCGCGTCGACCTTGGCGATGATCGCCGGTGCGGTGCCCTCGACGTCGACGCCCAGCGCCTTGATGTGGCTGATGTGCGCGGGCATCCCGGCCGCGCGTCCGATCTCGATCGCTTCGTCGATCGCGGCCGCGAGCCCGACGGTATAGCTCGATTCGTCGCGGATATGACTGTCGTAGACACCGCCGCGCGCGCCTGCCTCACGCGCCAGCGCCACCACTTCCGGCGTCTTCGAGAAGCTTTGCGGCGCGTAGAACAGGCCGGTGGAAAAGCCGATCGCGCCCTGGCACATCGCGGTGGCGACCAGCGATTTCATCCGCGTCAACTCGGCGTCGGTCGGGTCGCGGCGCGCTTCGCCGATCACCTTCTCGCGCACCGGACCAAAGCCGACATAGGTGGCGTAGTTGATGCCGACCGGGCTGGTCCGTGCCCGCGCCAGCGTCGCCGCGACATCAGGGTCGCCGCCGCCGTCGTTGCCGATGAACGCGGTCGTCACGCCCTGCATCAGGAACGGCAGCACCAACCGCGTCCGCGCGTCCGGATTGGCCAGCATGTCGCCGGCATGGGTGTGCGGATCGATGAAGCCGGGCGCGACGATCATGCCCCTGGCATCGATCGTGCGTACGGGCGCGACATTCAGGTGTGGCCCGACGTCGACGATGTGGTCGCCCTTGATCGCGACATCGCCGGTGAACGGCTCCGCGCTGCCGGTGAAGATCGTGCCGCCCCGGATCACCAGGTCGACGCGATAGATCTTTCCCGGCGCCGCGCCGACCACCGTCGCCATGATCGCCCCGGTGGCGGCCAGCCGGCCGATCGCGCGTCTCGTGTAGGTTCCCCGCATCGGTGCATCCTTTCGGAGCTTGCGCAGGCGGTCAAGCGCGTCACCGATCGTTTCGCGGACCCGGTCTATAGCTGTGGGTTATATGTCCCTTGAGGTCTTCGGGATAGAAATAGATCGGGCGCAGGTCGCCGTCGGCATAGCGTTTCGCCTGATCCCCGAAGTGGGGTGACGCCGGATCGCCGCTCTCCCCGCCCGCCGAAACGCCCCAGGCGCGCACGCGCGGGCCGAACTCGACGATCGCGACGAAGCTGTTGCCGCTGGTGCCATACCAGCGCCGCGTACCCGGATAGGCCCGCGCCCCGAACGACGCGAGGCTGCCCCAGCGCGCCGACGCGAACGGCACCGGAATGCTGGGCCGGGCGTCATCGAAGGTCTGGACGATCGCACCGTCGTTGCGCTGGAAACGGTTGACCTCGCCCCACGCCACGCGCCAGCCGCCCCATTCGCGCTGGAGCCGGTCGACCGCGCGGTCGAGCGCCGCCAGCCGTTCGACCGGGGTGAGCCGGTCGGCCATCCAGTCATAGACATTGGCGCGTGCCGCGGCGGCCGGCCGCGCTGCGGTGGTCCACAATTCCTCGCCCCAGTAGTTGGCGAGCGTGGTCGGCTCTGACGTCGCCGACCAGCGCCCGTCCCACGGCCGCAGCAGCGCGACCGGCCCGGCCAGCCGAGCACGCAGCGGATCGTTCGCCGACAACCCCTCCCACGCCGCGACGAGCGGCGGGATCAGCCGGGTGAAGCCGGGCTGTGCCGGATCATAGGCGATCTGGCGCAGTCCCTCCGGCGTCAGCGCGCGCGCCTGCGCCAGCAGCGCGGTGGCATGGTCGCCACGCGGATTGGCGCCCGCCTGGTCTATGTAGCGCGGGAACGCCGCCGCGCGTGGACTGTCCGCCCCCGCCGCGCGCCACGGTGCGTCGTTGCTGTTGTACAGCCAGCCGCCGGAGGGATCGCGCACCTGCGGCAGCTTCGCGGTTGGGGTCAGCCCGCGCCAGTCGGCGGCGGGATCGCTGCCGTCGACCGGCGCGCGATAGTCGAGCGCCGGGCTGCGCACCGGCACGAATTGCGGGTGGAGCAGCGCGATATGGCCGTCGGCGTCGGCATAGACGGTGTTGTTCGACGAATTGGCCTGCCGCTCGGCGACCTTCAGATAGGTGGCGAAATCGCGCGCCTTGGTCCTGAGCCAGCTCTGTTCGAGCGCCGGCACCGGCTTGTGCATCATGGCAAAGGCGATCCACTTGCCCCCCTCCGCGCGGACGATCGGGCCGTGATGGGTGGCATAGGTGGTGAAGGTGCGGCTGGCGATGCTGCCGTCGCCGCGCCGATAGCGAACTGTCACCGGCTTGACCGTCACCGGGCGCAGCATCTTGCCGTGCCGATAGAAATGGCGATCGCCGACCGTCTCGATCGTCTCGGCGAATTCATCGACCGAATCGACCCCGCTGCTGGTGTGCATCCAGCCCAGCCGCTCATTGAACCCCTGATAGAGGAAGAACTGCCCCCAGGTGGACGCGCCATAGGCGTGCAGACCCTCGTCGCTCTTCATCTCCAGCTCGGATCGGAAGAAGAAACTGGTGTGCGGGTTGATCAGCAACAGCGCATGGCCGTCGCGGGTTAGCTTCGGCGCGATGGCGATGCCGTTCGACCCGCTCGGTTCGTCACTGTGCGGGCGTTCGAGAAGCGCGATCCTGGGCGGCGCGCCATAGAAGCTGGCGAGCTTGCGCAGATCAGCGCGTTCGATGTCGCCGCCGATGCTCCCTTCGGTGAACGACAGCGCCATCCACGGTTCGAACCGGGTGAGCACGCGCGGCTTCACCTGCGGGTGCGACGCCAGATAATAGTTCAGCCCCGCCGCCCAGCTATCCATGAGCTTGCGCAGCCACGCCGGGCTTTTGACATAGTCGGCTTTCAACGCGACGGGATCGACATAGAGGCGCTGGCGAAGATCCTGCCAGATCGCCTCCTCGCCCTCCGCCTCCGCGGTGCGTCCCAGCGCGGTAAGCAGATTGGCCTCGACGCGCGGGAAGTCATCCTCCGCCTGGGCATAGATCGCGCCGAACACCGCGTCGGCGTCGCTGCGGCCGTAGACATGGGCGATACCCCAGTCGTCGCGGGTGATCGTCACGCGGTCCGCCTCGGCCGGTCGTTGATCGGGCGCGGCGCCGATCAGCAACGACAGCGGCAGCAAAGCGACCAAGGCGAGGCGGTTCATGCGCGTATCTCCAGTTCGGGCAACGCCGCGCCCAGCCGCTCCAGCGCGGCGTCGAGCGTGGCATCCTCCTTGGCAAAGCACAGGCGGACCAGATGGGTAACGGGCGCTTCGGCGTAAAAGGCGGAGATCGGGATACCGACCAGGCCGGCCCGCTCGATCATCCATTCGCAGAACGTGCGATCGTCCATCGCGATGCCCGACGCGGCGAGATCGATCGACAGGAAATAGGTGGCGGCGCTGGGCGTTGTGCGCAGCCCGATCGCCGCCAGTCCCGCCGCCAGCCGATCGCGCGAACGCTGGAATCCCGCGCTGGCGCCCGCGATCCAGTCTCCATGTTTAGCCAGCCCCTCAGCCACCGCCCATTGCAGATTGGGCGGGGTGGTGAAGGTCAGGAACTGGTGCGCGCGCGCCAGCCCCTGCGCCAGCGCCGGGGCGGCGCACATCCAGCCGACTTTCCAGCCGGTGAGCGCAAAGATCTTGCCCGCCGATCCGATCTTGACCGTCCGATCGCGCATTCCCGACACGCCGATCAGCGGGCGGTGTCGGGCGCCGTCGAACACGACATGCTCCCACACCTCGTCACAGATCGCGATGACGTCTCGCCCGACGCAGAACCGCGCGATCGCCTCAAGTTCCGCCGCGCTCATTATTGTGCCGAGCGGATTGACGGGGTTGTTGAGGATGATGAGGCGGGTGCGCGGTCCGGCCACCGCCTCCAGCATCGCCTCGGTCACGCGCCATTCAGGCGGTTCCAGACGGACCAGCCGTGCCACCCCGCCGGCGCGCTCGACCAGCGGCAGATAGGCGTCGTACAGCGGCTGGAGCAGGATCACCTCGTCCCCCGGCGACACCAGCGCAAGGATCGCCGCCGCCAGCGCCTCGGTCGCGCCGGAGGTGACGATCACTTCTTCCGCGCTCAGGTCCAGCCCCTGCGCCGCGCGGTAATGATCGGCGACCGCCAGCCGCAGTTCGGGGATGCCGGCCATCGGCGGATACTGGTTCGATCGCGCGGTCAGCGCCTCTGCCGCCGCGCGCAGCACCGGCGCGGGGCCGGGACCGTCAGGAAAGCCCTGCCCCAGGTTGATCGCCCCGCTCGCCCGCGCCCGCGCCGACATCGCTTCGAAAATGGTGGTGCCGAGCGCGGCATAGACGGGGTTCATCGGCGGCATCCGAAAAAGGAAAATTGCGGGGACGGCGTAGCAACTCGGCATTGCCGGCGAAACCTGCGGCGCGCTATTCGCACGCCATGGCCTCCGATCCCCTTCCCGCGCCGGCGGTCCCGGTGGACCAGGCGAGCGCGGTCGCGGCGCTGATCGCGGCGGCGCGGCGGCTCGACCGGCGCGGGCTGGCGGCGGCGACATCGGGCAATCATTCGGCCCGGCTGGCGGACGGCAGCATCGCGATCACCCGGTCGGGCACGCACACGGGCCGGCTGACCCCGCTCGATTTCATGCGGATCGACGATGGCGGCGCCCCGATCGATCCGGGCCGCCCATCGGCCGAAACCGCGCTGCACCTGATGCTCTACCGGCGCTTTCCCGCGACCGGCGCGATCCTCCACTGGCATTCGCCGGGCGCGGTCGGCTGGAGCCGGGCAGCGCGCGACGACCGATGGGTATTCGCGGGGCATGAGATGCTGAAGGCGTTTCCGGGCGTCACCACCCATGACACGCGCCGCACCCTGCCGCTGGTCGACAACAGCCAGGACATGGCCGACATCGAATCCGCGCTGGCGCCGGTACTGGGCGCGGCCGACGCGCTGCCCGCGTTCATGATCCGCGCCCACGGCATCTACGCCTGGGGCAAGGATGTCGACGAGGCCGAGCGCGTCGCCGAGGCGATCGAATGGCTGATCGCCGCCGAACTGGCCGAACGGAGCTTTCGCGCATGACCGAGCTGACCCGCTTCGATGAAGGGGGCGGCGCGCCCGACCTCCACACCAGCGATCCCGATGCGATCGCGGCGGCGATGCGCTTGATCGGCGTGCGCTTCGAGCGCTGGCCGCTGCGCGCGCTTTCCGACGACGCGAGCGGCGACGAGGTGATCGCCGCCTATGCCGCCGACATCGCCCGGCTGAAGGCGGTGGGCGGGTACCGGTCGGTCGACGTGGTGCGGATGATGCCCGATCACCCCGACCGCGCGGCGGCGCGCACCAAATTCCTCGAGGAACATCGTCACAATGAGGATGAAGTGCGCTTCTTCGTCGCGGGCGAGGGGCTGTTCACGCTCCACAGCGGGGGCAAGGTCCACGCGCTGTTGTGCACCGCCGGCGACCTGATCTCCGTCCCCGCCGGGATGCCGCACTGGTTCGACATGGGGCCAAGCCCGCGCTTCACCGCGATCCGGCTGTTCGTCAATCCCGACGGTTGGATCGCGCATTTCACCGGCGACGATATCGCCGCGCGCTTCCCGCGCCACGAGCCGGTCGCGGCCTGAGCCGATGCCCGCGCCGCCCCGCGCCATCCTCCTCGATATCGAGGGGACGACCAGCAGCATCGCCTTCGTCGCGGAGGTGCTGTTCCCCTATGCCCGCGCGCATCTCGCGGATTATGTTGCGCAGCATCGCGAGGCGACCGCGCCATTGCTGGCCGAGGTTCCCGGCGACGATCCGGTCGCGACGTTGATCGAGTGGATCGACGAGGATCGCAAGGAAACCCCACTCAAGACGTTGCAGGGGATGATCTGGGCGGATGGCTATGCCGACGGCACGCTGAAGGGGCATGTCTATCCCGACACTCCCGACGCGCTGCGGCGGTGGAAGGCGGCGGGGGTGCCGGTCCACATCTATTCGTCGGGATCGGTCGCGGCGCAGAAGCTGATCTTCGGCCACAGCATCGCGGGCGACCTGACCCCGCTGCTGTCCGGCTATTTCGACACCCGCGTCGGCGCCAAGCGCGACGCCGGCTCCTACCGCGCCATCGCCGCGGCGCTGGACCTGCCCCCCGCCGCCATCCTGTTCGTGTCCGACATCGCCGCCGAGACCGACGCCGCGCGCGCGGCGGGGCTGGCCGCGCTGCTGATCGACCGCGCGGGCGATGCCGGCGACGTCGCCAGCCTGGCCGAGGTGTTGCCGTGATCCTGGAGGGGAAGCCCACCCGGTCGATCACCCGCACCGCCGACGGGCGCGGCGCGTGCATCCTCGACCAGCGGCTGCTGCCGTGGGAAGTGCGATGGGTCGAACTGCGCGACGCCGATCAGGCCGCGCGCGCGATCCGCGAGATGTGGACTCGCGGCGCGCCGATGATCGGCGCCACCGCCGCCTATGGCCTGGCGATGGCGCTGGCGGCGGACCCGAGCGACGACTCGCTGGCCACCGCCGACGCGATGCTCCACGCCACCCGCCCGACCGCGATCAACCTGCGCTGGGCGCTCGATCGGGTGGTGGAGACGGTGCGCCCGCTGCCGCCCGCCCAGCGCGCCGAGGCGGCCTTCGCCCGCGCCGACGCGATCTGTGACGAGGACGCGGCGCTGTGCCGGGCGATCGGCGAGCACGGGCTGGAATTGCTGCGGGCGCTGTACGCGCGCCATCCCGGTCGCCCGCTCAACATCCTCACCCATTGCAACGCCGGCTGGCTGGCGACGGTCGACTATGGCACCGCGACCGCGCCGATCTACCTCGCCCATGACGCCGGTATCCCCGTCCATGTCTGGGTGGACGAAACCCGGCCGCGCAACCAGGGCGCGCTGCTCACCGCGTTCGAGCTGGCAAACCACGGCGTGCCGCACAGCGTGATCGCCGACAATGCCGGCGGGCTGCTGATGATGCGCGGGCAGGTCGACGCTGTGATCGTCGGCACCGACCGCGTCACCGCCAACGGCGATGTCTGCAACAAGATCGGCACCTATCTGAAGGCGCTGGCGGCGTACGACAACGGCGTGCCGTTCTATGTCGCGCTGCCCTACACGACGTTCGATCCGGCGACACAGAGCGGCGACGCTGTGCCGATCGAGGAACGCGACGGCAACGAGCTGGCGTGGCTGACCGGCCCGACCGCCGACGGCGCGCTGGCGAGCGTGCGCGTCACCGCCTCCCCCGTCCGCAATCCGGCGTTCGACATCACCCCGGCCAGGCTGGTGACGGGCTATATCACCGAACGGGGCGTGCTCGACCGGATCGGATGATTATGTATGGCTGTACAACCATACATAATGTCACACGAACGCGGTCCCGTTCCGCCGCCCACCCTGATCGAGCAAAGCGTCGAGCAGTTGGAGGGTTCGCGACAGCCGCTCCCGCGACAGCCCCCCGCCGATTGAGACGCGCAACGCCGCCGTCGCATCGGCCGGATCGACCGCGAACGCCGCCGCCGGCACCACCGACAGCCCGGCCGGGCGCAGCGCGTTGACCACGTCGCCCGCCGCCACACCATCGGGCAGCGGCAGCCACAGATGGTATCCCTGCGGATGCGCCGCGAACGGCACCTCGCTTAAGATCTCCCGCGCCAGCGCCATCCGCGCCACCGCCTCCGCGCGCACCTCCCCCGCCAGCGCGTCGATCCCGCCGTCGCGCAGCCACAGGCTAGCGATCGCGGCGTTGAGCGGCGGCGCCATCACCGCCGTCTCGTGCAGGTCGGTCGCCAGCCGCCACGCGTGCCTGACCGACGGCGCGCGCAGATAGGCGATGCGCAGCCCCGGCGAGATCAGTTTCGACAGGCTGGCGACGTGCCACGTCCGCTCCGGCGCCAGCGCCGCGATCGGCGGCGTCGGCGCATCGGGCAGCCGGCCATAGGCATCGTCCTCGATGATGGTGAGGTCATGGCGCCGCGCCACCTCCGCCAGCGCCGCGCGCCGCGCCGCGCCCATCGTCGCTGCGGTCGGATTGTCGTTGGTCGGCACGACGTACAGCGCGCGGATCGCCTGCGCGCGGCAATGCGCGTCGAGTGCGTCGGGGTCGATCCCCTCGTCATCGCCCGCCACCGTCACCAGCGGGATGCCATAACGCCGCGCCAGCGCGAGAAAGCCGGGATAGACATGGCGCGCGACCGCCACCGCATCGCCGGGCGACAGCACCGCCCCGACGATCGCGTGCAGCGCGTTCTGCCCGCCGCTGGCGAGCAACACCGTGTCCGCCGAAGCCTCGATCCCGATCGCGCGCAGCCACGCGGCGCCCGCCTCACGGTCCGCGACAGCGCCGCCGCCGGGCTGATAATGGAACCGCGCAGCCGCCGCCGGCCCGGTCAGCACCGTCGCGACCGCGCGCCGATAGCGATCGGCAAGCGTGCCGCCCAGCGGATCGGGGGGCAGGTTCATGCCGGTGTCGGGCGGCGCGGCATCGCCCGAGGCTTCGTCCGCCGCGGCCCCGCGCACGAAGCTGCCCCGACGCCCGCCGCCTTCGATCAGGCCGCTGCGGCGCACCTCGTTATAGGCCTTGGTGACGGTGGTGAGATCGACCGAAAGCCGTTCGGCCAGCGTCCTTTGCGGCGGCAGCCGGTCGCCCGGGCGCAGCGCCCCGCCGTGGATGTCGCGCGTCAGCGCGGCCGCGATCGCCAGATATTTCGGCCCATCTTCTCGCGACAGGTCTGGCGTCCAGTTTTGCATGTCAACGCCTTGCTTATGCATGTTGTATGTATGGCATACATTGAATATATGCGCTGGGCAATCCGCGACGATTCGCGGGCGCATGCAACAGGAAGACCCCATGGCCGAAGCCGCCGACGAATTGCAGCAGGATTGGCCCCGCCTCGATCCGGTGCGGACCGGGATCCGCGGCAAATGCCCGCGCTGCGGCCAGGGCGACCTGTTCGAGGGCTTCCTGAAGCTGCGCCCGCAGTGCGACCATTGCGGACTGAGCTACAGCTTCGCCGATCCGGCGGACGGCCCGGCCTTCTTCGTCATCTGCTTCGGCTGCGTGCCGGCGGTGACCTTTGCGCTGTTGCTCCAGATCTACGCCGATCCGCCGATGTGGGTCCACCTGGTGACGAGCCTGCCGTTCCTGATCGTCACCTGCCTGGCGCCGCTCCGCCCGCTGAAGGGCTGGCTGGTGTGCAGCCAATTCTTCTACCGCGCGCGCGAGGCGCGGCTGGTCAAGCCGTAGCGCGAGCGCCGCTGTTCAGCCGTCGATCCGTTCGTTCACAACCCGCCCTGCGGCCCTGGGTCCCCGGCCTTCGCCGGGATGACGGACGAAAAGAACGAAAGCCCGCCCGCCGCCGAAAGCACCGTAGCCCGGCCGGAACAACCCGCGCGCGCAGAGCAACACCCCGCGCCTCCGAACGAACAAAAGCCTTCGCGGCTTCGCGTGAACGCAATCCACCCGCCGCCGCGCGGCACCCGCCAGCCCTATTCCGCCCCGGCGCGCCCCGGCTCGCCCGCCCGGCGCGGAGCGTCTGACACCACGCCGCCGCCGGCCAGGTCGGTGACGAAATCATAGCGATCGCCGCGATAGGCGGATCGGGTGAACTCGACCGGGCGGCCGTCCGCGACGCGGGTCAGCCGCTCGATGCGCAGCACCTCGGCATTTTCGCCGATCGAAAGGATTCCCGCCTCGGTCGGGGTCGCCAGCGACGCGCGGATGCGCTGCGTGCCGGAGATCGGCCGCGCTCCGGTGGTCTCCAGCGCAGCATAGAGCGAATCGCCCAGCGCATCGAGATCGGGCAGGAAACTCGCCGGCACCACGGCATGTTCGATCGCGAGAGGCTCGCCGTCG
The DNA here is from genome assembly GCF_035555815.1 of Sphingomonas sp. Taxonomy (GTDB): domain Bacteria; phylum Pseudomonadota; class Alphaproteobacteria; order Sphingomonadales; family Sphingomonadaceae; genus Sphingomonas. Next base: position 24,401 of record NZ_DATMGG010000050.1, read on the forward strand.
GCCAGCCGCACCCGGCTCAGTCGCGCCACCTGCGCGCCCGCCGGAAGGTCGAGCATCGTTGCCTCCTCCTCGGTCGCGACGGCGTGGCGGCGCATGATCCAGATCACGCCGGGATCCTCCCCGCGCGACCGCGCCTCCTCGCTGAAGCTGCTCAGCACCGCGCCCGCCGCCTCGATCCGTCGCGCTACGAAGGTGCCCGATCCCTGCCGGCGAACCAGCAGCCCTTCGGCGATCAGCGTTTCGATGCCCTTGCGCACGGTGACGCGCGACATGCCGGTCATCTCCGACAGGTCACGCTCCGACGGCAGCGCGTGGCCGGGGCCGACCCCGCCGCTGGCGATATGATCGCGCAGGTTGCGGGCGAGCTGCAGGTACAGCGGCGTGCTGTCCGACTGCGAACTTCCCAGTTGGTCACGCATCGCCAGCCTCGATCGCGGCGCGCAGATTATGGTGGTGCCGCAACAACGTCGCGGCGGCGCTGTCACCGTCCATGCCCCGCGCGATCAGGATCGCGCGCGCGATATCGTTGCCGGCATGGGTCAGCGCCGCACCGGCGCGTTCGGCGGAGACCTGCGCGACGTCGCGGACGATGGCGTTGGCGCGCCCCTGCAACTTGACGTTCGATACGCGCATGTTGACCATCAGCCCGCGATAGACCCGCCCCAGCCGCAGCATGATCGCGGTCGACAGCAGGTTGAGCGCGACCTTCTGCGCCGTCCCCGCCTTCATCCGGGTCGATCCGGCGACGATCTCGCTGCCGGTATCGGCCAGGATCGGGTGTTCGGCCCCGGCCAGCAGCGGCGTGCCGGGATTGTTGGCCAGCCCGATCGTCAACGCGCCGGCCGCGCGCGCCGCGTCGATCGCGGCGACGGCATAGGGCGTGCGCCCGCTCGCCGCGACGCCGATCACCACATCGTTCTGTCCAATATCGGCGGCGGCGATTTCCGCGCGCGCCGCCGCGTCGTCGTCCTCGGCGCCTTCGGCGCTGTGGGCAAGCGCGTCCATTCCACCGGCGAGCAGGAACACCAGCCGCTCGTCCGGCCAGCTATAGGTCGGCGTCAATTCCACCCCGTCCTGCACCGCGACGCGGCCCGACGTGCCGGCGCCGACGTAGACCAGCCGACCGCCCTCCCTTAGCCGCGCGGCGGCGGCATCGGCGGCGGCGGCGATCGCCCCGGATTGATCCTTCAGCGCGGCGATGGCCGCCATCTGCCCCTCCAGCATCGCCTCCACCGCCAGTGCGGTCGGCCAGCGATCGAGATCGGCATAGCGTGGGTCCACCGTTTCGGTCGTCATTCTTTTTCAGCATCTCGTCGTCGGTTGGGGATAAAACCACTCTAATACCGAAACTGGCATTTGCCCAGCATTGGTATTATGCACCGGCGCGATGACTACCAGCCTGATGTTTGCGGAAGCCGCCGAAGCGGGCGCCGCCGCCACCCGCCAGGTCACCGCCAACCGCGATCGCGTGGCCGGGATCACCGATCGGTTGCGCACGATCGACCCGCCGTTCGTGGCGACGCTGGCGCGGGGCAGTTCGGATCACGCCGCCAGCTTTGCCAAGGTGCTGTTCGAGACGCGGCTGCGCCTGCCCGTGGTCAGCCACCCGCCGTCGATCGGGTCGCTCTATCGCACCACCTCACCAAGGCTGGCCGGGGTGCCGTTGCTCGTCATATCGCAGTCGGGCCGCAGTCCCGACCTGATCGCCGCGGCCCAGGAGGCGAAGGACGTCGGCGCGATCATCATCGCGATGGTCAATGATGAGCAGTCGCCGCTGGCGGCGCTGGCCGATCACCTGCTGCCGCTCCATGCCGGCCCCGAACGCAGCGTCGCGGCGACCAAGAGCTTCGTCGCGTCGCTGGTCGCGGTGACCCAGTTCGTCGCCGCCTGGTCTAACGACGATCTGCTCAGCCAGGCGATCGGCGAGGTCGGCAGCGCGATTGACCGCTCGTTCGCCCTCGACTGGAGCGCGGCGTTGCCGCTGCTCACCGGACCGCGATCGCTGCTGGTGCTCGGGCGCGGGCTGACGCTGCCGATCGCGGGCGAGGCGGCGCTGAAGTTCAAGGAGACCTCCGCGCTCCATGCCGAGGCGTTCAGCATCGCCGAGGTCGCGCACGGCCCGATGACGCTGATAGCGGCAGGCGATCCGGTGTTCGTCTTCGCGCCGGAGGATCCCGCGCGGGAGGGCACCGCCGAACGCATCGCCGCCTTTGCCGAACGCGGCGCGCGTGTAATCGCGGCGGGCGACGACGCGGATACGGCGGGCGCGGCGATCCGCCTGCCGATCGTGCGCCATGCCCATCCGGTGATCGGCGCGATCGGCCAGATCGCCAGCTTCTACCGCCTGGCAGAGGCGCTGGCGCGCGCACGCGGTCGCGATCCCGATCACCCGCCCTATCTGGCCAAGGTGACCCGCACGCTATGACCGCTACCGCAATCGTCGGCGCGCGCGTGCTGTCGCCACACGGCGCCTCCGCCGCCCATGGGCTCCTGATCGAGGATGGCCGCATCCTGCGCCTGCTCGAGCGGGACGAGGCGCCGGCGGCGGACGATGTCGTCACGCTTGACGGCGGGTGGCTGCTGCCCGGCTTCATCGATACCCAGGTCAACGGCGGCGGCGGCGTGCTGTTCAACGATGCGCCCAGCGTCGACGGCATCGCCGCGATCGCCGCCGCGCACCGTCGCTATGGCACCACCGCGCTGCTGCCGACACTGATCAGCGACGATCTGGCGGTGATCGACCGTGCGATCGCCGCGACCGACGAAGCGATCGCCGCGGGCGTGCCCGGCGTGATCGGCATCCATATCGAAGGCCCGTTCATCAACGCCGACAAGCGTGGCATCCATGACGCCGCCAAGTTCCGCACGCTCGACGATGCGGCGCTGGCGCTGCTTACCCGGCCCGGCCGGGGGGTGCGGCTGGTGACGCTGGCGCCCGAACTGGCGCCGCCGGGGATGATCCGCGCGCTGGCGGCGGCGGGGGTGGTGGTCGCCGGCGGGCACAGCATGGCCGATCACGCCCAGACCCGCGCCGCGCTGGACGAAGGGCTGGCGGGGTTCACCCATCTGTTCAACGCGATGACCCAGCTCGGCAGCCGCGAACCCGGCATGGTCGGCGCCGCGCTCGACGATCGGGCGAGCCATTTCGGGCTGATCGTCGACGGCCACCATGTCGCCCCCGCCACGCTGCGGATCGCGCTGGCGGCGCGCGGGGTCGACGGGGCGATGCTGGTCACCGATGCGATGCCGTCGGTCGGCACCGACCTGACCCGGTTCAGCCTGATGGGGCGCGAGATCACCGTCGCCGACGGCGTGCTGCGCGGCGCCGACGGCACGCTGGCCGGATCGGCGCTGACCATGGCGGAGGCGTTGCGCAACGCGATCGACCTGCTCGGGGTCGACCTCACGATTGCATCGCGGCTGGCGAGCGCCAATCCGGCGCGCTTCCTCCGCCTGGACGGCGATACCGGCACGATCGCGCCGGGGCTGCGCGCCGATCTGGTCCATCTGGACGAGGATCGCCGCGTCACCCGCAGCTGGATCGGGGGCGCGCTGGCGGAGGTCGGCGAATAGCGTCGGGCGGCGCCCGGCGGTTCGGGCGGATAGGCAGGCGCGTCAGGCCGCCCGGCGATATCCGGCAAGGTACAGCGCGCCGTCGAGCGGATCGCCCAGCGCCTCGCTCAGCCGCGCGACGGTACGCTCGCGCAGCCACGGCCGCATCCGCTGCGACAGCCCGCCCGCCAGCGCGCAGCGCGGCGCTCCCCGTTCGAAGATCGTCTCGATGAACCGTTCGATATGCTGCGCAGCATCCTCGACGATCGACCGCGCGATCGCGTCGTTGGCCTCGGCATAGTCCATCACCAGCGGGGCGAAGGCGGCATAGTCGCGCGGCGTCGCCTCATCCATCCACGCCACCGCCCGTACCGTCTCATGATCGAACCGCGCGGTGACCGCGCTGCTCAGCGGGGTCGGCTTGGTCCGCCCGTCGAGCGCGCGCAGCGCGTGGCGCATCGCGCTCAGGCCCAACGCCGCGCCGCTGCCCTCGTCGGAGATCGGAAAGCCATAGCCGCCGATCGCGAAATTCTTCCCCTCATGCCGGATCTGGGCGATGCTGCCGGTACCGATCACCAGCGTCGCGCCGTCCTGTCCCATGTGCGCGCCGATATTGGCGATCACGGCGTCGGTTTCGAAACGCACCGCCTCGAACGGCCACGCCAGCCCCTCGATCCGGGCGCGCACGCCGGCGCGGGTCAGCCCGGCGATGCCGATCCCGGCGGCGATGGTCGCGGCCTGCGCGTCGTCGAGTCCGGCCATCGCGATCGCCTGGCCCGCCGCCTCCATCAGCGTCGCATAGAGCGTCTCCAGACCGACCCGCGTGTTGGCCGGCCCGGTCTCACCGACGCCCAGAATAGTGCCGTCGGCGTCGATCAGCCGGCTGCGGCAATGGCTTCCGCCCGCGTCGATTCCCAGGAAATAGTTCATCGTCGATCCTCGCGCGCGGCTCATAACTGGTATTGAGGTGGTATGTCCATGAGCGCCCCGCCCGGCTCTACCCGCCCCGCTCAAGTTGCAACTCTCCTTTAACCGTCCCGATTTGAGATTTTACAAGTCACTCTAACTCTGGTCGATCCAATATTTCCCTATTCAGGACGGATTACGCACTATTACGTCAGAATCATCATTTTGACCTATAGAAACCATTGACTCGATCGCCCAAGAACATGGTAAACGATCCATGTAATCGGCCGGCGGGGAAGTGTTTCCTTGTCGCCGGGGCGTGTATCGACGTTGCTTATCTCCTCTGATACCCCAACTTCTGGCGGGCCGCTGAGTCACAAGATGAATCTCCGTTGCGTTCTGTGCGGACACCGGCCGTCGTTCCACACCACTGTCCACCGGGGCCTCGCGTTCAGCGATTGCGAACGATGCGGGCGGGACATGATTCGGTCCGGCGCGCGCTGGGTCGCGCTTCCTCCCGCGTTGCGCGCGGTTGCGCGCCATCCCGGCCGATCCACGCCCCGCCCCCGCCGCGCGCCCGGACGGATCAGCGGCGCGCTAACCTGTGTCCGGGTCGCGGCAGCGTTGCTGGTGTGGAGCGCGATCGATCGCCTGCGCGGCACCGGCGCGGAGCATTCGCCGCGCGCACGACGGCTGGCGACGCGTTAGAATCGAAGCGCGGGCGCAAACTGGCTTGTGCGGCGCTTTCCTTGGCTGATCCACGGCCGCGCGCACGTAGCAGGATTGCTTCTCCCGACTGCGCCCGTTCGCAAAGACAAGGCAGGGTCCAGTCCAGATCGGGCGCTGTCCGAACAGGCGTGCGCAAAAGGAGTCGCCTCCCCAATCGGTATACGTTATCCGTATATCGCTCGCACGCTAAGCGTTCGAAAAGGGGGGAATATGGGGATGTTTCGTCGTTTTCTGGGGGCGACCGCCCTGCTCGGCACCGCTGCCGCCTGCCCGGCCGCCCATGCTGAAAGCTTTCGCGTCGAACTGGGCGATAAACTGCCGCAGGCCAGCTACGACGGGCGCGTGCTGCTGATCTTCAGCAAGGACCCGAAATCGGAGCCGCGTTTTCAGGCGGCGCGCGGGCTAGAATCCGCGCAGATCTTTGGCGTCGACGTCAATGATTTCAAGCCGCGCCAGTCGACCGTGATCGGCAACGGCATCACCGGCTACCCGCTCGAATCGATGCCCGAGATTCCGGCCGGCACCTATTGGGTGCAGGCGGTGCTGAACAAGTACGACACCTTCCACCTGTCGAACGGCAAGGTGGTGAAGCTGCCCGCCGCGCGCGGCGCGGGGCAGAACTGGCGCAAGGAGCCGGGCAACCTGATCAGCAAGCCGGTTCAGGTGACATTCGATCCGAAGCGGCCGGGCGAGATCAAGCTGGTGCTCGACACGGCGCTGCCCCCGGTTCCGGAACCGCAGGACACCGAGCACGTCAAATATTTCAAGTTCAAGAGCCCTAGCCTGTCCAAATTCTGGGGCCGGGACACCTATCTCAACGCCTATGTCCTGCTGCCCAGGGATTTCGACAAGCATCCAGAGGCGCGGTATCCGCTGATCATCAACCACGGCCACTTCCCGCAGGGCTTCGCCAATTTCCGCACGACGCCGCCCGACCCCAACGCGCCGTGCGTCTATGCCGCGCGCTTCCAGATGGATTGCTACAACCGCATCCAGGAGCAGGAAGCCTATGATTTTTACCAAAAATGGGCCTCGCCCGATTTCCCGCGAATGCTGATCATCGAGATCGACCATTCCAATCCGTATTTCGATGACAGCTATGCGGTGAACTCCGAAAACCTGGGGCCGTACGGCGACGCGATCCAGTATGAATTCATTCCGGCGCTGGAAAAGAAATTCCGCGGCATCGGTCAGGGTTGGGCGCGGTTCGTCTATGGCGGGTCGACCGGCGGCTGGATCGCGCTGGCGGCACAGGTCAAATACCCGGACGAATACAATGGCGCGTTCGCGTCATGCCCGGATTCGATCGATTTCCGTCAGACCAAGGTCATCAACATCTATGATGACGACAACGCCTATTATAAGTTCGGCATGTTCGGCAGCGTGCCGATCCCGATCAACCGCGACTATCTGGGCCACGTCAATTGGACGGTGGAACAGGAGAACCGTTACGAACGGGTGATCGGCGACAAATCGCGCTCTGGCGGCCAGTGGGACATCTGGGAGGCGGTCTATTCGCCGATGGGCGAGGACGGTTACCCCAAGCGCATCTGGGACAAGACCACGGGCAAGATCGACAAGTCGGTCGCCGCCTATTGGCGCGAGAACTACGACCTGCGCCACATCATGGAGCGCGACTGGGCGACATTGGGGCCGAAATTGCGTGGAAAGATCCACCTCTATGTCGGCGACATGGACAATTTCTACCTCAACAACGCCGTCTACCTGACCGAAGAGTTCCTGAAGAAGACCAGCAATCCCCCCGCCGACGCCGAGGTCGCCTATGGCGACCGCGCCGAGCATTGCTGGAACGGCGACCCGACCCAGCCCAACGGCATCACGCGCCTGCGCTATAATTCGATGTACGTGTCGAAGATCATGAAGCGGATCGCGGATACGGCACCGGCGGGCGCCGATGTGACGAGTTGGCGGTACAAGTAAGCGGTTGCTCCCCGCCCCGGCGCGCAGCCGGGGCGGGGAGCAACCGAAACGCGGCCGGGCGCGGAGCGCGTCCGGTAATCGGCGGCCGGTGGCGGCAACCTCGCGAGTTGCCCTGCTTCCCTCAACCAAGCGGCATGCCCGCGCGGGCGGAAATCAGTTGTCGCTGAGGGCGGCGAGACTCACTGGTGCCGACGAAAACCGATTCCCGCCTGCGCGGGAATGGCGGGTTTTGGTTTGGCCTGGTCTGGTTTTGAGGAGCGGCCGGACAGGCATCGTGCGATACCGTCGGGGCGCCGCCCACGGTCGTCCGACCTCACTCCCGCTGCCTCAATCCTCCGCGCGGATCAGGTGGAATTTGGTCTGGCGGCCGTCAATGTAGCGGACGGTCTTGCCGTCAAAGAACGCATCCTCCTCGCTCTGGAAGGCGACGGTCTGCCCGTCCCATTCGGGCACCGCAGCGGTCGCGGTCAGCTCGATTGACCAGGCGATGTTGGGGCGCAGCCGATATTCGCCGTGCGGTACGAAATTCTGCTCCTCCGACAGGCCGATCGCGCTGCCCGCGCCGTGGCCATGATAGCCGATCGGATGCGAATAGATCCGCGGTTCCAGACCTTGGGCGATCGCCTTGGCCCGCGCCGCGGCCAGCACTTCGTTGCCGGTGCGCCCGACGCGGAATTCGGAGGTTACCGCGTCCTGCACGCCGTTGTTGGCGAGCAACCCCGCCTTCAATCCCGCCGGCGCGTCGCTCTCCCCGTCGCGCAGCACATAGGCCATATGCTGCGTATCGGTGTTGAAGCCGAGGTAGACGATGCCGAAGTCGACGCGCAGCATATCCCCCTTCTCGATCACCGACGCTTCCTCGCGCAGGATGCCGGGCGTCCCACGGCGCTGGACAGAGACCGACGGCTGGAACCAGGAATCGAGCCCCAGGTCGCGCACCCGCTGGCGATACCACCACACCAGATCGAGGTTGGTGGTGACGCCCGGCTTGATGACCTTCCCCGAAAAGCCCTCGCCGATGATCGCATGGGCGATACGGACGATTTCGGGATAGCGTTTCATCTCGGCGGCGGTGCGCGTTTCCAGCCAGCCGATCGCCAGCGGAAAGCCCGACACCACCCGCGATTTCTGTTCGGGCGTCAGCACCGCCAGCAGGTCGTTGTACTGGCTGTAGGTCATGCCGTCGGCGAAGGCGAGCAGCGACGATGTGTTGAGCGCGATCTTCTTCGGATTGCGCTCGCTGATCACCTCGGCCAGCCGCTTCCACTGGTCGGGCTGCTTGTCCATGTCCCACGATCCGGCGAACATCTCGCCCATGCCGTGCTTGCTGATCACCAGCCGCTCGACCGGCTTGCCGTTGCCGGGGTCGAAGAACACCAGGATCGTCCGCCGCCGCGCGCGCAGGTTGGTGGCGTTGAGCATCGTGGAGACCACCGGGTCCTCCAGATATTCGCGCGCCACCAGCACCCACATGTCGATGCCGTGTTCGCGCATCAGCGCCGGGGCGACGGTGTCGAGCCGCTCCTTCAGCCACGCGTCGCGGATGTCGGCGCGTTCGCGCTCGGGCGCGATGCGCGGATAGGCCGGGCTGGTCGAGGCCTCGCCCTGATCCTGCGCGACCGCCGGGGTCGCGCAGGCAAACAGCAACGGCAGCGTCAGTGCGAAACGCATGGACATGTCGGATTCCCCCGGTTGAAAGATCAGTCGAACGGCTTGTCGATCGAGGGCGGCGGGACGGAGAAGAACTTCGGCCCCGACGGCGTCATGTAGAAGCAATCCTCCAGCCGGATGCCCCACACGCCCG
>NZ_DATMGG010000051.1:0-4614 GCF_035555815.1 Sphingomonas sp.
GCCGCGCGGGCCGCGCAGCGTCTTGTGCGTGGTGGTGGTGACGACGTGGGCGTGGCCGAACGGCGTGGGGTGCGCGCCGCCGGCGACGAGACCGGCGAAGTGCGCCATGTCGACCATGAAGTACGCGCCGACTTCATCGGCGATCGCGCGGAACTTCGCGAAGTCGATCTGGCGCGGATAGGCGGAGCCGCCGGCGATGATCAGCTTGGGCTGATGCTCGCGCGCCTTCGCCGCGACCTCGTCGAAGTCGATCAGGTGGGTGTCGGGACGCACGCCATAGGGGACGGCGTTGAACCACTTGCCCGACATCGCCGCCTTTGCGCCATGGGTCAGGTGGCCGCCCGAATCGAGGCTGAGCCCCATGATGGTGTCGCCCGGCTTGACCAGCGCGAGCATCACCGCGCCATTGGCCTGCGCGCCCGAATGCGGCTGGACGTTGGCGAAATCACAGCCGAACAGCTGCCTGGCGCGATCGATCGCGAGGCTCTCGACCTCGTCGGACGGCGCGCAGCCCTGATAGTAACGCTTGCCGGGATAGCCTTCGGCATATTTGTTGGTGAAGACGCTGCCCTGCGCCTCCAGCACCGCCTTGGACACGATGTTCTCGCTGGCGATCAGCTCGATCTGGTGCTGCTCGCGCTTCAGTTCGTGCCGGACGCCGGCGAACACCGCCGGATCGGCATCGGCCAGGCCGCGGGTGAAGAAGCCGTCGGGCTGGGAATCGTTGGCGGGTTGGCTGCTCATCGGGCATCTCCATCAAGATCGGGGGCGCCGAGTTTGTCGACGCGGGCGGAATGGCGGTCGCCAAGGAAATCGGTGGCGAGGAAGGCGGTGACGCACGCCTTTGCCATGTCGACGCCGGTCAGCCGCGCGCCGAGCGCGAGGACGTTGGCGTCGTTGTGCTGGCGGGCGAGGCTGGCCGACAGCGGCTCCGACACCAGCGCGCAGCGGCACGCCGGTTCGCGATTCACCGCGATCGAGATGCCGATGCCCGAACCGCACAGCGCGATGCCGACCGGCGCGCGGCCGTCGGCGATCGCGCGCGCCAGCTTGTAACCATAGTCGGGATAATCGACGCTTTCGGGGCCGTCGGTGCCGAGGTCGAGCACATCATGCCCCTCCCCGCTGAGCCATTCGGCGAGCGTCGATTTCAGGGCGAACGCGGCATGATCCGCGGCGATGGCGATGCGCATGAAGGCGGCAATGGTCCTTGAGTGCGGGTGTGGCGTCCCCCTAGTCCGGGATCGCGACGAATGCCACCCTGTTCGCGCGTACCGATCGCCCGCCCGTTTCGACCGCCCCGTTTCGACCGCCCGTCACAAACGGTCACGAAACTGACACCGTGCTGGCCTAGCGCCATCGGACCCCGTATGAGCACGGGCTCCAATGGAGCGTAAGAAGACCATGGCAGCCAAGGCGCCGCGCAACCACGCCGTCCGTGATGCGGTGCATCGCCACGAGCATCTGAGCAGGCAGGGCCTGCTGGAACGCACCTTCTCCTTCGCCTTTCGCGGGCTGGTCTATGCCCAGATCTGGGAAGACCCCGAAGTCGACATGGAGGCGCTGGCGATCCAGCCCGACAGCCATGTCGTGACGATCGCGTCGGGCGGCTGCAACGTACTGAGCTACCTCACCGCCGGCCCCGCCGCGATCACCGCCGTCGACCTCAACACCGCGCATATCGCGCTCAACAAGCTCAAGCTCGCCGCCGCGCGCCACCTGCCCGATTACGACTCGTTCCGCCGGTTCTTTGCCGACGCCAGCTCGAAGGACAATGTCCGCGCCTATATGCACCACGTCCGCCCGCATCTGGACGAGACGACGCGGCGCTATTGGGAAGGCCGCGACCTGATCGGCCGGCGGCGGATCGGCGCGTTCACGCGCGGCTTCTACAAGCGCGGGCTGCTGGGCGGGTTCATCGGCATGGCCCATCTGCTCGCCAAGGCCTATGGTCTCGATCCCAAGGCGATCCTGGAGGCCAAGACGATCGACGAGCAGCGCGCGATCTTCGAGACCAAGTTCGCGCCGATCTTTGACAAGAAATTCGTCCGCTGGATCGTCGACCAGCCGGCGTCGCTGTTCGGGCTGGGCATCCCGCCGGCGCAATATGATTCGCTGGCGTCGGACGATCCCGAGGGGATGCGCGTGGTGCTGCGCCGCCGGCTGGAGAAGCTCGCCTGCGACTTCGACCTGGCCGACAATTATTTCGCGTGGCAGGCGTTCGGGCGCGGATACGGCAAGGGTCCGGACGCGCCGCTGCCGCCCTATCTCCAGCCCGACAATTACCGCGACGTGGTCGACCGGATCGACCGGGTCGAGGTGCGCCACATCAATTTCGGCGACTATCTGGCGGCGATGCCCGACGCCTCGCTCGACCGCTATATCCTGCTGGACGCGCAGGACTGGATGACCGACGAGGTGCTGACCGCGCTGTGGACCCAGATCACCCGCACCGCCCGGCCGGGCGCGCGCGTGCTGTTCCGCACCGCCGCCGCGCCCAGCCTGCTGCCGGGCCGCGTGCCCGACGCGATCCTCGACCGCTGGGATTATCGCGCCGACGAATCGCTCGACTATACCGTTCGGGACCGCTCGGCGATCTACGGCGGCGTCCATCTCTATGTGCTGAAGTAGATGGCCGGTCACGACGCGCATGAGCACGCGCGCCACATGGATGCGATCTATCGGTCGCAGCGCCATTTCTACGACTTCACCCGCAAATATTACCTGCTGGGGCGCGACCGCCTGATCCGCGAACTGGCGCCGCCGCCGGGGGGCAGTGTGATCGAGGTGGGATGCGGCACCGCGCGCAACCTGATCGCGGCGGCCAAGGTCTGGCCGCAGGCGCGTTTCTACGGCTTCGACATTTCCGAGGCGATGCTGGAGACCGCGCGCGCTTCGGTGGCGCGCGCCGGGCTGGCGGATCGCATCACGCTGGCGCAGGGCGACGCGACGACGTTCGACCCGAAGGCGCTGTTCGGCATCGACGCGCCCGACCGGGTGTTCATGAGCTACACGCTGTCGATGATCCCCGACTGGCGCGGCACGATCGCGCGCGGCGCCGAGGTGCTGGGGCCGGACGGACGGCTGTCGATCGTCGATTTCGGCCAGCAGGAGGGATTGCCGGGGGCGTGGCGCAAGCTGTTGTTCGCGTGGCTGGCGAAGTTCGACGTGACGCCGCGCGCGGAGCTGGACCCGGCGGCGCGCGAGGTGGCGGCGGCGCGCGGGCTGACCGCCCGGTTCCGGCCGCTGTATCGCGGATATGCGTGGAGCGCGGGCATCACGCGGGATTAGGACGCGGTATGAGCTGGCGAAGGGTTTGCCCTCGCGCGTGGACCGTCAGCCCGGCCTTGCGCCGGGTCTATCGGGAAGCACGCGAGCGGCCGGACATCGCAAGGCAGCGCGCCGGGCATAGTGGAACCCGGCACAAGGCCGGGGTGACGAGCGGGCAAGGTAACGCGAACGAACTATTCCACCGCGACGATCCATTCGCGGAAGGCCCGCATCGCCGCGCCCGGCGCGCGCGTCTTGAGCCGGGTCAGCCAGTAACGGCCGGTCTCCACCTGCTGCGCGAACGGGCGGACCAGATCGCCGCGTTCCAGCGCAGGGCCGAACATCGCCGGGGGCAACAGCGCCACCCCGGCGCCCGCCGCCGCCGCCGCCGCCGTGGTCACCGACGAATCGAACACCGGACCGTGCAGCGGCGGACACGGCGCCCCCGCCAACGCGAACCAGCGCGGCCATTCGTCGTGCCGATAGGAGCGCAGCAGCACTTCCCCGGCGAGATCGTCGGGGGACGCGATGCGATCCGCCAGTGCCGGTGCACACAATGGCGTCAGCTGCGCGGCGATCAGCGGATCGGCCTCCACCCCGTGCCACGCGCCGTCGCCGAAGCGGATCGCATAATCCAGCCCGTCCCCGGCCAGGTCGACGCGGTTGTTGTTGGTGCGGATGCGCAGGTCGACGAACGGGTGCGCCGCCGCGAATCCGGCGAGGCGCGGCAACAGCCAGCCAGTGGCGAAGGTGCCGACCACGCCGACCGTCAGCACCTCCCGCAAGCGACCGTCGGCGTAGCGATCGAGCAGCGCCGCGATCCGATCGAAGCTGTCCGCCAGCACCGGCACCAGCGCCGCGCCCTCGTCGGTGAGCGCCAGCCCGCGCGGCAGGCGGTGGAATAGCCGCACCCCCAGCACATCCTCCAGCCGGTTGACCTGATGGCTGACCGCCGCCTGGCTGACGCGCAGTTCCAGCCCGGCGCGGGTCAGGCTGAGGTGGCGCGCCGACGCCTCGAACGCGCGCAGGGCATTGAGCGGGATCTGCGATCTATCCATGGCCATGACATTAGTTTTTCGAGTGGCTGCGTCCAGATATGATCGATTGTGCCGCCCCGCACGCGGCCGCATCCTGCGCGCATCGAACATGGGAGACGGCGGATGGATCGGCGGGAAATATTGCTCGGGCTGGGCGGGATCGCGGCGCTGGCGGCGATCGACCCGCCGCTGGCGTGGGCGCAGAAAAACGCGCAGTTCGGGGGGCGGGTATTCGCGGAGACGATCCGCCGCATCGAACAGCGCAGCCGCGGGCGGCTGGGCGTGGCGATCCTAGACACCCACAGCG